>JAEUOM010000228.1 GCA_016788495.1 Accumulibacter sp. | reverse complement strand
GTAGGGATCGGGCACTTCGTCATCGTCGAAGCTCTTCGAGTAGCTCATCAGCAAGCCGAGCCGGTCGTGCTTCTCCGGCGGACAGATTCGCTTCAGGACGTCCAGGTTGTTGCGGTCCATGGCAAGGATCTGGTCGAAGTAGCTCAGATCCTGCGATGCGACCTTGCGCGCCCGCATCTCCGAAAGGTCATAGCCGCGCACCGCGGCCGCCCGCTGCGTCCTCTGATCCGGTGCCTCACCGGCATGATAGCCATGGGTCCCTGCTGAATCGACCTCGACCCGGTCCTCCAGGTTCTTCTCGCGCAAGAAATGGCGGAAAACGCCTTCTGCCGTTGGCGATCGACAGATGTTTCCCATGCAGACGAACAGAACCTTGATCACCTTCAGTTTCCGGATACCGTGAAGCCCGCCTCGGGTCGATGCAGCCTGAACGGCGGCAGCCGAGGGACGCACGCCGGGCTGCAGGCGCGACTGGCCAAGTCGCTATGATCGGCGTAAACGCTCGCGAGCGCAACACCGGAGCCCGAGTCCGCGATCACGGAGTCCCCGGCTTGGCGGCGACAGACCGGGGGGCGCTGCAAACCCGGTTGGCCGCCGGGTCGACCGGCAGGAGCGTGGCAGGCGCGGAAGCGCGCGACCGGGATTCAGCCGGCTGTCCTTGTTCCGCATTCCACTTCGCCAAGTGCCGTACACCGGGAGATCACGACTCCTCGCACAAGCCGACAAGATGATGGCGGCTCGCCGGACGGAGCAGGAGCCGCTTCAGCTACGGCCCAAAACCTTCCGCTTGACCGCTCCCCGCGCGGCCGGTGCCGGTCCGGCGCCGCCAGCCGCAGCCGCCCTCCCCCGCGCGACCGGCGGTGCGCTGCGCCGGTTCTGCGCCGCCGCCGGCCTGTCGGCAAAGGGATTGCTGCTGACGTTGAACTGGATCTGCAGCGGCGTCCCCTGCAACTTGAAGACATCTCGGAAGGCGTGTTCGAGATAGCGGCGATACGACTCGGGCACCTTGTCGAGCGCGTTGCCGTGAATCACGATCAGCGGCGGATTGCGGCCGCCCTGGTGCGCGTAACGCAACTTCGGCCGGAACTGCCCGCTGCGCGGCGGAGCCTGCCGGGCGACAGCGTCGATCAGCGCCCGGGTCAGTTGCGGCGTCGGCAGATCGACGGTGGCGGCCTGATGTGCGGCATCGACCGAGCGAAAGAGCGTTTCGAGGCCCTGCCCCCGGAGCGCCGAGACGTAGTGAAAGCGGGCAAAGTCGATGAACGACAGCTGGCTTTCGAGGGCGACCTTGATCTGCTCGCGGAGGTAGGGATCGAGCCCATCCCACTTGTTCACCGCGACGACCAGCGCGCGCCCGGATTCGCGAATGAAGGCGGCAATGTGCGCATCCTGGTCGGAAATGTCCTGCCGCGCATCCAGCACGAGAACCACCACCTGCGCCCCTTCGATCGCTTGCAGGGTCTTGATCACCGAGAACTTTTCGATTGTCTCGAAGACCTTGCCGCGGCGCCGCAGACCGGCGGTGTCGATCAGGCTGTAGCGGCGGCCAGCACGCTCGAACTCGACCTCGATCGCATCGCGGGTCGTCCCCGGCTGGTCAAAGGCGATCACCCGCTCCTCACCGATGAGGGCGTTGATCATCGTGCTCTTGCCGACGTTCGGCCGGCCGACGATCGCCACCCGGATCGAATCGCCAGCGCCCGCCTCCGGCAGCGGCTCCGGCAAGGGTTCCACGGCCAGCTCCATCAGTGCCCGCACCCCTTCGCCGTGCGCCGCCGAGATCGCTACCGGCTCGCCGAGACCCAGTTCATGGAAATCGGCGGTGACGACCCCAGGGCTGAGACCTTCCGCCTTGTTGACCGCAACCAGGACGGGGCGACCCGACCGCCGCAGCCGGTTGGCGATTTCCTTGTCGAGCGCGGTGACGCCGCTGCGGCCGTCGACGAGGAAGACGATGACATCAGCCTCGTCGAGTGCCTGCTCGGTCTGGCGCGCCATCTGGTGAACGATGCCATCGCGGGCAAGCGGTTCGAAGCCGCCGGTGTCGACCACCAGATAGGGTTTGCTGCCCAGTCGCCCGTGCCCGTAATGGCGGTCACGCGTGAGGCCCGGGATGTCCGCCACCAGCGCGTCGCGCGTCCGCGTCAGGCGATTGAAGAGCGTAGACTTGCCGACATTCGGTCGCCCGACGAGGACGATGGTCGGCTTCATTGCGCGTCGATCGCGAGCACACTACCCTTGCTCGTCTGCACCAGCAGACTGCTCCCAAGGCGTTGCAGCGGCGCCCGGATCGGGCTGCCATCGCTGTTCAGGCGAGCGACGAAGGATCCGTCGTCGCGACTGAGGAAGTGCATCACCCCCTTGGCATCGCCGACCACGACCATGCTGCGCAGCGACTGCGGAGCAGTCAACTGACGCAGGAACAGCTTGTCCTGCTTCCAGAGGCTGGCGCCGCTCGCCTTGTCGAGGGCATGCACCGCACCCTTGTCGTCGGAGACGTAGACGTAACGACTGTCGACCGCGAGGCCCGCAGCACTCGAGATGTCGCGCGACCAGATCAGGCTGCCGTTACCGAGATCGAAACAGGCGACGCGCCCCTGGAAGGCTGCGGCACAGATCATCCGGCCGTCGATCACCGGCGCACTGGTGACGTCGGCCACGCGATCAAGCTCGGTGGCTCCCTTCGGCAGGGCGACGGTGCCCTCCCAGAGTGGCGCCCCGTTGTCGAGGCTGACGGCCATCAGCTTGCCGCCGGGCAAGCCGACGAAGACGTACTTCTCGACGATCAGTGGCGCCGCGGTGACGCGCACCGACAACGGCGCACTCGGCCGCTGGTAAAGCCATCTGCGCTTGCCGTCGCTGGCATCGTAGGCAGCCAGGCGATGGTCGACCGTGCGCACGACCACGACGTTCGAACTCAGCGCCGGTGGCGCCACCACCTCGCTGCTGGCTTTCGCCTTCCACAACGGGCTGCCGTCGAAAGCCGAAAAGGCGAGCACTTCGCCTTTCGCCGTACCGACGACGAGCATGCGCGCGTCGGCGCCGACCCCGCCGGCAATCGGCGCCCCAGCCTTGATCCGCCACGCTGGCTGCCCGTCGTCAAGGCGGACGATGGTCCCGTCGCGCGCCGCGGCATAGACGGTTGAGCCGACGACCGCCGGCACGAGCGTGTAGTCCTCGCTTTTGCCCACCCCATCCGACCACAGCACGCGTGCCTCGACGCTGGCCTGGATTGGCTGCAGCTCGGCCATTTTCGGCCCGCTGCTGCTGAACGGATTCAGCGCATCGAGCGTCGAGCAGCCAGCGACGGTTGCCGCAAGCGCCGCGGCCAGCAGGGGACGCATCATCAGCCCGGCTCCCCAAGTGCATCGAGCTTGAGCTGCAGCGACTCGCGATAGGCGGCGTTGGCCTGGCCGTCCTGCAGCGAGTTCCTTCCCTTGCCGCCGCCGTCCACGGCGTCGAGTGCGGCCAGGGCAGACTGGTACGCCGCCCGCGCCTCGCCTGCCTTGCCCTGCGCGGCAAGGACATCGCCTCGGACGTCGGCGAACCGCGCCGCGAAACCTTCAGCCGGCGCGCCCTCGAGCAGCTTCAGCGCCTCGTCGTAAGCCTTCTCGTCGAGCATCAGGGCCGCCAGCCGCAAGCGCGCCACATCGCGCAGTCCATCCTTGCCATGGTCGACGACCCAGGCGAGTTGCACCCGCGCCGTCTTGACATCGCCGGCATCGACCAGCACGCGCGCCGTCTTCAGGGCGGCCAGTGGCGCATAGGCCGTGCCGCCGTACTTGTCCGCCAGCTCGCCACTCGCCGCCTTGATGCGCTGCGCATCGTTGCTGGCGATCGCCCTCTGCAGGCTAGCGAAAACCACCGCCGCCTGCGCCGACTGCTGCCGCTCGTACCAGTTCCAGCCCTGCCAGGCGAGGGCCGCGAGCGCCGCGGCGGTGATGATGACGGTCACCAGATTGCCGTACTGCTTCCACCACGCCTTCAGTTCGGCGATCTGTTCCTGTTCTTCGAGGTCGTAGGTAGCCATCACGCTTCTTCCCAATCCACAATTGCATCGATGATCTCGTCGGCAAGGCGGTCAACGCCGACGCGTCGCTGTTCGTTCGCCTGCCCGTCCGCTGCGCGCAACGGCTTCAGGCTCGCCTCGCCGGCGCTTGCCTCGTCGTCGCCGATGATGACGGCGAAAGCGGCGCCCGAGGCGTCGGCCTTCTTCATCTGCGACTTGAAACCGCCCCCGCCGCAATGAAAGAGGACATCGATGCCGCGATCGCGCAGCGACTCGGCGACCCGCGCCGCCAGCCGCGACGCCGCCACACCCTGGTGCACGACATAGACGTCGACCGGCTGCGACCCGGCAGCACCGCCCGCCTCGCGGATCAGCGTCGTCAGCCGCTCGACGCCCATGGCGAAACCACAGGCTGGCAACGCCCTGCCGCCGAGTTGCTCCACCAACCCGTCGTAGCGACCGCCGGCGCAGACGGTTCCCTGCGCCCCGAGGCGATCGGTCACCCATTCGAAGACCGTCAGATTGTAATAGTCGAGGCCACGCACCAGGCGAGGGTTGATCGCGAATGGCTGGCCGGCATCGCGCAGCACCTGCTGCACGTCTTCGAAGTGTGCCAGCGATTCGTCGCCGAGATGATCGAGCAACCGCGGCGCGCCGACGATCATCTCCTGCAGCGACGGGTTCTTGCTGTCGAGAATGCGCAGCGGGTTGCTGTACAGGCGTCGCCGGCTGTCCTCGTCGAGCAGCGCACCGTGCCGCTCCAGGTAGGCAATCAGCTCCGCACGATGGCGTGCGCGCTCCGCCGGCTGTCCGAGCGTGTTGAGCTGCAGGACGATGCCTTCGAGCCCGAGGTCATCCCACAGGCGGGCACCCATGAGGATCTGCTCGGCGTCGATGTCGGGACCGGGAAAGCCCAGCGCCTCGACGCCAACCTGGTGGAACTGGCGATAGCGCCCCTTCTGCGGCCGCTCGTGGCGGAACATCTGGCCCGTGTAGTAAAGCCTCTGCGGCTGCTGCGCCACCAGGTTGTGCTGGATCACCGCCCGCACGCAACCCGCCGTCCCCTCCGGGCGCAGCGTCAGCTGCTCGCCATTGAGGCTGTCGACGAAGGAGTACATCTCCTTCTCGACGATGTCGGTCACCTCGCCGATCGCACGCTTGAACAGCGGTGTCGGCTCGACGATCGGCAGACGAATCGGTCGGTAACCGTAGCTGCGCAGCCAGGAACGGACCGTTTCGTCGAAACGGTCCCAGAACTCCGCCTCGTCGGGCAGGATGTCGCTCATGCCGCGCAGCGACTGGATCTTGCTCGTGCTCATCGAACGGCAGACTTTCTCTGATAGGTACGCGCCACATAGGCATCGACGATGGCGGTGAACTCCTCGGCGATGTGCTCGCCGCGCAGGGTCAGCGTCTTGACGCCATCCTCGAACACCGGGGCCGCCGGCACCTCGCCGGTACCCGGCAGGCTGATGCCGATGTTGGCGTGCTTGCTTTCCCCGGGCCCGTTGACCACGCAGCCCATCACCGCCAGCGTCATGTTCTCGACCCCGTCGTGCTCGATCCGCCATTGCGGCATCCGCCGCCGGACATGCTCCTGGATCGACTGCGCCAGTTCCTGGAAGAAGCTGCTGGTCGTCCGGCCGCAACCCGGACAGGCGACGACCATCGGCGTGAAGGCGCGCAGCCCCATCGTCTGCAGCATCTCCTGCGCGACGATCACCTCCTGCGTCCGTGCCCCACCGGGCTCGGGAGTCAGCGAGACGCGGATCGTGTCGCCGATCCCCTCCTGCAGCAGGACCGCCATCGCCGCCGTCGACGCGACGATGCCCTTCGACCCCATGCCGGCTTCGGTCAGACCCAGGTGCAGGGGGTAGTCGCAGCGCCGCGACAACTCGCGATAGATGGCGATCAGGTCCTGCACGCCCGAGACCTTGCATGACAGGACGATGCGCTCACCGGGCATGCCGAGCGCCTCGGCCCGGGCTGCCGATTCGAGTGCCGAGACGACCATCGCCTCGCGCATCACGGCGACGGCATCCTGCGGCACCGCGCGCCGCGCGTTCTCGTCCATGATGCGTGCCAGCAGATCCTGATCGAGGCTGCCCCAGTTGACACCGATGCGCACTGGCTTCTCGTAGCGACAGGCGATCTCGATCATCTGCGCGAACTGCTCGTCACGCTTGCGGCCATGACCGACGTTGCCCGGGTTGATGCGGTACTTGGCAAGCCCCTCCGCACATGCCGGATGGTCGGCAAGCAAGCGGTGTCCGTTGTAATGGAAGTCGCCGACCAGCGGCACATCGACTCCCATCCGGGCCAGTTGCTCGCGGATCGGCGCCACCGCGGCAGCCGCCTGCGGCGTATTGACCGTCACCCGCACCAGTTCCGATCCGGCGCGTGCCAGCTCGGCACACTGGATCGCCGTGCGCACGACGTCGGCCGTGTCCGTGTTGGTCATCGA
>JAEUOM010000196.1 GCA_016788495.1 Accumulibacter sp. | reverse complement strand
GGTCTCCGACCGCGTGCGAAAAATAGTTGTCTCCCCCGACGAAGTAGGTCACCTGGCCATCCTTCTCCAGAATCGCCAATCCTTCCCCCACCTTCTGCGCACCATCAGGAAAACCTGGAAGCCATGACTGTCTCAACACCTCCGCACTCCTTGGCAACGTACGCTGCCCGACCACGCCCAGAGCAACCTCTCGGCCAGGGAAATAAAGTGCTACCGCGAATTCCTGAATTCTACCTCCATGCCCGGCCGAGATCCGGAAGTCTGAATCTACTGGCTGGCGGTGGCGACGGTGGTGATCGTGCTGTTCTTCGATTACACCAACGGCTTCCACGACGCGGCAAACATCGTTGCCACGGTGATCGCATCGCGCGCGATGACGCCGATCCAGGCCGTCTGCATCGTCGGCTTCTTCGAGTTCATGGGCCCGTTGCTCGGCGGTACCGCCGTCGCCAACACGATCGGCAAGTTCGTCGACCTGTCGTCGCTCGACAAGCAGACGGCGATCCTGATCCTCTTCTGCGGCCTGCTCGGAGCCATCGTCTGGAACCTCGCGACCTGGTGGCTGGGCATCCCCTCCTCTTCGTCGCACGCGCTCGTCGGCGGCGTCGCCGGTGCCGTCGTCGCCGCCGCCGGATCACAGTTCGTCATCTGGGGCTGGACGCCGCTGATGCAGGAAGGCAAGCTGCTCGGCGTGATGAAGGTGCTGGTGTCGCTGTTCGTCTCGCCCGTGCTCGGCTTCTGGGTCGGCTTCCTGATCCATCGCGCCGGGCGACGCCTGCTCGCGGGCGCCAAGCCGACGGTCAACGACAAACTTCGCAAGATGCAGTTCTTCACCGCCGCCGGCCTCGCCTTCTCGCACGGCGCCAACGACGCGCAGAAGAGCATGGGCATGCTGACCTTGATCCTCGTGCTCGGCGGCTTCATCCCGAAGTTCGAGGTGCCGTTCTGGGTGATGCTCGCCTGCGCCATCGCCATCACCCTCGGCATCCTCTCCGGTGGCTGGCGGATCGTCCGTACGCTCGGTTTCGCCATCTACCGCGTCCGCCCGCTGCACGCCTTCGATTCGCAGCTCACTTCGGCGCTGCTGATCCTCTCGGCCTCATACGCCGGCGCGCCGGTGTCGACGACGCACGTCGTCGCCACCTCGATCATGGGCATCGGTTACTCGGAGCGCCCGCGCGCGGTGCGCTGGAAGAAGGCCAAGGACATCGGCAAGACCTGGTTGTACACCATTCCCGCATCGGCAATCACCGCCATCGTCATTTACGCCATAGCCAAGATCATCGTCGGCTAAACCACCTGAGGAGATGAGAACCATGGATACCAACCCAAGCGAAGCCAACAAGCCGATCTTCCGCCGGCTGTACGAACGCGTCTTCCCGACCGTCGCCGACTTCTTCGGCATGCTCGGCGAACAGAGCGCCAACGCCGCCGAGACCACCCGCCTGCTCGTCGAGTTCATGGAAACCGGCGATGTGACGGTCAGCCAGCGGGTGCGGGCCGACGAGCACGAGGCCGACCGCGTCAAGGCGAGCAATCTCGGCGTCCTCAGCGAGGCGTTTTCGACGCCGATCGACCGCGAGGACATCCACGCCGCGATCATGACGCTCGACGACATCGTCAATTACTGCAAATCGACGGTGGTCGAGATGGATGTCCTCGGACTGCAGCCGGACAAGCACAGCCTCGAGATGGCGATGCACCTGCGCGAGGGCGCGGAAGCGCTGGCGCGCGGCTTTGGCCGCCTCGGCAGCGATCCGGCGGCCGCCGGCGGCGACGCGGCAGCGGCCCGCAAGGCTGAGCGGACGGTCGAGAAGGCCTACCGCCGCGCGATCGCCGAACTCTTCCAGGGCGACGACTACCTGCACATGTTCAAGCGGCGCGAAACCTACCGCCACCTGTCGAATGCCGCCGACCGCGTCTCCGACGCGGCCGCGGCGCTCGACAACATCGTCGTCAAGCTGTGCTGAGAGGCACCGCCGAGATCGGGGTTGTTTTTTTCTGCCGACCGGCCTACAGTGGGAGTGCCAATGTCGGCAGTCACGAGGAGACGCTTATGAGGAAACTGGCCGCCGGCCTGATGGCCTTGGCGCTGGCGCTGTCGAGTGCAACTGCGGTCGCCTGCCCGGGCGAGAAAGCCAAGGATGGGCAGGCCGAGATGAGCACTCCGGCGAAGCCGAAGAGCTGACAGGTCGGTGAATGCAAACAGCGCGGCGCGCGCCCTACGGGGTCCGCGCCGCGTTTTTCTGTCCACTCACCCCTGCATGGCCGGTCTGATCCGGTAAGCCACACGTCGGCCGGTCGGGTATCGACCAGCGCCGCGGCGTTGCTCGCTCGTCCCTTTCACCCACGCCACTGGCGACTCCTCACTCACAGCGGGCGATGCACCGCTGCTGGTCGTCCGGGCAGTTGCCGTCGCCTTCGATGCGGCACTGCAAGCGCGTGCGGTGCGTGAAGACGATCCCCTCGCCGTAGTCGCAGCCCAGCCGGCTGATCTGTCCCTGCCGTGACACGGTCATGCGCGCGCCGCGAACCGTCGACAGCCGGACCGCCACCGAGTCGCACGTCAGGTAGGCGGTGAACGTGCCATCCGCCGACTCCCACTGGGCGACATTCTTCGCCTTCCGGTAGTCTGCATAGTCGGCGCACAACGCGGCATCGTCCTGATAGATGCGTCGATTGTCACTGCAGAAGCCGTTGAAGCTGTAGCGCAGTTCGGCTTCGCCGGGACAATTGCCGACCTGTACCGCTGCCGCCGGATCGGGACAGGACAGTCGCTCGCCCGCCGATGCGGCGAACGCCGGGAGCACCAGAAGGACGACGAGGAAGCCGGGTTTCATCGGGAAAGTCTCCAGTCGATGGCAATGAATCCGGCCAGGGGCATTCACCTGCCGGTCGATGACGGCTGGCGTTGCTGCCCCGGCTGCTGCGGGCTCGCGCTGATGATCTCGCGGATGCGGGCGGCGATCTCGGTCGCCGGCGTGGCATAGGCGAAGCGGCGCAGGTAGCGACCATCGGTCGAGAGCAGGAACATCCCCACCGAATGGTCGACCGCGTACTGATCGGCGGGTGCACCGGGCTCACGTACCTGTTCGTAGCGCACGCCGAAATGGTCTGCGGCACGCCGGACGAGGGCTGGCGAGCCGCTGAGCCCGATGATCCGCGGATCGAAGAAGCTGACGTAACTGCGCAGCATGCTCGCCGTGTCGCGTTCCGGATCGACGCTGATGAAGATGGCCTGCAGGCGCTCGGCATCCGGACCGAGCGCGCCGAGCACCGCCGCCATCTCGGCCAGCGTCGTCGGACAGACATCCGGGCAGAAGGTGTAGCCGAAGGAGATCAGTTGCAGGCGGCCCGGAAAATCGTCGTTGCTGACCGCCCGCCCATTGGCGTCCATCAGCAGGTAGCGCGCCGGCAACCCCGCCGGCAAGTCGGCCGCGCCATCGTCCGCCGCGGCACGCTGCCCGATTGGGACGAGGAAAAATGCGACGCACAGCGCGACGCCGAAGCGCCTGCTCATGGCGTTGGCGGCTTCTGCGTCGCCGTCGGAGAAACCGGCAGCAGCGACTGCAGGCGCCGCGACAGATCGTCCAACCGGAAAGCGAAGTCGGCGGCCGACGGACAGGACGCCAGGTCGCCACCCTGGGCGAGGAATGCCTGGTTGGTTCGCTCCTCGTACACTTCGCCGTAGCGCCTTGTCTTCGGTGCGTGCCGGATCATCAGCAGCTTCGCCTGGCCGGCGCTGCCCCTCTCGCCGCAGGCAAGCGCCTGGCCATTGAGCCCACCGAGGTCGCCGATCGCAGACAGCGCGGCCGCCGGGATGGCATCGGCATCGGCATCGGCGACAGCCGGGACGGCCAAAACGATCAGCAGACTCGACAGCAGTGCATGCGGCATGGCTTGGAAATGGCTTGGCAGGTGGTCGGAACGGGCTGATTATAGGCGGGGCGCACCGGACCCCGCGTTGATCGGGCTCAAAAAAGGCTGCCGCCGGATCGCACGGGAGGAGGGCAACCGGCGAAACAGCGCTTCGCTGGCTGCCGCTGTGGTGTAGACTGCGCCCCTCGCCACCGACCCGCACCGGGCACCTTCCGCATGCCTCAACTCGTTCTCCTGCCCGGCAAGGATCGCCAGCTTGCCCGCCAGCATCCGTGGATTTTCGCCGGCGCGGTCGACCGGCTGGAAGGCCGCGCTCGTCCGGGCGACACGGTCGAGGTCGTCGCCGCCAACGGCCGGCCGCTGGCCAGGGCCGCATGGAGCCCGGAATCGAAGATCCGGGCCCGGGTGTGGACCTTCGATCCGCAGGAAATCGTCGACGACGCGTTCTTCAAGCGGCGCGTGCTGGCGGCAGTCGAGCGTCGCCTGCTGCTGCCCGACTTGCGCGAACAGGAGGGACTGCGCCTGCTGCACGGCGAGTCCGACGGCCTGCCCGGCGTCATCGCCGATCGCTACGGCGACACCATTGTCCTCCAGCTGACGTCCGCCGGCGCCGACAAGTGGCGACAGGCGCTGGTGCGTGCGCTGCAGCGGGCAACGGGCTGCGCGCGCATCTACGAGCGCTCGGACTCGGACGTCCGCCGTCTCGAGGGACTGCTTCCCGTCGCCGGCTGGTTGCTCGGAGAGGCGCCGCCCAGCCCGCTGAGCATCGTCGAGAATGGTGTCCGCATGCGGGTGGACATCGTCGCCGGCCACAAGACCGGCTTCTATCTCGACCAGCGCGACAACCGGCTGCTGACGCGCCTGCTCGCCAGCGGACGCCGAACGCTGAACTGCTTCTGCTACAGCGGCGGCTTCTCCTTGCAGGCACTCGCCGGCGGAGCCAGCCAGGTGCTGTCGATCGACTCCTCGGCACCGGCACTGGCGACTGCCGTGGAAAACCTCGCCCTCAACCCACGACTCGACGCCAGCCTCGCCGAATGGCGCGAGGCGGACGTCTTCAGCGAGCTGCGGCTGTTGAAGAGCCGCGGCGAACGCTTCGATCTGATCATCCTCGATCCGCCGAAGTTCGCTCCCTCGGCCACGCATGCTGAACGCGCGGCGCGCGCCTACCGGGACATCAACGTCTTCGGCTTCCGCCTGCTGGCTGCGGGCGGCCTGCTGATGACCTACTCCTGCTCGGGCGGAATCAGCCGCCAGCACTTTCAGGAGATCGTCGCCGATGCGGCCATCGCCGCCGGTCGCCAGGCCCGCATCCTGCGCCATCTGGCGGCACCCGCCGACCACCCGGTTGGACTCGGCTTCAGCGAAGGGGAGTACCTCAAGGGCCTGCTCTGTCAGGCGGACTGAGCGCCGCTGCAGTCAGCCAGCGGCACTCAGCCATCACCCCAAATCTGCTTCAGGCGGGCGTCCCGCCCACAGGACAGCCGATAGTAGGAATAACGCACGGGGTTCTTCTTGTAGTAGTCCTGATGGTACTCCTCGGCCGGATAGAAGGTTGCGGCGGCCGCCAGTTCGGTTTCGATCCGCGGCAGC
>JAEUOM010000132.1 GCA_016788495.1 Accumulibacter sp. | reverse complement strand
CACGCCAACATCGAACTGCCCGGGGATGTGGCGAACGCGCTCGACGGCGGTGCCGAGGGCATCGGCCTGTTCCGCACCGAGTTCCTCTTCCTCGATCGCGGCGACATGCCGACCGAAGACGAGCAGTTCGAGGCCTACAGCACGGTCGTCAAGGGTATGGGCGGACGGCCGGTGACCATTCGCACCTTCGATCTGGGCTCCGACAAGGACCTGCACCCGGAGAAGGTCTTCGGCGAGCGCCTGCAGAGCAACCCGGCGCTCGGTCTGCGCGCGATCCGCCTGTCGCTGGCCGAGCCGAAAATGTTCCAGACGCAGTTGCGCGCCATCCTGCGCGCGTCGAGGTACGGCAAGATCAAGCTGTTGATTCCCATGCTCTCGCAGGCGCACGAGATCGACCAGACGCTGGCGGCGATCGAGCGGGCGAAGTCGAGCCTGCGCGGCGAGCGGGCCCCTTTTGACGAAGCGATCCAGGTTGGCGCCATGATCGAGATTCCGGCGGCCGCTCTCGCCGTTGGTCTGTTCCTGCGCCGCATGCATTTCCTGTCGATCGGTACCAACGACCTGATCCAGTACACGCTGGCCATCGATCGTAGTGACGAACAGGTCGCGTCGCTGTACGATCCGCTGCATCCGGCGGTGCTGATGCTGCTCGCGCACACCATCGCCAGTGCGGAGAAGGTCAATATCCCGGTTTCGATCTGCGGTGAGCTGGCTGGCGACCCGGCACTGACGCGCCTGCTGCTGGGCATGGGGTTGCGACAATTCTCGATGCATCCGGCGCAGATTCTCTCGGTCAAGCAGACGATCATGCAGAGCAACTGCGCCGAGCTGGCGCCGATCGTTCGCCGCCTGCTGCGCCACGAGGAGCCGGCGAAGATCCGGGAACAGCTTGCCAAGCTCAACGGGTAGCGATGCGATGGTGATGTCATCAGAGAATTCCGTCGGAGTCGTCGCCGCGCAAAGAGTGCGGTTCGCCGCGCCCTTGCTGCTCAAGAGCGGTGCCCAGCTACCTGGCTTCGAACTCGTGTTCGAGACCTATGGCACGCTCAATGCCGAGCACTCGAACGCGGTTCTGGTCTGCCATGCGCTTTCCGGAAGCCACCATATTGCCGGCCACTATGCCGATGATCCGGAGAACGTCGGCTGGTGGGACAACCTGGTCGGTCCGGGGAAGCCGCTCGACACGCGGAAGTTCTTCGTCGTCGGCGTCAACAATCTCGGTGGTTGCTATGGCTCAACCGGACCGCTGTCGGTCAATCCCGAAACCGGCAGGCGTTACGGCGCCGACTTTCCGATGGTGACGGTCGAGGACTGGGTGGCGGCACAGGCACGCCTGGCCGACCACCTCGGCATCGCCACCTGGGCGGCAGTCGTCGGCGGCAGTCTTGGCGGCATGCAGGCACTGGCGTGGTCGCTGCAGTTTCCCGAGCGCATCCGGCACGCGCTGGTGATCGCCTCGGCGCCGAAGCTGTCGGCACAGAACATCGCTTTCAACGAGGTGGCGCGGCAGGCGATCGTTTCCGACCCCGACTTTCACGGCGGCCACTATGCCGAGAATGGCGTCATCCCGACCCGCGGGCTGCGACTGGCGCGAATGGTCGGCCACATCACCTATCTGTCGGATAGCCAGATGGGCGAGAAGTTCGGTCGCCAGTTGCGGCATGGAGAGCACAAGTTCAGTTACGACGTCGATTTCGAGGTGGAGTCGTACCTGCGTCATCAGGGCGACAAGTTCGCGCGATTCTTCGATGCCAACACCTACCTGATGATGACCAAGGCGCTCGACTATTTCGACCCTGCCTATGCGTACGACGGAAACTTGGCCGCCGCCCTGGCGCGTGCGAAGGCGAGCTTCTTCGTCGCCAGTTTTTCCACCGACTGGCGCTTCGCGCCGGCGCGTTCGCGGGAGATCGTCTTCGCCCTGCTGCACAATCGACTGCACGTGGCTTATGCCGAGATCGAATGTGATGCCGGACACGACTCGTTCCTGCTCGACGATCCACATTATCATGCCCTGTTGCGCGCCTATCTGGAGAACATCGCCGTATGACCGAACACGAGCGAAGGGTCAAGGCGGAACAGCGGGAGCGTTTCGACTTTGCCGTCATCGCCGGCTGGATTCCGCCAGGCGAGCGCGTCCTTGATCTTGGTTGTGGTGACGGCAGGCTGCTGCGCTACCTCAGCGAGACCCGCGACGTCAGCGGCTATGGCGTCGAGATCGATGGCGACAGCGTTCTCGGTTGCATCCGCAACGGTGTCGACGTCATCCAGATGGACATCGAGTGCGGGCTTTCTGGTTTCGAGGACAAGTCTTTCGATCACGTGATCATCTCGCAGGCGCTGCAGACGATGCATGCCACGGAAGGCATCCTCAACGAAATGCTGCGTGTCGCAGACGAAGCGGTGGTCAGCTTTCCCAACTTTGCTTACCGGACCAATCGCGCCGCGATCGCTGCCGGGCGCATGCCGGTTTCGGAGGATCTGCCCTACGACTGGTTCGATACGCCGAACGTACGTTTCTTCACCATCGCCGACTTCGAGGATCTCTGCGCGCGGCTTGGTATCCACGTTCGCGAGCGCCTGACCTTCGATGAAGCAGGCCGCGAGGTCAGCGAAGACCCCAACCTCAACGGTAGCCTGGCCTTCTATCGCCTCGGACGCGGCAGCTGATGATGCCTGATTGGCTACGCCTGCTGCTGACCAGGCGGATGCTGATCTGTGTCCTGACCGGCTTCAGCTCCGGCATGCCGCTCTACCTGCTGCTCAATCTGCTGCCGGCATGGCTGCGCAGCGAGAGTGTCGATCTGAAGACCATCGGCCTGTTTGCGTTGATCCAGTTCCCCTATACTTGGAAGTTCCTCTGGGCCCCGCTGCTGGACCGCTATCGTCTGCCACTCGGTCGGCGGCGTGGCTGGATGCTGCTGTCGCAGATCGGGCTTCTGTTGTCGATCGGCCTTCTTGGCGGCCTGTCCCCGGCGGCCAACCTGACGTCCGTCGTCTGGCTGTCGGTGGCGCTGGCGTTCCTGTCGGCAACGCAGGACATCGCGCTCGATGCCTTCCGGCGCGAGATCCTGAGTGACCAGGAACTCGGTCTCGGCAACTCGGTACATGTCAACGCCTATCGCGTCGCCGGCTTGGTGCCGGGTTCCCTGTCACTCATTCTTGCCGATCTGCTGCCCTGGGCACAGGTTTTCTGGATCACTGCCGCCTTCATGCTGCCGGGCATGGTGATGGCGCTGCTGGTTGCCGAACCGGGCGTCTCCGGTGCGCCGAAGACCCTGCGCCAGGCGGTGGTCGAACCCTTCCACGAGTTCATTGGCCGTCAGGGCTGGTCCGGTGCGCTGCTGGTGCTCGCGTTCATCTTCCTCTACAAGCTCGGCGATTCGCTGGCGACGGCGCTGTCAACTCCCTTCTATCTCGATCTTGGCTACAGCAAGACCGACATCGGCGTCATCGCCAAGCATGCCGGACTCTGGCCGGCGGTCTTTGGCGGCCTGCTCGGCGGCCTGTGGATGGTGCGGCTGGGGATCAACCGCGCACTCTGGCTGTTTGGCTTGGTCCAGATGGTCACCATTCTCGGTTTCGCCTGGCTCGCTTCGCGGGGCGTGCAGACGAGTATCGACGGGTTTGACCGGGCGGCGCTGGCGAGCGTGATTGCCGCCGAGTATCTCGGGGTCGGGCTGGGTACGGCAGCCTTCACCGCCTTCATCGCGCGCGCCACCAATCCCGCCTTCACCGCCACCCAGTTTGCCCTGTTCACCAGCTTGGCCGCGGTACCGCGCACCTTCATCAACGCCGGTGCCGGGGCGCTCGTCGAGGCAGTCGGGTGGTTCAGCTTCTTCATCCTCTGCTTCGTGCTGGCCGCGCCAGGAATGGCCCTGCTGCTGAAGGTTGCGCCGTGGAACGTGACGCCACCATCGCCACGGCGCTGATCGCTGCCGCCCGGGAGCTGTCTGTCCAGCTGACGCGGCTCAGCTTCGGGCCGCCTGTCAGCCACGTTTATGACCCGCTGAGCTATGCCTGGTCTGGCCACGAGTCCTATCTTCGCCGCTATGCCGTCAGTGCCCGCAAGATCCTCTTCCTCGGCATGAATCCGGGTCCTTTCGGGATGGTGCAGACCGGCGTTCCGTTCGGCGAGGTGGCCGCCGTGCGGGACTGGCTTGGCATCCGCGTCGAAGTCGCGAAGCCCATGCTCGAGAATCCGTGGCGGCCGGTCGAAGGCTTTGCCTGCACCCGCTCGGAGGTCAGCGGGCGACGGTTGTGGGGGTTGTTCCGCGAGCGCTTCGGCAGCGCCGAAGCGTTCTTCGCCGAGCACTTCGTTGCCAACTACTGCCCGCTCGCCTTTTTCGATCGCGGCCGCAATCTGACGCCAGACAAGCTGCCAGCAGCCGAGGCCGAGCCGCTGCGTGCCGCCTGTGACGCGCACCTCAGGCTAGTGGTCTCGGTCCTGCAGCCTGCCTGGGTGATCGGCCTCGGCGCCTTCGCCGAGGAGCGGGCGGCCGCGGCTTTGGCCGGGATGCCGGTGCGAATCGCTCGCGTGCTGCATCCGAGTCCGGCAAGTCCGGCCGCCAATCGGGGCTGGGCGGCAGCAGCGACCCGGCAGATGCAGGCCCTGGGAGCCTGGATCTGAGGCTGCCGATGCGCCCGCGTGGCTGGCTGTCCGGGCGACGAGGCAGCGACGCGTCCGACCTGCCTGTCTGCGGGACCGGTCAGGCACGGTCGAAGAGGCCGAGGTGTGACAGCTCCCGGCGCAGCATGCGCCAGGTGCGCCAAGCCAGGAATCCGCGTCTGGTCCAGCGCCAGACGCGGCTCGGTCGCAGGATGACGAGCACGGCGACGCTCGTCGCGACCAGTTCCGGATGCCGCGCGAGGTAGTCGCCACACTCGCGTGCGCCGACGACTACGCGGTCGGCCGTTGCCATGGCCCCGCCCAGCGGCTGCAACTGCTGCGCGAGCAACTGGCGCTGGCTGCTGATGCGCTCGAGCAGCCGGCCGCGCTCGACGGCGAGGTCAATCTGCTCTTGGTTCACTGCGCGCAGCACCCTGCAACAAACGGATGTCCTGCTCGAGTTCGGCGATGCTGCTGGTGAACAGGTGCCGGCGACCGCGCGAGGCGCGCCGCAGTGCCAGCAGGGCGACACCACCGGCGAGCAGGAAGCCGGCGCTGAGAACGATCAGGAGAACCAGCCGTTGCTCCCAGAAGAGAACGGTCAGCACGCCAAGCACGAGAATCGTGCCGACGATCAGACAGAAGCTCGCCGTCTGCGCCAGCAGCAGCAGGCGGATGGCGCGCAGTTTCTCTTCGCCGAACTCATTGCCGAGCAGTTCGAGACGTGTGCGGCCGGTTGCCAGCAGTGTTGCGGCGCCGTTCTTCGTCGCCGCCAGGATGCCGCCGCTGACACCGCTGGAGCGGTCGCTCATCGAGTCCGCGCTGATCAGCGACGGCCGATGATCACGCCAAGCAGCAGGCCGACGGCTGCAGCCAGGCCGACCGCGCGCCAGGGGTTCTCATGCACGTAATCGTCGGTGGCGCGGGCGGCCGCCTTGGTGCGGTCGACCAGAGCCGCTTCGGCGTCAGCCAGCCGGATCCGGGCGTCGCGCAGCCGCTCGCCGAAGCGCTCGCGCAGATCGCCCATCTTGTCGCCCGCAACGCCGGCGGTGGCGCGCAGGATCTCCTCGGCGTCTGCGACCACGACCTTCATGTCGGAGACGAGTTTCTGTTTGTTGGCGGTGGAAAGATCAGTGACTTCGGACATTGTGGGCCTCACGGTGGAAGGGGATGACGGGAATGACACGGCTGCTACGAGACCTTCACATTATAGAAAACGCTGGCGAAGATCAATGTCTGTCGGCAGTTGCCAGAGTGTAGTCGTAATCGATCGTCAAGGGGGCGTGGTCGCTGAAGCGCTCCTCTTTGTAGATCGCCGCGCGCCGTGCCGTGCCGGCGATGTTTGCCGTCGCCAGTTGGTAATCCAGCCGCCAGCCGACATTCTTCGCCCACGCCTGTCCGCGGTTGGACCACCAAGTGTATGAGTCACCGGTGGCCTCAGGGTGCAGCCGTCGGTAGACGTCGCACCAGCCGTCCTCACTCAGCAGGCGGCTGACCCAGGCTCGTTCCTCGGGCAGAAAGCCTGAATTGCCGCGATTGCTGCGCCAATTGCTGAGATCGATCTCCTGGTGCGCTATGTTCCAATCGCCGCAGACGATGATCGCGCGGCCGCTGCCGGTGAGGCGCTTCAGATGCGGGCCGATCAGCGCCATGAAGCGGTACTTGGCCTGCTGCCGCTCAGCCGAGCTGGAACCGGATGGCTGATAGAGCGTTACCACCGACAGGCGGCCGAAATCCGCGCGCAGGTAGCGGCCTTCCGTGTCGAACTCGGCGCTGCCGAGCTGATCGACCACCCGATCCGGTAACGTCCGGCACCACAGGCCGACGCCGCTGTAGCCCTTCCTGTCCGCATGGCGGTAGTAGGCATGCAGTCCGGCGGGTGCCCGCATCTGCTCGTCGAGGTCCGCCGCGTCCGCTCGCAGTTCCTGGACGCAGACGACATCGGCGTCCTGCCGCTCGAGCCAGGGCAGGAGACCCCGCCGCCAGGCCGATCGAATGCCGTTGAGGTTCAGCGTAATGATGCGTAACATAGCTGTCCGGCGCCGGGACCGGCTTTCAGTGAAAATAGATACATGGATTTCCGACAGCAGTTCATCGAATTCGCAGTGGGGCAGGACGTGCTGCGCTTTGGCGAGTTCAGGACCAAAGGGGGCCGGCTGTCGCCCTATTTCTTCAATGCCGGCCTGTTCAACAATGGCGCTGCCCTCGATCGGCTGGCCGAATTCTACGCCAACGCGATCACCGCCAGCGGGATCGTCGTCGACGGCCTGTTCGGACCGGCCTACAAGGGTATTCCGCTGGTCGCGGCGATTGCCGTCGCACTTGCGCGGCGAGGGCTCAACCTGCCGTTTTCTTTCAATCGCAAGGAGGCCAAGGATCATGGTGAGGGCGGCAGCGTCGTCGGTGCGCCACTCGCCGGTCGCGTCCTGATCGTCGATGACGTGATCACTGCCGGCACGTCGATTCGCGAGTCGGTCGAGCTGATCCGCGCCGCGGGTGCTTCGCCGTGCGGCGTCGTCATTGCCCTCGACCGGATGGAGCGGGGTCAGGGCGAGTTGTCCGCCGTGCAGGAGGTCGAGCGGGATTTCGCCATGCCGGTGGTCGCGGTCGCGACGCTGGACGACCTGATGGGTTATCTCGGCAACAGTCCGCAACTGCGGCAGAACGAGGCGGCGGTCGCCGTCTACCGGCGGCAGTATGGTATTGCACGTGCCGCCTAGCAGAGGTCTCTTGCTGCTGGCGGCACTGGCCGGTGCGCCGCCGGCGCTGGCCGGCGTGACGATCTTCTGTTGTCACGATGAAGCGGGCAAGCAGGTGTGCGGTGACATCCTGCCGGTGGTTTGCGTCGGGCGCGCGTATCGCGAGATCGGCGTCTCGGGCCGGCCGGTGCGCACTGTCGAGGCGCCATTGACTGCCGAGCAGCGCGCCCAGCGGGCGGCCGAAGAGCAGCGTCGCCGCGAGCAGGAGCGGCTGCAGAACGAGCAGAGACGCAAGGACCAGGCCTTGCTCAACACCTACGGCAGCGAGAAGGACATCGAGCTCATGCGGGCACGCGCCGAAAGGGACCTTGCAGCGGCCATCAAGGCGGCCGAGGAGCGGATCGTCGAAGTACGCCGTCAGCGCAAGCGCTTCGAGGACGAGGCCGAGTTCTACCGCAACCGGCAGTTGCCGCTTGAGGTCGCCAAGGGACTGCGCGATGCCGACCAGGAAATCAGGGCGCAGGAGTCGGTGATCGAATCGAAGAAGAAGGATCGCGACACGATTCGTCTGAAGTACGACGAGGATCTGCGCCGCTTCGTCGAACTCTCGAAGCGGCCGCCTGCGGGACGGCCCTGAAGGCCTCCGGGACGTTTCCCTGCCAACCGGCTGCCGACCGCCCTGTCAGCCGAGCTTCTGGCGCAGCAATTCACCGACCCGTTGCGGGTTGGCTTGGCCACGCGTTGCCTTCATCACCTGACCGACCAAGGCGTTGAACGCCTTTTCCTTGCCCGACCTGAACTCGGCAACCATGCCGGGGTTGGCCGCCAGCAACTCGTCGATCAGGGCGGTCAGGGCGTCGCTGTCAGTGATCTGCTGCAGCCCCTGCCTGGCGATTATCTCGTCGGCAGAAGCGGCGTCTCCGCCGCTGCAGAGTTCGTCGAAGACCTTGCGGGCCATGCTGGTCGAGATCGTTCCGTCGGCAATGCGGGCGATCAGTCCGCCGAGCTGCGTTGCCGAGATGGGCGACTGGCCGATCTCGCGGTCTTCCCGGTTCAGTCGTGCCGCCAGGTCGACCATGACCCAGTTGGCACAGGTCTTGGCGTTCTCCCTGCCGGCGGCGGCGACGGTCGCTTCGTAGTAGTTCGCCAGGTCGAGCGAAGTGGTCACGATGCGCGCGTCGTAAGCGGACAGCCCGTGCTCATTGATCAGCCGCTGGCGCCTGGCAGCCGGCAGTTCGGGCAACTCGGCGCGCACCTGTTCGACCCACTGCCGGTCGATGACCAGAGGCAGCAGGTCGGGGTCGGGAAAGTAACGGTAATCGTGCGCATCTTCCTTCGAACGCATCGCCCGGGTCTCGCCGCTGGCGGGGTCGAACAGCACCGTCGCCTGCTCGATGCTGCCGCCATCCTCGATGGTGGCGATCTGCCAGCGCACCTCGTAGTCGATCGCCTGCTGCAGGAAACGGAAGGAATTGAGGTTCTTGATCTCGCGTCGGGTGCCCAGACGGCTTTCGCCGGCCGCCCTGACGGACACGTTGGCATCGCAGCGAAACGAGCCTTCCTGCATGTTGCCATCGCAGATACCGATCCAGCGGACCAGGGCGTGCAGCGCCCGGGCATAGGCGACCGCTTCTGCGGCGGAGCGCATGTCGGGCTCGGTGACGATCTCGAGCAACGGTGTCCCGGCGCGGTTGAGGTCGATTCCCGATCTGCCCTGGGCGGCCGGACCGAGTCCTTCGTGCAGCGACTTGCCAGCATCCTCCTCAAGGTGCGCGCGGGTCAGGGCGATCGTTTTCTCGGTCTCGCCGACCTGGATCGACAGACTGCCGCCACACACCACCGGCAGCTCGTACTGGCTGATCTGGTAGCCCTTCGGCAGGTCCGGATAGAAGTAGTTCTTGCGCGCAAAGACCGACTTGGCAGCGACCTCGCCGCCGATCGCGAGACCGAAGCGGATCGCGCATTCGACCGCTCCCTTGTTGAGCACGGGCAGGACGCCGGGAAGCGCGATGTCCACGGCATTGGCCTGCAGGTTGGGTGCGGCACCAAAGGCGGTCGAACTGCCGGAAAAAATCTTCGCCCTGGTCGACAGCTGCACATGCGTTTCGATGCCGATGACGACTTCCCACTGTTTCATCTCTGCTTGCTCACTCTTCAAGGGCCGGGGCTGCGGCCGGGCAGACGACCGTCGCGACCCGGTGGAACGGTGTCGCCGATCCGGCAGGCTTGCCAGACCGGCAGGCTCTGCATCTCAGGCATGCCCGGCCGGGCGCTGCCGGTGCCAGTCGGTGACCTGCTGGTAGCGGTGGGCGATGTTGAGCAGCCGAGCCTCGCGGAAGTAGTTGCCGATCAACTGCAGTCCCGCCGGCAGGCCGCCGGCAAAGCCGCAAGGGATCGAGATCGCGGGCAGGCCCGCCAGGTTGACGGCGATGGTGTAGATATCGGAGAGGTACATCTGTACCGGATCGGCAGCCTTCTCGCCCAGTCTGAAAGCGGTGCTCGGGCTGGTCGGGCCGAGGATCACGTCACATTGCCGGAAAGCCTCGGCAAAGTCATTGGCGATCAGCCGGCGGATGCGTTGTGCCTGCAGGTAGTAGGCGTCGTAATAGCCGTGCGACAGGACATAGGTGCCGATCAGGATACGGCGCTTGACCTCCGCACCGAAGCCCTGCGCGCGGCTCTTGCAGTACATGTCGGTCAGGTCGGCGTAGGCGGGCGCGCGGTAGCCGTAGCGCACGCCGTCGAATCGTGCCAGATTCGAACTCGCCTCGGCCGGTGCGATCACGTAGTACGCGGCCACCGAGAGATCCATGCTCGGCAGACCGACCGGCACCGTCTCGGCGCCGAGTTGGCGGTACTCGGCGATGGCGGCATCGACCAACTGCATGACCTCGGCGCTGCAGCCTTCGCCGAAGAACTGCTGCGGCAGGCCGATGCGCAGTCCGGCCAGCGGCCTGCTGCCGGCGGCTGCCGTGAGTTCGCGGGCGAAATCCTCGCCCGGGCGGTCGAGGCTCGTCGAGTCGCGTTCATCGAAGCCGGCCATGCAGTTGAGCAGCAGGGCACAGTCGGCGGCCGAGCGGGCGAGCGGGCCCGCCTGGTCGAGCGACGAGGCGAAGGCGATCATGCCGTAGCGCGAAATGACGCCGTAGGTCGGCTTCATGCCGGAGAGGTTGCACAGGGCGGCGGGCTGGCGAATCGAGCCGCCGGTGTCGGTGCCGGTTGCCGCCGGCGCCAGGCGCGCCGCAACGGCCGCCGCCGAGCCACCGGACGAGCCGCCGGGAACACGATCCAGTGCCCAGGGATTGGCGGTCGGACCATAGAAGGATGTCTCGGTCGACGAACCCATGGCGAACTCGTCCATGTTGGTCTTGCCGAGCAGCACCGCACCGTCCTGCCGGAAGCGGCCGATCACCGTCGCATCGTAGGGACTGACGAAGTTGCTCAGCATCTTCGAGCCGCAGGTCGTCAGCCAGTCTCTGGCGCAGAAGATGTCCTTGTGGGCGATCGGAATGCCGGTGAGCGCCCGTGTTTCGCCCCGCGCCAGCCGGTCGTCGGCAGCCCGCGCCTGCGCCAGGCTACGCTCGGGGTCGACGGTGATGAAGGCGTTCAACTGTGGGTTGAGACGGGCGATCCGATCGAGGTAGATTCCCGTCAGTTCGACGCTGGAGATCTCTCGGCTGGCGAGGGCCCGTCCGATGTCGGCCAGACTGAGCTCGATCATTCGATGACCCTTGGCACGAGATAGAGGCCGGCCTCGGCTTCCGGTGCGATCGCCTGGAAGGCGGCGCGCCAGGCCACTTGGTCGTCTTCGGTGACGCAGTCGGGACGCAGGCGCTGTGCCAGGTCCTGCGCATGCGCCATCGGTTCGACGCCCTGCGTGTCGACTGCCTGCATCGTCTCGATCAGGCCGAAGATCCCGTTGAGTTGGCCAAGGGTGCGACGGGCCTCGACCTCGTCGACTTCGATGCGGGCGAGATGGGCAATGCGATGGACCTGTTCGAGGGTGAGCGACATGGTTACGAAATCACTAAGGTGGTAAACGAGCGAGCCATATAAGGTATCATAAAAGTTTTTCCCACCGCAGCCCCTCACGGGGGCCATCACGGATTTCGCAAGCATGTTCAGTTTTCTGCGCAGTTACTTCTCGAATGATCTGGCGATCGACCTCGGCACCGCCAATACGCTGATCTACGTGCGCTCGAAAGGAATCGTTCTCGATGAACCGTCGGTCGTCGCCATCCGGACCGAGGGTGGGCCCAGTTCCAAGAAGACCATTCAGGCGGTCGGCAAGTCGGCGAAGGAGATGCTGGGCAAGGCGCCCGGGGCGCTGACCGTCATCCGCCCGATGAAGGACGGCGTGATCGCCGACTTCACCGTCACCGAGCAGATGCTCAAGCAGTTCATCAAGAAGGTGCACGATTCGCGCCTGCTGTCGCCGTCACCACGGATCATCATCTGCGTGCCGTCGGGCTCGACTCAGGTCGAACGGCGGGCGATCCGCGAGTCGGCGATTGGCGCCGGTGCCAGCCAGGTCTTCCTGATCGAGGAGCCGATGGCGGCTGCCATCGGTGCCGGTCTGCCGGTTTCCGAGCCGACCGGGTCGATGGTCGTCGACATCGGTGGCGGGACGACCGAAGTCGGGGTGATCTCACTCGGTGGCATGGTCTATGCCGGTTCGGTGCGGGTCGGTGGCGACAAGCTCGACGAGGCGATCATGAACTACATCAGCCGCAACTACGGCATGCTGATCGGCGAGAACACCGCCGAGAACATCAAGAAGCGAATCGGATCGGCCTTTCCCGGTGCCGAGGTGCGCGAGATGGAGGTGTCGGGAATCAACAAGGCGGAAGGCATTCCGCGCAAGTTCACCATTTCCTCGAACGAGATCCTCGAGGCACTGACCGAGCCGCTGAACAGCGTCGTCTCGGCGGTCAAGTCGGCACTCGAGAAGACGCCACCCGAGCTCGGTGCCGACATTGCCGAGAAGGGCATGGTCCTGACCGGAGGTGGCGCGCTGCTGCGCGACATCGACCGGCTGCTGATGGAAGAGACCGGTCTGCCGGTGATCGTCGCCGAGGAACCCCTGACCTGTGTCGCCCGCGGTTGCGGCCTGGCGCTCGAGAAGATGGACAACCTCGGCAGCATCTTCGCTTCCGATTGACCGGTGGCGGCGGCTTTGCCGTGCACTGCCAGTTGCCAGGCCTGAGCGATGGAACATCAGCCGCCACCGTTCTTCAAGCGCGGGCCGGCACCCTTGGCGTTGCTGTCGTTCTACGTCGCGATCGCCGTCGCGCTGCTGGTCGTCGACGCGCGCCTGCAGGCGCTGGAGGTCGTGCGCCAGGCGTTGTCGCTGTTCACCCATCCGCTGCAGCAACTGGCGCATCTGCCGGCGCATTCGGTCGCCAGCGCCG
>JAEUOM010000124.1 GCA_016788495.1 Accumulibacter sp. | reverse complement strand
CGCTGCCGACATCTCACCCCGACCAGAGACTGGATTCCGCAGATGCATTTCAATTTCCCGGTAATCGTCATCGACAAGGACTACCGCTCGGAAAACACCGGCGGAATCGGCATTCGCGCGCTCGCCAAGGCGATCGAGAAGAAGGGCTTCGAGGTCTTCGGCGTCACCAGCTACGGCGATCTGACCTCCTTTGCGCAGCAGCAGAGCCGTGCCTCGGCCTTCATCCTGTCGATCGACGACGAGGAGTTCAAGCATGGCCGATCGGACCAGACGATCGCCAGCCTGCGCGCCTTCGTCAAGGAAATCCGCTGCCGCAACGAGGACATCCCGATCTTCCTCTACGGCGAGACCCGCACCTCGCGCCACATTCCGAACGACGTCCTGCGCGAACTGCACGGTTTCATCCACATGTTCGAGGACACCGCCGAGTTCATCAGCCGCTACGTCGTCCGCGAGGCCAAGGCCTATCTCGAGAGTCTGGCGCCGCCCTTCTTCCGTGCGCTGACGCATTATGCCGAGGACGGCTCCTACTCCTGGCACTGTCCCGGCCATTCGGGCGGTGTCGCCTTCCTGAAGAGCCCCGTCGGGCGCATGTTCCACCAGTTCTTCGGGGAGAACATGCTGCGTGCCGATGTCTGCAATGCGGTTGAGGAACTCGGGCAACTGCTCGACCACACCGGCCCGGTGGCGGCTTCCGAGCGCAACGCGGCGCGCATCTTCAACGCCGATCACTTGTTCTTCGTCACCAACGGGACCTCGACGTCAAACAAGATCGTCTGGCACTCGACCGTCGCCCCGGGTGACATCGTCATCGTCGACCGCAATTGCCACAAGTCGGTTCTTCACTCGATCATCATGACCGGTGCCATCCCGGTCTTCCTGATGCCGACCCGCAACCATTACGGGATCATCGGGCCGATCCCGAAGGAGGAGTTTCTCTGGCAGAACATTCGCGCCAAGATCGAGGCACACCCCTTTGCGCGTGCTGTGCGGAGCAAGCCGCGCGTGCTGACCATCACCCAGAGCACCTACGACGGCATCCTCTACAACGTCGAGGAGATCAAGCAGATGCTCGACGGCGTCATCGATACCCTGCATTTCGACGAGGCGTGGTTGCCGCACGCGGCCTTCCATGATTTCTACGGCGACTACCATGCCATCGGCGCCGATCGGCCGCGCTGCCAGGATTCGATGATCTTCTCGACGCAGTCGACGCACAAGCTGCTTGCCGGCCTGTCGCAGGCATCGCAGATCCTGGTGCAGGAGTCGGCAGGACGCAAGCTCGACCGCGATGTCTTCAACGAAGCCTATCTGATGCACACCTCGACCTCGCCGCAGTACGCGATCATCGCCTCCTGCGACGTCGCCGCAGCGATGATGGAGGCGCCGGAGGGAACCGCGCTGGTCGAGGAGTCGATTGCCGAGGCACTGAATTTCCGCAGCACGATGCGCAAGGTGGAAAGCGAGTGGGGCGCCGACTGGTGGTTCAAGGTGTGGGGGCCGGAGGATCTGAGCGGCGAGGGCTTGGCGGAGCGGGCGGCCTGGATCCTGCGGCCGGGCGAACGCTGGCACGGTTTCGGCCAGCTCGCCGAGGGTTTCAACATGCTCGACCCGATCAAGGCCACGATCATCACCCCGGGGCTGGACGTGGACGGGGCTTTCGCCGAGTGGGGCATCCCGGCGGCGATCGTCACCAAGTACCTCGCCGAGCACGGGATCATCGTCGAGAAGTGCGGGCTCTATTCCTTCTTCATCATGTTCACCATCGGCATCACCAAGGGTCGCTGGAACACGATGGTGACCGAACTGCAGCAGTTCAAGGATGGCTACGACCAGAACCTGCCGCTATGGAAGGTCATGCCGGATTTCCTGAGCAAGAACCCGCGCTACGACAGCTACGGGCTGAAGGATCTCTGCCGCCAGATCCACGGCGTCTATGCGGCGAACGACGTCGCACACCTGACCACCCGCATGTACCTCTCGGACATGGAGCCGGCGATGAAGCCGACCGACGCCTTCGCCAAGATGGCGCATCGGGAAATTGACCGCGTGCCGATCGACGAACTCGAGGGGCGCATCACCAGCACCCTGCTGACGCCCTACCCGCCGGGAATTCCGTTGCTGATTCCCGGCGAACGTTTCAACGCGACGATCGTTCGCTATCTGCAGTTCGCACGCGATTTCAACGAACGCTTCCCGGGTTTCGAAACCGACGTCCATGGCCTGGTCAAGGCGCTGGTCGATGCCAAGCCGGTGTACTCGGTGGACTGCGTCCGCTGAGAGGTTGAGAAGAAATCGTCGCGAGCAGGCCGAGATGCCAGGCGCGAGCGACCGGCTTCACGAGGCGGGACAGGCGCCGGCAAGACCGGGATTGCGCGCCGCAGTATCCCGCCCGGCACCGCTGGCAACTGACCCGCTCAGCGTTCGGGCGGCGCCGTCGACGACCGCGTTGCATCGGCGGCTGCCTGCACGGCCGCCACATCGCGGGCTCCGCGCTCATCGGTGCACGCCGTCTCCTCGTCTTCCGGCACCATCGGGTCGCCGGCTGAAGTATCTTCGACCAGGCGCTGCACGCCGTCCTCGCCCACCGCCGTGTCCTCGAAGCGGAGCAACGTGATGCGGTGGTTGTCCATCTCGAGCACGGTCAGTCGGGCCCCCTCGAGCTGCACGGTATCACCAACCGCCGGGACGCTGCCCAGTCGTTTGTAGAACAGGCCGGCAAGGGTCACGTAGTCGTCATCCCTCGGGAACGGGAAGTCGACCAGTCCCTCAAGGTCAGAAACGCGCATCGAGGCATCGATCTCGTACTGGCTGCCGACCAGCTTCTTCACCCGTCTCGCCTGACGGGTGAACTCGTCCTCGTATTCGCCGACGATCTCCTCGAGGATGTCCTCGAGGGTGATGATCCCCTCCGTGCCACCATACTCGTCGATTACCACCGCCATCTGCTGCCGGGTCCGCTTGAAGTCCTTGAGCAGATCGCTCAGCAGCTTGCTGTTGGGCACGATGTACGGCGCCTGCGCGAACTCACCAACGGGTCGCTGGCTGACGTCATCGAGCTTGTCGCCACTGCTCTCGGCCATGACGCTCAACAGTTCCTTGATCGCCACGACGCCGGTGATCCGGTCGAGGCTCTTGTCGTACACCGGGAAACGCGCGTGCGGCACGTCGCGGAACAGCCGCAGCGCCTCGGCCAGGGTTTCTTCGCGGGCCAGCGCGCGAATCTGCGTGCGCGGGATCATCGCCTCGCGGACGGTGTGCTCGTCGAGCTTGAAGACACCGCGAATCATCTCCGTCTCCTCGCGCGCGAGGGTTCCATCCTTCTCGCTCGCGGAGAGGATCATGCGGATCTCCTCGACCGACATCGTGAAGTGGCTTTCACCATGGCCTTCGAGGTTGCTCTGGCCGAACACCCGCAGCAGCGCGTTCGACGATATCTTCATGACGTAGATCAGCGGCCTGAAGGTGAGGTACATCAGGTTGATCATGCCGCCGACGGCCAAGCTGAGCTGCTCCGCCTTGTGGAAGGCGAGCACCTTCGGTGCCAGTTCGCCGGCGACCACGTGCAGGAACGAGATGACGATGAAGGCGAAGACGTAGGAGACGGTGTGCGCCGCCTTGAGCAGCGCCTCGCTGTCGCCGAAAAGCGTGAAGGCGGCGACGAACCAGGGATCTGTCAGGATACTGATGGTCTCCATGCCGACGGCACCGAGACCGAGCGAGACGAGGGTGATGCCGACCTGGGTCACCGAGTAGAATCGTTCGGGCTCGTTGTGCAGCATTTCGACGCGGGCAGCGCGCTTGTCGCCGTCCTCCGCCAGTTGCCGAATGCGGCTGCGCCGTGCCGACGAGATGGCGATCTCCGAGCCGACGAAGAACGCGTTGCCGGCGACGAACACCAGGATCAATACCAGATTCATGTAAAGCGTCATCTGTTCCATACGGCACCCCTCCTTTGTCTTTTCTGCCACGACCCGAAGGCCAGAGTCGCCAGCCGCGGCACAGTACGATGAGCGTCTGGCCACCGTTCATAATTGTTCGTCTTACGGGTGATTCTGCCCCCTTGGACCCGGCGCAGGCCGAATCATACTGCATTGATGCCAGGATCCTGTCCGCTCCGCCATTGTCGTCAACTCCGCTGCCGCGCACGCCGGATCGCGAAGGAGGGCGGCTGTGCGGCGTTGCGCTAGAATGTGGGCTTCGTCGTGCAGGAAGAAAGCCGTGGACGGCATCACCATTGCCCTCTCGAAGGGCCGCATCTTTGACGAGACGCTACCGCTCCTGGCCGCAGCGGGAATCGAGCCGCTCGAGAACCCGGAAACCTCCCGCCGCCTGATCCTCCCGACCAACCGGGACAATGTCCGCGTGCTGATCGTTCGCGCCACCGATACTCCGACCTACGTCCAGTACGGAGCGGCCGACCTCGGCGTGGCAGGAAAGGACGTCCTGCTCGAACACGGCAGCGATGGTCTGTATCAGCCGATCGACCTAGGCATCGCCCGCTGCCGCATGATGGTCGCGGTGCCTGCCGGTTTCGACTACCAGCGGGCAGTGCGTCAGGGTGCCCGCCTGAAGGTGGCGAGCAAGTACCTCAACTTGGCGCGCGAACATTTCGCCGCCAAGGGCGTGCACGTCGATCTGATCAAGCTCTACGGGTCGATGGAGCTCGCTCCACTGGCCGGTCTTGCTGATGCCATCGTCGATCTGGTGTCCACCGGCAGCACGTTGAAGGCGAACAATCTTGTCGCCTGTGAGCACATCATGGACATCTCGTCGCGACTGATCGTCAACCAGGCAGCGTTGAAGCTCAAGCGGGAGGCGCTGGCGCCGATTCTCGATGCGATCACCCGGGTGGTGCAGCGATGATCGCCATCAAGCGCCTGGCCAGCAGCGACAGCGATTTCGGTTCGCGCCTCGCCACCCTGCTGGCCTTCGAGGCGGCGCAGGACCAGTCGGTCGACGAATGCGTCGCGGCCATTCTTGCCGACGTCAGGGCACGCGGCGACGTGGCGGTCGTCGAGTACACTCGGCGCTTCGATGGCCTGAACGTCAACTCGATGAGCGAACTCGAGCTGTCGCAGAATGAGCTGCAGCAGGCGCTCGCCGGTTTGCCGGCCGAGCAGCGCGGCGCACTGGCGGCGGCGGCCGAGCGCGTGCGCCGCTATCACGAGCGGCAGCCACTGCAGGGCTGGCAGTACGACGACCCGGACCAAGCAATGCGCGGCACCATGCTCGGGCAGAAAGTGACGCCAATCGACCGCGTCGGGCTGTACGTTCCCGGCGGCAAGGCGTCCTATCCTTCGTCAGTCCTGATGAACGCGATCCCTGCCCACGTTGCCGGGGTCGGCGAACTGATCATGGTCGTGCCGACGCCGGCGGGCGAGCAAAACCCGCTCGTCCTCGCTGCGGCCGCACTCGCCGGCGTCGACCGGGTCTTCACCATTGGCGGTGCGCAGGCGGTGGCGGCTCTCGCGTACGGTACGGAAACGGTACCGCAGGTCGACAAGATCGTCGGGCCGGGCAATGCCTACGTCGCGGCGGCGAAGCGGCGGGTGTTTGGCGTCGTCGGCATCGACATGGTGGCCGGACCATCCGAAATCCTCGTCATCTGTGATGGGCACACCGACCCCGACTGGGTGGCGATGGACCTGTTCTCGCAGGCCGAGCACGATGAGCTGGCGCAGTCGATCCTCGTCTGCCCCGACGCCGCGTTCATCGACCGGGTTGCCGCGGCCATCGAACGGCTGTTGCCGACGATGCCGCGCCAGCAGGTGATCCGTACTGCTCTCGAGAATCGGGGTGCGCTGATTCTCGTGCGGGATCTCGACGAGGCCTGTGCAATCGCCAATCGCATCGCGCCGGAGCATCTGGAACTGTCGCTGGACGATGCCGATGAGTGGGTGGACCGGATCCGCCACGCCGGCGCGATCTTCATCGGTCGCCACGCCTCGGAGTCGCTCGGCGATTACTGCGCCGGCCCGAACCATGTCCTGCCGACTTCGGGCAGTGCCCGCTTCTCTTCGCCGCTCGGAGTCTATGATTTCCAGAAACGCAGCAGCCTGATCCGGATTTCGCCTGCCGGTGCCCGGTCGCTCGGGCGAATCGCCGCAACGCTGGCGTACGGCGAAGGCTTGCCTGCACACGCGCGCTCGGCCGAGTATCGCCTCGAGGAGACCTGACCGGGAGCGAGCGGGTGCCGGGGGCAATAGCCGCCATCGCTCACCCCGCGGCGGCGCGCCGCCCAGCTGGACCTGTGCTCACTCGGCAGCCTTGACGCGGGCAAGCTGCTGGATGTGTTCGATCAACAGGGCTTCCGGGTAAGGCTTGCCGAGAACCACATCAACGCCCGCCGCCGCCGCTTGGTCCTGCAGTTGATCGCTGTCCGAGGTGACGATGATGATCGGCAAGGCGGCGCTACGCGGATCCCCCCGAACCTGCCGGGCCAGTTGCAGGCCGGTCATCCCGGGCATGTCGACGTCGGTGACCAGCACATCGGGAAGCGAGGTCTCGATCTGTCGCGCGGCGTCTGCGCCGTCTTCAGCCATGACCACCTGGAAGTGGTGCGCGGCAAGCAACCTGCCGGTCTTGATGCGGACGACTTTCGAATCGTCGGCGACCATGACGACCGTCTGCTCGGCCGTCCTGAACGCGGGCGCCGGCGGTGGAACGGCGGCCACTGCACGGCGTCTGGCCTCCTCGGCTTCCTGCCGTGCCGCCTCACGCTCGATGGCGGCTTCGACCGCCAGGCGTTCCTCCTCCTCCACGCGAAGCGCTTCCTCCACTGCCCGACGATCCGCTTCGCGGCGGGCGGCTTCCTCGGCCGCCAGGCGCTCGGCTGCGCGGCGGGCGGCTTCCTCGGCAGCGAGGCGTTCGGCTTCGCGGTGGGCGGCTTCCTCGGCCGCCAGGCGTTCGGCTTCACGACGCGCGGCTTCCTCGGCCGCCAGGCGCTCGGCTTCACGACGCGCGGTTTCCTCGGCAGCCAGGCGTTCGGCTTCACGACGCGCGGCTTCCTCGGCAGCGAGGCGTTCGGCTTCGCGGCGGGCGGCTTCCTCGGCAGCGAGGCGTTCGGCTGCGTGGCGGGCGGCTTCCTCGGCCGCGAGGCGTTCGGCTGCGCGGTGGGCGGCTTCCTCGGCCGCCAGGCGCTCGGCTGCGCGGCGGGCGGCTTCCTCGGCCGCCAGGCGTTCGGCTGCGCGGCGGGCGGCTTCCTCGGCCGCCAGGCGCTCGGCTGCGCGACGCGCGGCATCCTCGGCCGCCAGGCGTTCGGCTGCGCGGCGGGCGGCTTCCTCGGCCGCCAGGCGTTCGGCTTCGTGGCGGGCGGCTTCCTCGGCCGCCAGGCGCTCGGCTTCGCGGCGGGCGGCTTCCTCG
>JAEUOM010000041.1 GCA_016788495.1 Accumulibacter sp. | reverse complement strand
AGGATCGTCACCCGCACTCCCCTGCCGGCGGCAGCCCGCAACGCTCGCCGGAAGCGCCGACCGGGCAGGAAATAGGCGTTGGCGAGAACGATCTCCTCGCGCGCCGCGCCGATCGCGTCGAGATAGGCCCGCTCGATGTCGCGCCGGTGACGCAGGTTGTCACGCACCAGGAAGGCTGCCGTCTGCTCGCCGCGCACGGCACCGCTCGCTTCGACCGGCCGCGTCAGGCGGTAGCGGCGATTGAGCCTGGCCCAGAGGACGACCTCCCACAGGCGGCGCAGCGCCCGCTGTATCGGCACCAGCAAGGGGCCTTCGACGCGCACCGCGTAGTCGTAGCGGGGCGATGAGCGATGCGGCGAGTTGAAGTCGTCGATGACGTTGATGCCGCCAACGAAGGCGACCCGGCCATCGATCAGGGCAAGCTTGCGATGCAGTCGCCGCAGGCGATGACGTCGCAGGCGGAAACGGGCAATCTCGGGCCGGTAGACCAGCACCTGCACCCCGGCGGCAAGCAGTCCCGGCTGCTGCTGCTCGGCAAAGCCCGGCGCGCCGAAGCCATCGACGAGGACACGCACGTCGACACCGCGGCGCGCGGCCGCTGCCAGCGCCGCGGCAACGGCACGCCCGGTCTGGTCATCCTCGAAGATGTAGGTCTCGAGGTGCACCTCACGTTCCGCCTCGCCGATCGCCGTCAGCAGCGCCGGAAAATACTCGGCGCCGCTGTTGAGCAGCCGCAGACGGTTGCCGGGATGGAACTCGGGGGCCACGCCTGACCGTGATCAGAGCGCGCCGGAAGCGCATGGCAGCCGGCGGCACTCGCCGCCAGAGCTACTGCTGATTGACGAAGACCACCTGCGCCGGCATCGGTGCCGGGAAACCGGCGGCGCCGAGCGACTCGCGAATCGTCCGGTTGGTATCGAAGTAGACCTGCCAGTAGTGATCGGTGTGGCAGTACGGGCGGACCGCCAGAACGGGCCCGACGAGGTTCAGTTCCAGGATCTCGACATCGACTGGCGGGCTCGCCAGCACGTTCGGAATCGCTGCGACCTTTTCCCGAAGCAGCGTCATCGCTGCGGTGTGATCGGCGGCGCCGGACAACTGTGCCTTCAGGTCGACCCGGCGATAGGGATTGGCCGAGTAGTTCTGGATCGTGTCGCCGAAGATCTTGCTGTTGCCGACCAGCGTCAGCACGTTGTCGGGCGTGTTGATCGCCGAAGTGAACAGACCGACCTCCTTCACCGTACCGGTAACGCCGCCGACGGTGACGAAATCGCCGACCTTGATCGGCCGCAGGATGATCAGGAAGACGCCACCGGCGAAATTGGCGAGAAGCCCCGACCAGGCGAGCCCGATGGCGACGCCGGCGGCAGCGAACAGGGCCGCGAAGGTGGTCGTCTGGATGCCGAAGTAGCCCAGAATTCCGACTACCAGCAGAATGTTCAAGGTGACGTTGATGACCGTGCCGAGGTAGCGCATGACGGTCGCGTCCACCTTCTGCCGCTCGAGCGCGCTCTGCACCAGATGGCCGACCGTCCCGATCAACCAGCGCCCGACGACCCAGAAGGCGATCGCGGCAAGGATCTTGATGCCCAGCTCCGAACCATACTGCAGCGCCAGCTCCTGCCAACGCGAAATGTCCTGACTCGTCATGGTTTTCTCCGGGGTGTTTGAAGAAGCGGCAGTGTCCCATCGTTCGGCTGGCGCCGCAAGGTGGCGACGCGACGACCACATGGCAAGCGCCGGAAAAACGGATGAGAAAACCTCACCCGTCGACTGAGATTTTATCGTTTGCCGGCAAACAGTCAGACCAATACATTCTCCTCCAAGACTCGATCAGCAACGCCCGACGGGCAGTGGTGAAACGGGTTCCGGGCGCGCAAGAGCGAGCCCATCGCAGGAACAGGAGAAGGAAAATGTCAGAGAGCATCCCGTTGTTCGGCGCCGGTTTCACAATCGTCGTCATGGTCGCCTTTCTCGCCTCGCCGGGTATCGGCATCGCGATTGACTGGCTCGCACGTCACCGTCAGGGACACATCACGACCAGATAGGTCTGGCCGCTCTCCGCGGCAAAGCCGGCACGCGGCTCCCGGGCACGCGGCTGCGTGTTTGCGGGGACGCCCCTGCCCCCCCGGGCACGCGTGCAGCGTGGCAGTGGCGTCTCCGGGCGCCTGCCAAGGCGGTGCGTCCCCCCGCTCCCCGCGGGCGCTTGAGCGGGGACAGGGGCTGCCGATCAGCGGCCATTGCGCGCGCCCGGTTACCGCTGCCGGCGTCCCGGCGGGCACCGCTACCGGTTACCCGGCTCGGCGGTACTTTCCCCACGCACTCCAGCTGAAGACCAGCAGACCCAGCCAGATCAGGCCGAAACTGAGCAGCCGGGTCGCCTGCATCGGCTCGCCAAAGAGCCAGACGGCGGTGACGAACTGCAGCGTCGGGTTGATGTACATCAGCATGCCGACCGTCGCCAGATCCAGACGCTGCGTCGCGGCAGCAAAAGACAACAGCGGCAGGGCAGTGAGCACCCCGGAGGCCATCAGCAGGGCAGCGGTCAGCGGCGTGTGCCCGGACCAGACGGCGTATCCCCGCTCGGCCTGCCAGATCGAGTAAAGCACGCACAGCGGCAGCATCGCCAGCGTCTCGAGCCAGAGACCCGAGACGACATCGACCGGCAGGCGCTTGCGGATCAGGCCGTAGGTGCCGAAGGTGGCGGCGAGAACCAGCGACACCCATGGCAGGCTGCCGAAAGCGACGATCTCGTTGCCGATCGCCGCCACGGCCAGCGCCACCGCCAGCCACTCCAGCCGATTGAGGCGCTCGTTGAGAACGGCCAGTCCAAGAACGACATTGACCAGCGGCGTCAAGAAATAGCCGAGACTCGACGCGACGACCTGCTGCGCGTCGACGGCCCACAGGAAGACCAGCCAGTTCGCACCGATCAGCAGCGCGGCACTGCCCAGCAACAGCAGGTGGCTGGTGCTGCGGAGGACTGCGGCGACACTGGCCCACTGCCGGCGCAGCGTCAGCAGGGCGCCGACGAAGACGCAGGCCCAGACGGCGCGATGGCTCAGAATGTCCATCGGCGGCAGATGCGCGAGCTGGCGGAAGAACAGCGGAAAGAACCCCCACATGCCATAGGCCAGAAGACCGAAGGCGATGCCGGCGAGGTGGTCGCCGGCCTTCACCGGCGCTGCCGGCGAATGGACGGCCGCCCTGACGCAACGTCTGCCGAACCAACGCCGGCGGGCGGCCGTTCTCCGCGCATCGGCAGCGGGCTACGGCAGCGTCGGTGGCGTGAAGCGCTCGTGGCTGGTCAGCGTGTCGAGAAAGGCGAGCAACTGCGCGATCTCCCTGTCGGCCAGCTTGCGATCGACCAGCAGGCCGCTCTTGTTCGCATCGGCCTTGCCACCCGAAGCCATGTAGCGAACTGCGGCATCGAGACTGCTGGCGCTGCCGTCGTGGAAATAGGGACCGGAAATCGCCACCGAGCGCAGCGACGGCGTCTTGAACGCCGACATGTCCGTGGCGTCCTTGGTCACGGCAAAGCGGCCGGGATCAGGGTTGGCCTTGCCCGCTTCGAGGCCGACGTTGTGGAACTGGCTGTCACTGAAGAGGGGCGGCTTGTGGCAGCCGGCGCAGCCCGCCTTGCCGACGAACAACTCATAGCCGGCTGCCGCATCGGCCGAGACGGCGGTCTTGTCGCCGGCCGCGTAGCGATCCCATGGCGACTCGCCGCTGTTCAGCGTACGCAGGAACGCCGCCAGCGCCTGCGCGGTGTTCTCGGCATTCGGCGCGACGCCAAATACCGCCTGAAACTCGGCCTGATACGCCGGCACAGCCGCAATCACCGCTGCCGCGCGCGCCGGATCGGCACCAATCTGCGCCTTCCAGGCAGCCGTGACCTGGCCCTCCAGCGTCTTCGCCCGCCCATCCCAGTACCAGGACGTGTAATAGCCGGTGTTATAGACGCTCGGCGTATGCCGGGTATTCATCCCGCCGCCAACCTTGCGTGACAGCGCGAGACCGTCGGTCCAGCCGAGATGGCGGTAGTGGCAACCCTGACAGGCCATGCTGCCATCGCCGGAAAGCCGTGGATCGAAGAACAGCTTCTTGCCCAGTGCCGCTTTCGCCGGCGTCGTCGGGTTGTCGGCCGGGTCGGGTGGTGCGGGCAGCGCCGAAGAACGGGAATTGTCGCCACCCGTCTCGGGCGTGCCAACGCAACCCAGAACGGCAGCGGCAACGGCCACGGCGGCAAACCAACGACGGGATCTCGCTTGCATGGTCTCTCCTCCTTGGTGGTCAACGCGGCTAGGTTACCACCGCGCAGGCGCGCACGGGAAAAACCCGGTGGTCGCTCCGTACACACCGCCGTAGGGTCAGCGGCTGCCGCCCGGCACCGCTTGGCGGGCTGTCAGGAGTATCGCGCTCCCCCGCGGCAGACAACAGGCAGGTCAAGATCCCTGCCGGTATGCCGTTGACCATGGCAGGCGACCGAGCCCGCCAACGACTTCTTGCCCGGCTGCCGTCGCAAGTCTATCGTCCACACTCTTCGTCGTTTCCGCGACACCACCGGTCCGAGCCCCCAACATGCACCTGAACCAGCTCTCGCTCAAACGCTCCCTGTTCTACTCGGCAGTGCTCATCTGCGCCCTGCTCGTCGGTGGCAACATCATTGTCTGGCGGAGCAGCAGCGCGCTGTCGCTGGCCGCCAACGAAGCCGCGCAGGCCGAACAGTCCGTTCGTCTGTTCAAGGACACGCGATACCATGTTGTCCAGATACAGCAGTTTCTCACCGATGCCGCCGCCGTCGGCGAAGCGAGCTTGGGGGAGGCCGGCGAGCAGCGCACGCAGGCGCTGCACCACATCGCCCGGCTGACCGCGCTCCTGCCCGAGCGGCAGGCTTCGCTGCGGCAACTCGACGACGCCGTCCGGCGCCTGTACGAGATCGGGGAGCGCATGGTGCAGGCTTACGTCGGGCAGGGTCGGGAAGCGGGAAACGCGATCATGAAGGGTGACGGTGGTTTCGACGCCTCGGCCGCGAGTGCCGCAGCAGTGCTCGCCGGCCTGTCTGGCGAGCTCGAGACGCTGGCGGAAAACACGCAGGCACGCGCCGACGCGGCCCGCCAACGGATGCTGTACACCAGCGTCGGCGTCGCCGTCGGGACGCTGCTTTGCGTCATCCTGTCCTATCTCGGGCTGGGGAAGATGCTGCTCGGCCTCCTCGGCGGCGAACCGGCTTGTGCCGCCAAAGCGGTCTCGCGACTGGCTGCCGGCGACCTGACGCAGGCACTGCAGCTGCGGCCGAATGACGGACGCAGCCTGCTTGCCGACATCGGCGTCATGCAGGATGGCCTGCGCGAAACGGTACGGGCGATCCGCAAAGGCTCGCAGGAAGTGCTGGACGCGGCTGCACAACTTGCTGCCGAGGCAGCCCACGTGGTGGCGGGCTCGCGCACGCAGAGCGACGCTGCCCGCGCCATGTCGAGCTCGGTCGAACAGATGGCGCGAAGCGTGATGCAGACGGCGGACTTCGCACGCAACGTGCGGCAGCATGGCGGCGACGCGGAAACGCTGGCACAGCAGGGAGGCGACGAGGTTCGCGCGGTCAGCGAGCAGATCGGTCGTGTGGCCGACTCGGTTGGCGTGGCGAGCGAGCTGATCGGGGCGCTCGGCGACGAGACGAGGCGCATCACGGCGATCACCGAGACCATTCGCGAGATCGCCGAACAGACCAACCTGTTGGCACTCAACGCGGCCATCGAGGCTGCCCGAGCCGGCGAGCAGGGACGCGGCTTCGCCGTCGTGGCCGATGAGGTACGCAAGCTGGCGGAGCGTACCGCCGGGTCGACGCGCCAGATCTCGGCCATGATCGAAGCCATCGGTGCCCGTTCGGCCGAGGCGGCGCACGGCATGCAGCAGAGCCTGAGCGCCGTGAACCACAGCGTTACGCTGGCACAAGGGGCCTTCGCAGCGATGACGACGATCAGGCAACAACTCGGCGGGGTGGCGAGAGAGGTCGGTGACATCACCGGCGCCATCGAGGAACAACGCACCGCCAGTTCGGCGATTGCCGTCAGTGTGCAGCAGGTGGCGCAAATGGCGGAAGAAAATCGTCACTCGCTGGGCACGATTGCCGGCAGCGCCAATCGCCTCGAACAACTCTCGCGCGATCTCGACCAGGTCGTTGGCAGGTTCCGTCTATGAGCAGCGGGCCCGTCGACGGTGCTGCCGCCGACGCAGCCGGAACGGCGGCAACGGGGAAGTTGCCGACCGGATGACGACGAACGCTTCGACTGCCGAGGCCGCGCTGCAGGATCTCTGGTCGGCAGTGCACCGGGACTACGGCCCGGCCCGCCAGTGGCACCTCAGCAATCTGACGGCGCATGCGCAACGCTACCTGGCCGACCTGCGGCTGGTCGCCGGTCTGGCACCCGTCGGCAGCATCATCGACGTCGGTGCGGCACCGTGCCACATGACCGCCCTGCTGCAGCGCGCGGGCTACCCGGTCATCGGCGTCGACATCGCACCGCAGCGCGTCGCCCGTCTGATCGACGATATGCGCCTCGACGTGCGCCAGTGCGATATCGAACGTAGTCCGCTGCCCTTCTCCGATGAGCCTCTTGCAAAACTCGCCATTCAGCCGAATTTTTCCGTGCAAGCGGTTAGGGAGGTGGGTGGCAGGCGGCCATTTCTGGCATGATTGGAGCGTCGAAACCCTGATCACGCCTGCCATGACGAACGATAGCACAGCTTGCCGGACGATGGACCGGTGGAATGTGGTGCAGCACGAACTGATCCCGGAACTTGAGGCGCGCTGGGGCGCG
>JAEUOM010000040.1 GCA_016788495.1 Accumulibacter sp. | reverse complement strand
CCGCCCCGCAGGCCAGGCGGCACGGCTTGCGATCGGCGGGCGATTGCTTGGCGTAGAATGACTGGTCATGGGTTCGACGCTCCTTCCCGACTACGCAGGCGGCGGCCTGGTCAATCTGATGCAAAGCATCGCGACCGCCTGTGGCAGCAACGATCGGCGCTATCCGCCGCTGGCTGCACTCGGCGCGAGCACCCTGGGTGGTGCCCGCAACATCCTGCTGCTGCTGGTCGATGGGCTCGGACTGAGAACGCTGACCCGGCATCCCGCCAGCCCGCAGCTGCAACGCCACCTGCTCGGCAGCCTGACTTCGGTCTTTCCGTCGACGACCGCCAGCGCCGTCACGACGATCATGACCGGCCTCGCTCCCGCACAGCACGGCCTCACCGGCTGGCACATGCACCTCGAAGAAGTGGATCAGACGCTGGCCATCCTGCCGTTGACCCCACGCCAGGAAGCGCCACGCGTGTCGCCGGAGCAGCTGCCGCCGCAGCTCTTTTCGCACGCTTCGCTCTTTGGGACGCTGACACGCGAGTGCTGGGTCGTCGCTCCGCGCAGCATCGCCGCCAGCCCGTTCAACGCCTGGCACTCCCGCGGGGCACGGGTGGCGGCCTACGCGACCTTGCCCGAGATGTATTCCTGCCTTGCCGAGCTGCTGCTCGAGACCGCTTCGCCGCGCTACATCTATGCCTACTACCCCGAGCTCGACACCCTCTCGCATCACTACGGCAGCGACAGCCGGCAGGCGCAGCGTGCGCTGGCCGAACTCGATGCCGGTTTTGCCGAGCTTCTGCGCAACGTGCGCGGCAGCAACAGTTGGCTGGTGGTGACCGCCGACCACGGATTCATCGATTCGCCACCGCGGCGAGTCATCACGCTGGACGATCATCCACAGCTCGCCGCTCTCCTGCAGCGCCCCCTGTGCGGCGAGCGCCGGGTTGCCTACTGCTATGTTGCCAGCAGGGACCGACCGGCGTTTGAGGCCTACGTTCGCTACCACCTGGCGCGTGCCGTTCACCTCCATGCCAGTGAGCGCCTGGTCGCTGCCGGCTGGTTCGGACCACCGCCCTGGCATCCGCGTCTGCACTCGCGAATCGGTGACTACACCTTGCTGATGAAGGACAACTGGACGATCAAGGACTGGCTTCCGGGCGAACGGCACTTCGCCATGCTCGGCGTTCATGGGGGGATCAGCGGCAACGAGATGCGCATCCCGCTGATCGTGGCGCATGCCTGAACGTCAGAAGACTCTTTGCGGGCACCTGAGCAACGACACGAGGAATGGAGCATGAGCAATGACAAGACGGCAAGGACCGATCGCCTGATCGCCGATGCGGTTCGTAGCCGCCTGGCGCGTGAAGCGGGCTATCGCGAGCAGGCACTGAAGATTTACCCCTGGGTATGTGGACGCTGTGCCCGTGAGTTCACGCACCGCAACCTGCGCGAGCTGACCGTTCACCACCGCAACCACAACCATGACGACAACCCGGCCGATGGCAGCAACTGGGAGCTGCTCTGCCTCTACTGCCACGACAACGAGCACGCGCGGCAGCTCGATGCCGATGCCGCCCGACAGGCCGGCGTCACCGCCGCGGGAGGGCCGGCGAAAGCGCCGGCAACCGGCCAGCCCTTCGCCAATCTGAAGGAGCTGCTGACAAAAAAGGGCTGAAGCGCTTCACCGGCTGGCTGCGGTTGGGGCGTCGCGGTGGCCCGCGATACCTCCTCTGGCTATGGTTTTCAGGCAGAATGCCGAAGCCGGCCGGTAATGACCGCCCGCCACCTCCCCGGCCAGCGCGATGCACTGCCGGCACCAGGGACGCACATACGATGCCGAGGGCCAAGCACCAATGAGCAACCAATTGAGCTTCAGGATTCTGGAGGACATCGCTCGCGACCTGTCCGGCGAGGTCGTTTCGTTCCCGACCTTTCTCGACATTACGTTCCAGGTCCGCACGGCCCTGAAGAATCCCCAGCTGACCATCGACGAACTGGGCCGACTGGTTGCGGCTGAGCCGCTGATGAGCACCAAGATCATCCGCCTGGCGAACTCGGTGGCGATCAATCGCAGCGGGCGCGCGATCGTCGATGTCCGGAACGCGATTGGCCGCATCGGTATGGAGGCGGTGCGCACGGTATCGTTTGCCGTAGCCATGGAGCAGTTGCTGAACTCCAAAAAGATGGCGGCTTTCCAGACCCTGTCGCGTCGGCTGTGGGAGCACACGGTGCACGTCGCCGCGCTGTCGCGCGTGCTGGCGCGCCGGTTGACCCGCGTCAATGTCGATGAAGCGTTGTTTGCCGGTCTGGTACACGATATCGGCGTCTTCTATCTGCTGTCGCGGGCGGTGAACTTTCCTGAACTGGTTGCCAGTCCATGCGATCTGCACCAGTTGCTGGTGCAGTGGCATGACCACATCGGGCATGCCCTGCTCAGTGCGATGGGAATGCCCGAGGAGCTGGTTCTGGTGGTCCAGGAGCACGAGCTCGACCGCCCGGTGAGCAGCATCTCGACGCTGGCGGACGTCGTCTTTGTCGCCAATCGGCTGACCAACGTCGAGCACGGCTGGCGCGATGCCACTTTCTGCGAGCTGCCTGACGTCAGCCTCGCGGGTCAGTTCTTCGACCCTGACGCGCTGGCGACCCTGCTTGCCGAATCGGCCGACGACGTCGCCTCGCTCAAGTCCGCCCTGGGTAGCTGAAGCCGCCGCCAGGACCGTCCCTGCGGGCGACGGGTAGCCTCGTGCCGGCAGCCAGGGTCGCCTGGGCAGCGCGCTGCGAGCAGATCAGAGGCGCCGGATTTTCTCCAGCAGGCTGGTCGTCGATGTCTGGTGGATGAAGGGTAACGAGAAGACACGCCCGCCCCAGCCGGTCACCTCGCGATTGCCGACGATCCGCTCGACCGGCCAGTCGCCGCCCTTGACCAGGATGTCCGGCCGACAGTCGAGGATCCGTTGCAGCGGCGTATCCTCGTCGAACCAGGTCACCATGGTCACGGCCTGCAGCGCGGCGATGATCGCCAGGCGATCGGCCAGCGGGTTGACCGGTCGCCCGTCGCCCTTGCCGAGACGCCGGACTGACGCATCGGAGTTGAGCGCGACGATGAGCGCCGCGCCCAGCGAACGCGCTTCGGCAAGCAGGCTGACGTGGCCCCGGTGCAGTACGTCGAAACAGCCGTTGGTGAAGACCAGCGGGCGCGGCAAGCAGGCGACCCGCTCGCCGACGTGTTGCGGGGCGACGATCTTGCGCTCGAAGTCCGCTTGCCTGTCGCCGCCGTCGATTGTTGTCCCGGACATGCTTCACTCCTGAAAGGCGGGTATCGTACAGGCTTTGGACAAGCCAGCGAAGCCTCGCCGAGCGCGTCGGGCCACATCGGGACGCGCTGCCTGGTGACGTCTGCGCACGGCAGGCGAGAAAGCTTCCTGTCGCGCAGAGCGTTGCGGCTGGCACCCGGATTCGGACCTCCTACGAGCTTATCGACATGCGCCGCCCCTATCCGCTGCACATCCACATCTCGACGCTGTTCCTGACGTTGATCGTCGCCGTCTGCGCCGTTCTGGCGGGGATTGGCTACCGCTTGAGCAGTTCGCTGCTGGAAAGTTCGGCAGCCGCCCTGACGGCGCGCATCAGCCGCGAAACCCTGCTCGAGATGCGCCTGATCATCGACCCGGCCCAGATGGCGACCCGCCTGCTGAGCCAGCAGAGCGTGAGCACGGCCGGATCGCTCGTGCAGCGGCTGGAGAGTCTGGAGTTCCTGCGCCTGGCTCTCGACAGCTCGCCTGCCTTGTCCTCGCTGTACGTCGGCTACGAGAACGGCGATTTCTTCCTGCTCGGCCGAACCGGGCACGGCAGCGACGACGAAAGCGCGCGCGCACCGAGCGGCGCGCGCTATGTCGTGCAGAGCATCGAGAGGGCTGCCCCGGTCCCGCGCGGCGTCTTCATGTACTTCGACGACAGACTGCGACTGCTGCGCCAGGACAACCGCCCGGATTACGTCGCTGCCTACGACCCGCGCCAGCGACCCTGGTTTGCGCAGGCGAGGAACGACGCTGGTCTTGTCGAGACCGCCCCTTACCTGTTTTTCTCCAGCCGGCGGGTCGGCACGACGCTGGCCCACAGCGCCGACGGCGGGCGTGCCGTCGTCGGTGCGGACATCCTGCTGCATACACTGGGTGAGGCGCTGGCGAGGCAGAAGGTGACGCCGGCCACTGCCGTCGCGATGGCCAACGGCGAGGGCCGGGTGCTGGCCTACGAGGAACCACAGCGAATGGTGCTCGGGCCCGCTGCCGACGGTGAGCGCGCGTCGCTGGTGCAACTCGACGAACTCGGCGTGCCGGCGCTGGTTCCCGTACTCGATACGGTGCGCAACATGCAGGGCCGGCAGGCGGCAACGCTGGCGGTGACCGCCGCCGGGAAGGAGTGGCGAGCGTCGGTCGATCGGCTGTTGCTTGAGAGTGCGGTGCCGTTGTACATCGTCACCGCCATTCCTGAGGACGAACTGCTGGCGGGTGCGCTGCGCCTCGCGCGCCACTCGGCGTTTGCCACGGTGCTCGTCCTCTTGCTGACTGTGCCGTTGACGTGGTGGTTGGCGCACGCGGTGTCGCGTTCGCTGGCCAGCCTGGCAGGGGAAGCCGAGGCGATACGGCACTTCGAGTTTGTCCAGCCGATCGTCGTTGATTCGTCAATCAAGGAAGTGAGCGAACTGGCGCAGACGATGGACGGCATGAAGCGGACGATCCGTCGTTTTGTCGACATCAGCCAGGCGGTTGCCGCCGAGCAGGACTTCGATCGCTTGCTGCCGCGTCTCCTTTCGGACACGCTGACGACCGCCGCAGCGCGCGCCGGTATCCTCTACCTTGCCGAAGGGAACGCGTTGCAGCCAGTGGCCGCGCTGCAGCGGACGGGCCAAGCGGGGGTTGCGAACCTGGCAATCGTCGCCATCGACCGTGGCGGGCCGCTGCTTGGCGACGCGCTTGCCGCGCAGGCGGCGCGCAGTGGCAGGCTGCAGGCCGAGGATCACGCAGCTCTCGGCCTGAGTGGCAGCGAGTGGCTGCAATCCCCCTACGGGATCGCCGTGCCGTTGCTCAACCGCAACGCCGATCTGGTTGGCGCGCTGATGCTTTTCGCTGACAGCGAAACGGATGCCGGCCGCCTCAGCTTCGTCAAGGCCCTTTCGGCATCGGCCGCGGTATCGCTTGAGAGCAAGGCGCTGATCAAGGCCCAGAAGGACCTCTTCGCCGCCTTCATTCAGCTCATCGCGGCGGCGATCGATGCCAAGAGCCCGTACACGGGAGGGCATTGCGCGCGCGTGCCGAAACTGACGGGAATGCTGGCGGATGCGGCCTGTGCGGCGGACAGCGGACCCTACAAGGATTTCAGCCTCAGCGCGGATGAGCGGGAGGCATTGCACGTGGCCGCCTGGCTGCATGATTGCGGCAAGGTGACCACACCCGAGTACGTGGTCGACAAGGCAACCAAACTGGAAAGCATTCACGACCGCATCCATGAAGTGCGGATGCGCTTCGAGGTTCTCAAGCGTGATGCCGAGATCGACTTTCTGCGGGCCGTCGCCGGCGGCGACGATCCCGCCGCGGCACGCAGCCACCTGCTCGCCACGTGGCGGCAACTGGACGATGATTTCGCTTTCGTTGGCCGTTGCAACGAAGGCGGCGAGTTCATGGCGCAGCACGACATCGATCGCCTGCGGAAGATCGGTGCCAGAACCTGGCTGCGAACGCTCGACGACCGGATTGGCATCTCCCGGGAAGAACGCGCTCGCAAGGCATCCAGCCAGACCGTTGCGCTGCCGGTTGCCGAAGCGCTGCTGGCCGACAAGGCGGAGCATCTCGTGCAGCGAAGCGAGCAGGATCGGATGCCCGAGAACAACCGCTGGGGGTTCCGGATGAGCGTGCCGCACCTCCTCTACAACCGCGGAGAACTCTACAACCTGTCCGTGGGCCGCGGAACGCTGACGGATGAGGAGCGCTACAAGATCAACGAGCACATCATCCAGACGCTGATGATGCTCTCGCAGCTGCCTTTCCCGAAACATCTGCACCAGGTGCCGGAGATTGCCGGTGGCCATCACGAGAAGATGGACGGCAGCGGTTACCCGCGCCGGCTGCGTCGTGACGAGATGAGCCCGCTGGCGCGGATGATGGCGATTGCCGACATCTTCGAGGCGTTGACAGCGATCGATCGGCCTTACAAGACTGGCAAGACACTGTCGGCCGCACTGGCCATCATGAGCCGCATGCAACAGGAGCAGCATATCGACGGCGAATTGTTTGCCCTCTTCCTGCGGGCGGACGTTCATCTCGAGTACGCCCGCCGGTTCATGCAGCCGGAGCAGATCGACAGGGTCGACGTCGAAGCGCTGCTGGCGCGCCTGGAGTCACCGCCGGTAGTCGCCTGACGCGCGGCGCCGATTCCCGCCGCCCTGCCACACGTGGACTCCGGACGTGCATGGCAGCGACCACCATCGCCGCGAGGCGCCACCGGCAGACCCGCACCGGCCAACGGACGGCAGCGGCCGGCTGCCGATCCACTGCCAGGCGCCGCCGCTCTCAGTTCAGATTTCCTGATCTCGCAGGAAACCCGGATGGCACTCTAGACGAGAGCAAAGGTCATTTTTGCTCCGGTTTCCGGATGCGGGAATTCCTGCTGGGTGAGTTCGTCCAGGAGAGCGGCGATGGCACGATCATGGAC
>JAEUOM010000016.1 GCA_016788495.1 Accumulibacter sp. | reverse complement strand
AGCGGCTCATCGAAGCCGGCGCACCGCATGCCGACGCAGGACGCGCCCGGGAAAGAGAAGGATTTTCAACCCGGCAACCCAAGACAACCCAAAGTGAGCCGAAGTATCGTTGCCTTGCATGCCACGGTCAATGCCTGGATTCCGCTCGGGAGAACGTGAAGGGCCGCGCATCCTGCTCCTGCCGCCACCGGCCGCGAGGTGCTCCTGGCTGCTCGTCGGGTCGCACGACCGGCTGGTCCGTCAGGCAAGCGGGCAGCGAAGGGGACTGGATCCGGCGCCAGTCCCCTTCGTTCGGCGATCCGGCCTAGCCCAGTTCGACGGGAATGAAGATTCGGGCGTTGCCGCGGTCGACCAGGACAGCAATGCGCTTGCCGGCCTTGTTGATCAGGTCGCGCAACTGTTCCGTACTGGAGATCGCCTCGCCGTTGACCGCGACGACGATGTCACCCGGCTTGATGCCTGCCCTGGCGGCTGCGCCAGTGACGTTCTGCACGACGACGCCGTTGCTGACATCGGAGCGCCGCTGCTCTTCCGGGGTGAGCGGACGTACCGCCACACCGAGGCGACCCTTGCCGGCTTCGGGGGTGTCGTTGCTGGCCACCTGCTCATCGGCGAACTTGCCGACCTCGACATCGAACGGACGCGTTTCGCCCTTGCGCCAGACCTGCAGCTTCGCCTGCTCGCCAGGCTTCATCGACGAGACGATCGCCGGCAGCTCATTCGAGGAGGCAATCTCCTTGCCGTTGATCGACAGGATGACGTCGCCTGGCTCGAGACCGGCCTTCGCCGCGGGACTGCCCTTTTCCACCGACCCGACCAGGGCTCCGGCGGGTTTCTTGAGGCCGAAGGAGTCGGCGAGCGACTGATTGACCTCCTGGATCGCAACGCCAAGCCGGCCGCGCTGTACCTTGCCATGGGTGACGATCTGTCTTTCGACGTTCATCGCAACCTCGATCGGGATCGCGAACGAGAGTCCCTGATAGCCGCCACTGCGCGAGTAGATCTGCGAGTTGATGCCGATCACCTCGCCCGCCATGTTGAACAGCGGCCCGCCCGAGTTGCCGGGATTGACCGCGACGTCGCTCTGGATGAAAGGAACGTAGCTGCCGTCGGGCAGGGATCGTGAGATGGCCGAGACGATGCCGGCACTGGCGCTGCTCTCGAAACCGAAGGGTGAGCCGATGGCGAGAACCCATTCGCCGACGCGGGTGTTGCTGGCTGAGCCAATCCTGACTGCTGGCAGATCCCTCGCGTCGATTTTCAGGACGGCGATGTCGCTGGCCGTATCCAGGCCGAGCACCTTGGCCTTGAATTCGCGCTTGTCGCTCAGCTTGACGATGACGTCCTCGGCGCCATCGACGACGTGGGCATTGGTGAGAATCGTACCATCCGGACTGACGATGAAGCCCGATCCCAGACCGCGAGCCGGCGCATCGCCCCGGTTCTGCGGAGCGCCAAAGCGGCGGAGGAAGTCCGGGATCGACTCGTCGTCGTCAAATTGCGGCGATCTGGGTCCGCGCGAGCCCGCCTTGCCCGTACCCGATACGCTGATGTTGACCACCGATGGACTGTTGCGCGCGACGATGCCGCTCATGTCCGGCAAAGCGGCGGCAGTTGCTGCGACCGGCTGGGTCACCGTGGCAGGAACAGTGATTTGCGCTGCAGGGGCCTGCGACGCGGGGGCGTTGGCATGGCCGAAAGTGTAGGCGCCGGTCAGCGCAGCCAAAACGGCGGCTGCGCCCGCGGTCAGTTTGAGCTTGTTTGAGTCCATGGCGTTCTCCTGAGTGTGGATTCCGGGCAGGCGATATGCCCACCGACGGGCGAAGCATGCCGCAGCGAGACTTAAGACCGACTTAAGGCGATTTCCGCAAGACGCCATACCGGGAGTCATGGTGATAGGCTTGGCTGATTGGATATGGGTGTGGATCTTTTCGGCCACGGGGAATCGTTTTCGGATCAGAGACATGCTCTATCAATGGATTGTCAAGGTTGCCTGGAGTCTGGTAGGTAACGGCTTTCAAGCTGATTACTGATGCGCAGGATACCCGTCGAGATGGTACGAGAGACCAAAGAGAGCTGTTTTGACGAGTTTGTGGTGGCCCGCGAGCAGTTGGAGAATCTGATAGGTGAACTGCGCTCGGAGTCGGCGCGAATCCTGGAGCATGGGGAGGTCGAATCGCTGATTTCGCGAGAGGGGAAGGAGTTGTTGCGACGCCTGATGCAGGGGTACCTGGATCAACGAACGGCGGCGGAAGAAAGGTATGAGGGTGAGGTTCCCTTGGTTTTTCGTCTGCCAAAGGTGGATTTCATGCTACCAGTTTTTCCTGATGTTGCTCGCTGATCCAGTTCTCGAGGAATTGAACAGGCGACCTGTAGCCGAGGGTCGAATGCTGCCGTTTTCTGTTGTAGAAAACCTCGATGTAGTCAAAGGCGGCAGCCTTGAGCTCGGCGTGAGTCGCGTAGCGAACGCCGTGCATTCGCTCGTTCTTGAAGCTGTTGAACCAGCTTTCGGTCGGGGCGTTGTCCCAGCAGTTGCCCTTCCGGCTCATCGACCAGGTCATGCCGTATTCCTGGAGCTGATCCTGAAAGGCGTGGCTGGCATACTGGCTGCCCCGGTCGGAATGATGCAGCAGCCCCGGCGCCGGTCGCGTCCTGAACCAGGCCATGGTCAGCGCATCCGTGGCGATGTCCGCCGTCATGCGCGGCTTCAAGGACCAGCCCATGACCTCGCGGTTGAACAAGTCGAGAACGATGGCCAGGTAGAGCCAGCCTTCGTCCGTCCACAAATACGTGATGTCCGACGTCCACGCTTGATTCGGCGCACTCGGCGTGAAGTGGCGAGCCAGCAGGTTTTCCGCCACCGGCAGGCCGTGTTTCGAGTCCGTCGTCACCTTGTGGCGCCGCTTGTGGCGGGCACGGATGCCATGGTCTCGCATCAGTCGCTCCACCCGTTCCTTGCTGGCCGGGAAGCCGCGAGCCCGCAATTCCCGCACCATCCGCGGACTGCCGCAGGCGGCCTTGGAGTTCCGCATGGATGGCGCGGATCAGCGCCAGCATCTGGCTGTCGGTCAGCCGCCGGCGGTCCTCGGTGCCGCCCCGCTTCCAGGCCCGGCAGCCGCTCAGGCTGATCTCCAGGGCCTCGCACATCTCGGACAGCGCGAATGCCTTGCCTTGCGCATCGATCCAGGCGTACTTCACAGCGCATCCTTCGCGAAGTACGCCGCCGCTTTTTTCATGATTTCCAGCTCCCGCTTGACCCGGATGTTCTCGGCCCGTAGCGGGGAGAGTTCCATCTCTTCCGGCGTCACCGCTTTGCCGGCGGCGCCACTGAGCGTGCCCGCTCCCGCCGCCTTGACCCCGTTGCGCAAGGCCTGCTCAACCAGCCCCAGTTCCTTCGCCACTCCCGCCAGGGCCTGCCCGTCCTTCACCCGCTTGATCGCCAGCTCCTTGAATTCCAGCGTGTATGCCTGCTTCGGTATCTTCATTCTTTTGCCCTCCAAAGTAACGTCATCTTATGTCACCCTTGGAAGACGAAATTCCGGGGGAACCTCAATCGGCTCCGCTTCGGCAGGGTCATGCGTCTGGGCTGTTGCAGCAGGCGGTCTGTTTACTTGTCGGCGGCGAGCGAGTAACCTTCCTCGAAGAGGTTCAGAGCCCTGCATCGTCGCGGTCGCGTAGCTCCCGTGGCGGCAGCCGCGACCAAAGCGCCGCATCCCCGCATTCGCGCCGCATAGGGCACTGCTTCCGGAATTGCCGTTGTGTTCAAATGATGGCGCGCCAATTCAGCGGAACGACGCCGTCACATCGGAGATGCTCTGTGGGCAGCATGAACGAATTGATGGCGCAAGCCCGCCACCGCCTCAGCGTGAACGACTTCCACAGGATGGGCGAAGCGGGTATCCTGTTGCCGGAAAGCAGGGTGGAGCTGATCGAAGGGGAGATCGTTGATATGGCGCCCATCGGCAGCAAGCACGCATTTGTCCTCAACCGCCTCGCACAGTTCTTCGCGGCCGCCGCCGGCGATCGGTATCTGGTCAGTGTGCAAAACCCGCTGTGTCTCGATCAGCATTCGGAACCGCAACCGGATATCGTTTTGCTGCGGCCGGACAATTACATGGAGCGGCTACCTGGCGCAATTGATGCGCTGTTGGTCGTCGAGGTTGCGCACTCGTCGGTTCACTTCGATCGCGGGGTGAAGCTGCCTCTCTATGCTCGGCATGGCATTCCGGAAGTCTGGCTGCTCGACCTGATGGGCGGCGAATTGCTGATCTGCCGCGAGCCGGTCGAGGACCAGTATCGGGTCGTGCACAAGCCGCGCGCTCGGGATGAGATGACGCCGCTTTTGGTGCCAGAGGTGAAGTGGCGACTGGGCGACGGAAAAACGTGGTCTGTCCCCTATTGATTTGATTGATTTGATTTCCTGTACCCAAGACTGTCTCTGGAGGATACCAACATGAAAACATCACCATTTGCCCTGCCGGCAGCGTTTCTGGCCGTGACGCTCGCCTCCGCCGCGTACGGGGTGGAATGCGTCGAGGGTGTTCGCCGCGCCGGGTGTGAAACGGCGAGGGGTGCCGTGGAGGTCCGAAAGCCGGTTGAGCCGGTTCCGGTACGCGGTGTTGAAGTCGCTCCCGCGCATGCGGTCGAGGTGGCTCCCGCCCGGGGAGTTGAGGTAGTCCCCACCAGGGAGGCTCCGGTGGCGCGCGAGGTCGAAGTGCGTGGGGCGACGGAGTGTCGCATCGTCGACGGGCGGCGGATCTGCCCCTAAGCAGGGCTGCAACTCCTTCGGACAACCCTTTGTCGCGGTGGATGCAGTCCACCACCGCGGCGACGCGGGAAGCGGAAGCTGCGGTTGAGGAGCAGGCGGCCAACGGCGATGCCGATGCCTGTCGGTACGACGCGAGCCACGCACGGCAGTGCGGCGCGGTGCGGCAGGTTGACTTCCTCGACTGTTGCCAGATCGATGCCCGGCAGTTGCGCAAGCTCCGCCGCGGGACGGATCAGCCCGGCTGGCTGGCGTTGCGCAGGGAGATCTGCTGGTTCATCGTCCAGAAGTCGTACAGGACGCCGATCAGGAAAAGCCCGCCGGTGAGCAGATAGAGGATGCCGGTCGGCCATTTGCCCTGATACATCCGGTGTACGCCGAGGACGCCGAGGAAGGTCAGCAGCAGCCAGGCGATGTTGTAGTCGATGGCGCCCGAATGGAAGCGCAGTTCCGCGTCGCGATCCATTCCCGGGATCAGGAAGAGGTCGATCAGCCAACCGATTCCCAGCAGCCCGAGCGTAAAGAACCAGATCGTCCCGGTCACCGGCTTGCCGTAGTAGAAGCGGTGCGCGCCGAGAAAGCCGAAAAGCCAGAGCAGGTAGCCAATGAGCTTGCTGTGGTTGTCCCGTTGCTGCATGTACATCACTCCGTGTCGTCAGCTTGCCTGCCGGGTGAAGCGACCATGGCCCGGCGGCGCGAAGCGCGAAGGGTACCATCTCGTCGCGCCGATGGCACCCCTCCCGAACCGGTTCGCGGCGGCGACGGCTGTCGGCGACGTCCGTCAGGCAGCGCGGGCGACGGCAGTTGCAGTGGTCTCGCTGCCGGCGGCGAGCCGGCGGCGCCAGTTCTCGACCTGCTGCAAGAGGTCGTCGGGCCTTTTCCTGACGACTTCCGGCCTGCCGGCATGGATGCGGCCGTGGGTGCCGTCGAGGCACAGCCAGTCGCCCTCGGCGAACTCGTGGCCAGCGATCCGGCAACGTCGCTGCGCGAGGTCGGGCACCAGTTCGCGGCAGCCGACCAGGCAGACCTTGCCGAGCTGTCTCGCCACCACCGCCGCGTGCGAGGTGCGACCGCCGAGCGCGGTGAGGATGCCGGCGCTGACGGCGATCCCGGAAATGTCGGCGGTCGCCGTTTCGTGCCGCACCAGCAGCACGGGATCGCCTGCCGCTGCGAGTCTCTCGGCAGCCGCGACGTCGAGGACCAGGCGGCCAATCGCGATGCCGATGCCTGCCGGCGTGGCGCTGGCCAGGAAAGCCTGTTCGTCGGGGTGCGCCAGGCTGACTTCCTCGACGCTTGCCAGATCGATACCCTGCAGTTGCGCGAGCGCCGCCGCGGGACTGACCAGACCGGAGGCCACGAGGTCGACGGCGATGCGCAGCGCCGCCAGCGGCGTCCTCTTGGCAACCCGCGTCTGCAGCATGAACAGCTTGCCGTCCTCGACCGTGAACTCGAACTCCTGCGCATCACCGAATGCCCCCTCGAGTGCCGCGGCAATCGTTTCGATCTCGCGCCGGGTGTCGGGCAACAGCTTCTCGAGCGGCACTTCGTCAGCCAGCGCGTGCCGGCCCGAGACGACGTCCTCACCCTGGGCGTTGAACAGGAAATCCAGGTACAGCTCGCTGGCCCCGGTCGACGGGTCGCGGGAAAAGGCGACACCGGCGCCGGACATCCCCCCGGCGTTGCCGAAAACCATCCGTTGCACCGTCACCGCGGTGCCCGGAGAATCGCCGATCTGGTGCGCCCGGCGGTAGCTGACGGCCTTCTCGGACTGCCACGAACGAACCACCGCCACGGCTGCCTGTTCGAGTTGCCGCATCGGGTCCTGTGGAAACGGCGTGCCGGTGAGTTCCTCGAAGAGTGCGAGATAGTCGCGGGTCAGCGCGGCGAGACTGCGAAAGTCGATCTCGCGCGAGCTGCTGGCCCCGCAGGCGCGCAGGCATTCGTCGAGACGACTGGCGAAGGCGCTTGCCGGGCACTCGTGCACGACTTCCGCGAAGCCTTGGACCAAGCGTCGGTAGCAGTCCCAAGCCAGGCGCGGATTGCCGGTGCTGCGGATGAGCGCGTCGACCGTCAGATCGTTGACCCCGACGTCGAGCAGCGTTTCCATCATTCCGGGCATCGATACCGGCGCTCCGCTGCGCACCGAAACGAGCAAAGGCCGTCGCCGCGCGCCGAAGCCGAGGCCGCTCTCGCGCTCGACATGGCGGATTCCCTCGGCGAGCGCGTCGCGCAGTTCGGCCGATGCGCCGCCGGCAGCGGTGACGGCCTGCCGGGCGAAGCCGGTGGTGAGGACGAAACCCTGTGGAACCGGCAATCCGAGGCCGCTCATCGCGACCAGGTTGAAGGCCTTGAAACCCATTTCCTCGACGCTGCCGGGCCGTGACGCGGCCGCCTTGCCGCCGAACAGGAACGGCGAGCGCTGTGTTGCCGGTACTCCAGCCATTTTCTTCCTCCCATCCTAGTGTGCAGCGACTTCGCTCAGCGCGTGGTCGCGAAACTTCAGGGCGACGCGCATCAGCTCGTCGGCCGCCTGTTCGAGGTCCTTGCCGGTCTCCGCCAGGACGTAGAGTTCGCGGAAGCTGCCGGCGCGCGCCAGCAGCGCGGCTTCCGCCGCACGCTCGGCATCGTCGCACTGGTGCTCGAGGGCGATGATGCGGTGAACGCCGGCCAGCAGATCCTGCATGTCCTCGCGTGACGCGGAGTCGCGCGCGCTGCGGGCGGTGGCGACGACCTTGACGTACTCCTGGGCAGCGGCCAGTACCAGCCGCGCCAGCGTTTCGAGCTGCCGACAGAGCTCGCCGTTGCTCTCCGCCGGCAGCGTCGTCAGGCGGAACGCGGCATCCTCGAGGCAGTCGACCACTTCGTCGGCCGCCTCGATGAGTTGCGCGAGGAAAGCCGCCGGTTCGCTGCGGCGCATCGCCAGTCGTGCCGCCTGGACCAGCTCGTCGGCCTGCGATTCCCAGGCCTTGGCGCGCTCGGCGTTGTGGCCGAAATGACGCTGCCAGTCGGACAGACGGGCGCGCAGCAGGCTGTCGCGCAAGCCGGCGGCCACCTCCCAGGTCAGGGCGGCATGCTCGGCAGCCAAGTCGAGCAGCCGTTCCTCGGCACCGCGGAAGAAGCGCGACAGCTCGACCACCACCTCGTCCTCGATCAGCAGGATCTGCTTGCCCTCGCGCAGTCCGAGCGAGGCCGCACGGAAGACGAACTGCATGAACTCCCGCGCCAGACTGCGCGGCAGCACGTCGTGCAGGAAGAGGCCGGGGCGATAGTCGCCGCGGGCGGCGAGCGCCAGGCCGCGATAGATCAGCTCGTCACCGCCACACTTGAGGAATCCCATGTGTCCGACGTCCTCGTCTGCCGCCCATTTCAGCAGATCGGCCGCGTCGGCCTTGCCGAGCAGGCTGCGCAGGCGCTTGCGCGCCTTGTTCCAGTCGATCAGGAAGACCAGCCGCGAACCGAGGAAGGCGAGGAAATCGAGCAGCCCGTCGCGGTCGCCGGCCTCGTGGCGGGCGACCGCCAGGTGATAGAGGCCATCGTCCATGGCACCGTCACGGCGCGACAGGATGTCGTCCCAGCGGACCTGCCAGCGCGCGAAGAGCGATGCGAAGAAGTTCAGTCGCTGCAGGTGAACGTCCGAATACAGTGTCGTCACCGTCAGGTTGTCGACGCGGATCACCAGGACATGCGCATCGGTCGTGCCGATGTCGTTCTGGATCACCAGCACGCCGCCCGAACGGGCGGCGGTCGTGCCCAGCCCGGGATGATCGAACTTCAGTGGTGCCGTCCGCCTGACCCCCTGCATGAAAGCCGCGACGAGTTCGCGATCCTCGTCCGCCAGTCCGTAGGTCATCGCGCCGTCTACCGATTCCGTCGCCAGTGCCGCCTGCAGGACGTTGAGTTCCTTGTGCAGGTCCATCACCAGCAGGTGCAGGCTGTCGCCGCGCTGGCGCTCGGCCCGCGTCATGGCGTCGATGCACGCCGCGTCGATCTGGTCGTCCTCGACGACGGCTGCTGCCGAGAGCCGTGCCAGACGCTCGTCGAAGCCAGCGGTCTGCCCGCCATCGGCGACCGCCGCCAGCGGTGCGATCATCTCGCGTATCGCCGCCAGCAACTGGTGCACGATCTGCTCCGCCTGCGGGATCAGGAAGGGGCCCTCCGGGCTGCGCCGTGCAGCCGCCACCACCTGGTCGAGTGCGGGCTGATCGACCGACGAGGCGATCCGCTCCTCGCGCAGGGTCGAGAAGGGGCGCTCGAGGTTTTCGGCGCGCACGCGCGCGGTCTGCAACAGTGAAAAGTAATACTTGGCCCGGTCGTTCGCGGTCAGCGCGTCGTTGACCAGCGCCGGCAGCAACAGTGCGTCTTCGCCGAGCGCGCCGACGATCTTGAGCTTTTCGGTCATCGTGGGAGTACCTGGTGAGGGGACCGGTGCAGCATGCACCGCCAGTGTTGCAGCCCGATGTCTGCTCCGTTGCGGAACGATGACGATCGTCCTTGCGGTCGTGGTGGCGCGGCGGGAAAATGCCGCGCGCGCTGCGAGCGGACGGTGCTGCCGCAGCGAGCCGGTTCGCTGCCGACGAACCGAGGTGCCCGGTGCGCGCTTCCCATTGATTGCCGGCACAGCGGGCGCCGCATTCGACGTTCAGCAAGCAGGGAACCATCATCAGCGACCCGGGACTCTCTGACGATGGTGTCGCCAGCCCGCACTGCACCATCGCCGCACCCTGCCAAACATGGCGAATCTTGTCCGCTTGATGTCCGGAAAAGGTATCGTCGCTGGTGTTGACTGGCGTTAAGCTGGCAACGTTCTCAACAACCCGGGGTCCACAGATGTCCGCAACTGGTGTTCCGGGCGAGCGTCGCGCGGCGCTCGTCATCATCGACGTGCAAGAGTCGTTTCGCCACATGCCGTACTGGTCGGAGCTCGACCTGCCGCCGTTCCGGGCGGCTCTGCTCCGCCTCGAAGCCGCTTGCCGGCAGCGCGGCGTGCCGGTGATGCACGTGTTCCATGTCGAGCCGATCGGCCCCTTCAGCATCGCCTCGGGACATGTGCGTGCGCTCGACTGGCTACCGGGATCGCCCGACGCCTGCTTCTTCAAGCACACCCACAACGCCTTTTCGGACACCGGCCTCGATCTGCACTTGCGCCGCCTGCGCATCGACCGCCTGCTGATCGCCGGCATCCGCAGCGAGCAGTGTTGTGAGACGACCGCACGGGTCGGCTCGGACATCGGCTATGAGGTGGCTTTCGTCATCGACGCGACGCTCACCTTTGCGATGACGCATCCGCGAAGCGGTCGCGTCTTCTCGCCGGCGGAAATCAAGGAGCGCTGCGAACTGGTGCTCGCGGGACGCTTTGCAAACGTGCTCGACGTCGACGAATGCCTGCAGGATCTGGGAGAAGCCGATGCTTGAACTGCGCCCGAACTGCCAAGCCTGCGGCCGTGACCTGCCGCCGGATGCGACCGAGGCGATGATCTGTTCGTTCGAATGCACCTTCTGTGCGAGCTGCGCGATTGCACGACTGGCCGGTCGCTGCCCCAATTGCGGCGGCGAACTGCTTCGCCGCCCACGGCGTCCGGCCGACAGCCTGGCGCGCCACCCGGCGTCGACGCGGCGCGTTGGCAGACCGGCCGCCGGCATCACCAGCCGCGACGAGACTGGGCACGATGCATCCGCGTGACATCGCGCTGGCGCTGTTGGTGGTCGGTGTCTGGGGACTCAATTTTGCCGTGATCCGAACCGGCGTCGCCGAGGTTCCGCCGCTGTTGCTCGGTGCCCTGCGTTTCCTGCTCGCCGCTTTCCCGGCGGTATTCTTCCTGCGCCCGCCGAAGCTGCCCTGGCACCTCTACCTGGCCTACGGCATGAGCATCTCGGTCGGACAGTTCGCCTTCCTGTTCTCTGCGATCCACCTCGGCATGCCATCCGGCCTCGCTTCGCTGGTGCTGCAGTCGCAGGCCTTCCTGACGATGATTCTCGCCGCCGTGTGGCTGAAGGAGCGCTGGCAGGGCCACCAGCTCGCCGGCCTGCTGCTGGCGGCGGGCGGCCTGGCCCTGATCGGCTCGGCGCACGGCCTCGAGATGCCGCTGCTCGGCTTTCTATTGACGCTGGCCGCCGCCTCGATGTGGGCCACGGGCAACATCGTCACCCGGGCATTGGGCCGCTACGGGCCGATCAATCAGCTCGCTTTCGTCGTCTGGGCGGGCCTCGTGCCCCCGCTGCCCTTCTTCGCGCTGTCGCTGCTGCTCGAAGGCTGGCCGGCGATCGATTCGGCGATCAGCGTCTTCAGCCTGCGCTCGTTCGCCGCGGTCGCCTATCTCGCTTGGGCGGCGACGCTGCTCGGCTACGGTTTGTGGACGCGCCTGCTCGGCGCTTACCCGGTCAACCAGGTTGCGCCGTTCAGTCTGCTGGTGCCGCTGGTCGGGCTGACGACCGGCTGGCTGGCATTTGGCGAGGCGCTGCAGCCGCTGCACTTCGCCGGTGCCGCGTTGCTGATGCTCGGTCTGGTGATCAATCTGTTCGGCGCCCGTCTTCTGCTCCGGGTCGGCGTGCGAGCATGACGCTGTCGGTGTGGTTCGTCCTCACCCCGGGCGTCCTCATGCTCGACTACGCCGGACCGGCGGAAGCACTGCGCATGGCGGCCGAGATGGGTGCCGACCTGTTGCTGCACCATTGCGCACCGGTGCCGCGACTCGCCACCTCGCTCACCGTCGAAATCGGTGGCCTGCGCCCGCTGCCGCCCGAGCTGCCGCCGCACAGCCTGCTGATCGTCACCGGCAATGCCTGCGAAGCGGAAGACTACGCCCGGCCGGAAGCGCACGCCGTCATCGACTGGTTGCGCCACGCCCCGCGCGCCGACACCGCCATCGCCAGCATCTGTTCCGGCGCGCTGCTGCTGGCTGCCGCCGGCCTGCTCGAGCATCGCCACTGCACGACCCACCACAGTCTGATCGACGATCTGCGGGCGCTGGCGCCGACTGCCCGGGTGCAGGAGAACCGGGTCTTCGTCGAGGATGGCCCGCTGCTGACCAGCGCCGGCATCACCACCGGCATCGACCTGGCACTCTACCTGATCGAACGTCATGCCGGCGCCGAACTGGCCGCGCGGGTCGCCCGCCGGCTTGTCGTCTACCTGCGTCGCAGCGGCCATGACGAGCAGCTCTCCCCGTGGCTGGCGCACCGCAACCACCTGCATCCGGCCGTACACCGTGCGCAGGACGCGATGGCGCAGGAGCCGGAGCGATCCTGGACGCTGGCTGAACTGGCGGAACGGGCGCACGTCAGCACACGGCATCTCACGCGGCTGTTTGCCGAGCACGCCGGTGTCGGCGTGCTCGCCTACCAGCAGCAGTTGCGCATCGCGCGTGCCCGCGAACTGCTCGCCGGGGGGCGGTTGTCGGTCGAGCGTGTCGCCGAACTGAGCGGCTTCAGTTCAGCCCGCGACTTTCGCCGTGTCTGGCAACGGCATGAAGCCGGCGCGCCGAGTGAGCAGCGCCGGCGAAAGGTCGCCGCCCGCTAGCCGCACACCATGCTGGCGCAGTTGCGGCAGCCGTGATGCGACGGCCAGCATCGCCCGGCCGAAACCGTGGAATCGCTCAGGCATCGCAGCGGCATCGCCGACCAATCATCCCGGCTCATGTCCGGGGTGATCTGCACACGGAAACCCGCCGTCAGGCACCAGCCACCCGCCGTCTGTCTTGCCGGTGCAGTCGCCCACACCAGGATACGATTCTCAGGAACGGCCTCGGCGCAGCCGCCGTCGCAACCACGTGATGCCGTCGTCCACGCAGGTGTAGACGACCGGGATGACGAGCAGGCTGAGGAAGGTCGAGGTGATCAGCCCGCCGATGACGACGATCGCCATCGGCGCACGAAAACTCGGGTCGGTACCGAGCCCGATGGCGATCGGCAGCATGCCGGCGCCCATGGCGACGGTGGTCATGACGATTGGCCGGGCACGCTTGCGGCAGGCGTCGAGCAGCGCCTGCCAGCGGTCGAGCCCGAGATCGCGGCGGGCGAGGACGATGTAGTCGACGAGCAGGATCGAGTTCTTGGTGGCGATTCCCATCAGCATGATCAGACCGATCATCGACGGCATCGACAGCGCCGTACCGGTAACGAAGAGGGCGAGGAAGGCGCCGGGTATCGACAGTACGAGGGCGACCAGGATGGTCAGCGGTTGCACGAAATCCTTCAGCAGCAGGACCAGCACGGCGTAGATGCAGAGCACGCCGGTCAGCATCGCTAGGCCGAAGCCGCGGAACAGCTCGCCCATCGACTCGGCATCGCCGACCGTCGTCTGCAGGATCCCCGGCGGCAGCTTCTGCAGGCTCGGCAGCGCCAGCGCCAGCGCCTCGACCTCGCCCAACGGCTGCTGGTTGAGTTCGATCTCGAAGTTGACGTTGCGCAGGCGATCGTAGCGGTCGATCTCGGCCGGACCGCCGGCGAGGCTGAGGTGGGCGACCTGGCCGATCATCACCGGCCCGTTCTTTCCCGGCACCGTCAGACGTTCGAGCAGGCCCAGATCCTGGCGCGCTGCCGTTGGCAGCTTGACGACGATCGGCAGCTGCCGCTGCGCCAGGTTGAGCTTGGCGAGGCTCTGGTCGTAGTCGCCGGCGGTGGCGATGCGCAGCACCTCGGCGATCGCCGCCGAAGTCACGCCGAGGTCGGCGGCGGCAGCGAAATCCGGCCGCACGACAAGTTCCGGGCGCAGCAGCCCGGCACTGGAAGTGACGGCACCGATTCCCGGCAGGCTGCGCAATTCGCGCTCGACGACGCGGGCGTGCCCGGCGAGCAGCGCGCCGTCCTCGCCGGCGAGAACGAGCACGTATTTTTCGCTCGAACCGCCCAGACCCACCTTGACCTGGATCCCGGGCAGGACCGTCAGGGCGTCACGCAACTGTTGCTCGACATCCTGCTTCCGGACCCCGCCGCGCGCACCGCGCGGCGTCATGTTGATCGTCAGCGTCGCTTTGCGGACTTCGGCCGCGCCGCGCGCCACAAAGGGGTCGCTGCCGGTGGCGCCGCCACCGATCGCGGTGTAGACCATCCGCACATGCGGATTCCGTTCGACGATCCGCCGTGCCGCCTCGGCGGCGGCCAAGGTCTCGCGGAAACCGCTGCCGGGTTGCAGCGCCAGATGGACCTGCGTCTGCGACAGATCGTCCGGTGGCAGAAAGCCCTTCGGCAACAGCGGCAGGAGCGCGAACGAGCCGATGAAGAAGACGAGCGCGGCCGCCACGGTAGCCCGCCGATGCGATAGACAGGCCGTCACCCAGCGGCCGTAGAGCCGCAGCCACGCCGCCTCGGTCGCCATGCCACGCGGCGGTCTGAGCAGATGGGCGGCCATCATCGGCGTCAGCATGCGGGCGACGACGAGCGAGAAGAAGACGGCGATCGCCGCCGTCCAGCCGAAATGGACGAAGAACTTGCCGGCCACTCCGCTCATGAATGCGGTCGGCAGGAAGACGGCGATCAGCGTGAAGGTGGTGGCGATGACCGCCATGCCGATCTCGTCGGCAGCCTCCATCGCCGCCTGGTACGGCGTCTTGCCGAGACGCAGGTGGCGCATGATGTTCTCGATCTCGACGATCGCGTCGTCGACCAGGACGCCGACGACCAGCGATAGCGCCAGCAGGGTGACGACGTTCAGCGTGAAGCCGAGCAGGTGCATGGCGGCAAAGGTCGGGATGATCGACAAGGGCAGCGCGACGGCCGAGACCAGGGTCGCCCGCCAGTCGCGGAGGAACAACCAGACGACGATCACGGCGAGGATCGCGCCCTCGATCAGGAGCCACATCGAGCCCTCGAAGTTGTCGACCACCGGGTCGACGAAATTGAACGCCTCGCTGATGGCAATGTCGGGATGCTCCGCCTGCAGGCCCTGCAACGCCGCGCGTACACCCAGCGCGACGGCCGCTTCACTGGCGCCGCGCGCACGAACGATCTCGAAACCGACGACGGGCCGGCCATCGAGCAGGGCTGCCGAGCGCTGTTCGGCAACTGTATCGCTGACCGTCGCCAGCTCGCTCAGGCGCACGCGCCGGCCATCGCCGAGGGCGATCTCGAGCGCGGCGAGTTCCTCGGCCGACTGCACCGTCGCGATTGTGCGCACCGACTGTTCGATGCCCCCGACGTCGGCGCGACCACCGGCGGCCTCCTGCTGTACCTCGCGCAACTGGCGCGAGATGTCCGCCGCAGTGGCGCGCAGGGCGAGCAGGCGGGCAGGGTCGATTTCGATGCGGATTTCGCGGCTGACGCCGCCGACGCGGGTGACCGAGCCGACCCCGCGCACGCTGAGGAGGGTCCGCGTCGCCGTATTGTCGACGAACCAGGAAAGTGCTTCGTCGTCCATCCGGCTCGATGCGACGGTGTAGGTCAGGATCGGCGCACCGGCGAGCGTGACCCGCGAGATCACCGGATCCTTGAGGTCGGCGGGCAGGTCGGAGCGGATGCGGGAAACTGCGTCGCGCACGTCGTCGACCGCCTCCTGCGTCGGCTTCTCGAGCCGGAACTCGACGGTGATCGTCGCCAGGCCGTCCTGCACCTTGGTGTAGATGTGCTTGACGCCCTGCAGCGTGGCGACCGAGTTCTCGATCTTGCGTGCCACCTCGCTCTCCATCTGTGCCGGCGCCGCACCGGGCAAGCTGGCGCTGACGGCAACGGTCGGCAGATCGACGTCGGGAAACTGCTGGATGCCCATTCCACTGAAGGCCATCAGCCCGAGCAGGGTGAGCAGCGCGAAGAACAGAAGCGAGGCGATCGGGTTGCGGATCGACCACGCGGAAACGTTCATTGTGGCTGTCCGGCAGCGACGACGCGAACCGTGTCGCCGTCGGCAAGGAAGGCGCCGCCGTTGGCGACCACCATCTCGCCGGCAGCGAGACCGCTGCTGATCTCGATCCGCTCGCCGTTGCGACGACCGCTACCGACCTTCACTTCGCGCACCGTCGCCAACCGGTCCGTGTTGGCGGCGGCAGCTTCGATGCGGAAGACGTAGCTGAAGCCCTCGCGCAGGAGCACTGCCGATTGCGGCAGGCTCAGCGCCGGACGACGGCCGAACTCGAACTGTCCGCGGACGAACATGCCGGCGCTCAAGACGTCGGCGGCGGCTGGCGGCAGATCGACATAGACCAGGCCGTTGCGCGTCTGCGCGTCCACGCTCGGCGCCACGGCCCGCACCCGGCCTTCGACCACGGCGCCGCCGGGAGTCTCCAGCCGCGCCGGCTGACCCGGCCGGAAGAGCGCCAGCTCGTTGGCGGTGACCTCGGCACGCCACTCGAGGCGACCGCCGCGAATCAGGCGAAACAGCTCCTGTCCCGGTTGCGTCAGCGAACCGACGGTTGCGGCGCGCGCGCTGATGATGCCGTCGTCCGGCGCCAGCACATCGGCCTTGGCGCGCCGCAGTTCGTTGGCGCGCAGCCGCGCCTGCGCCGCATGCAGCCGGGCCAGAGCCGTTGCCGCGGCGGTTTCGCTCTGGATCCCCTGCTGCGGACTGTAGAAGCCCTTCTCGCGCAGCTGTTTCGAGCGTTCGTGGTTGGCGCGCGCCTCGGCCAGCGTCGCTTCGGCCTCGGCGACCGCTGCCTGCGCCTCGGCCAGTTCACTGTCTACGGCTTCGCTGTCGATGCGCGCCAGGACGGCGCCCTTGCGCACCCGATCACCGACGTTGGCGCGCACCTCGGTGATGCGCTGGTTGCTCAGCTCGGGGCCAATGATCGCCTCCTGCCACGCGGCGACGTTGCCGCCGGCCGCCAGCGTCAGCGGCCAGTCGAGCCACTGCGGGGCGACGGCGCTGACCGTCAGTGCCGCCCGCGCTGCTGGCGGCTGCGCCGATGTCGATGCCTGCGGCTGGCATGCAGCCACAGCGACCGCCAAGAGCGTTGCCGTAAACGCAACGACTGGCGTCTTTCTGCCCTTCTTCATTGTTTGAACAAGCCATTGATCTGGGTTAGTATTCCGCGCGGCAAGGGGATCGTCTTGTCGGCAACGGGTCAACACCGCTGCCAAACGGCGTCAACAATATCAAAGAGGAGGTCACGTTATCATGAGTAGTGTGATGTATGAGCGAATGCGGGTGAATCCCAAGTTCCAGAAACTGGTCCAGGAGCGGGGGCGCTTCGCCTGGACCCTGGCGACGATCGTGCTGGTCCTGTTCTACGGATTCTTCATGCTCGTCGCCTTCAATCCGGGGCTGCTCGGGCAGAAGGTCGCCGAGGGCTCGATGTGGCCGATCGGTTACACCATCGAGCTGGTCCTCTTCGTCTTCTTCTGGCTGACGACGGTGGTCTACGTCCGTCGTGCCAACGGCGAGTTCGACGACCTGACCCAGGAGCTGATCAAGGAAGCACAGAAGGAGGGCAAATGATCGCGCGCACCCTGACAGTCCTCGCCCTCGCCGGCGTCGCCGGCCTGGCGCACGCCGCGCCGGCAGTCGAGGCGACAGCCAAGCAGGCAACCAACTGGCACGCGATCATCATGTTCCTGATCTTCGTGTCTTTGACGCTGTTCATCACCAAGTGGGCGGCGAGCCGCACCAAGACCACCGCTGACTTCTACACCGCCGGCGGCGGCATCACCGGCTTCCAGAACGGCCTGGCGATCGCCGGCGACTACATGTCGGCAGCAACCCTGCTCGGCCTGACGGCGATGGCCTACAGCCAGGGCTACGACGCCTACATCTACATGCTGGCGTTCTTCGCCGGCTGGCCGATCATCCTCTTCCTGATGGCGGAGCGGCTGCGCAACCTCGGCCGTTTCACCTTTGCCGACATCACCTCGTACCGTCTCGACCAGGGAACGGTGCGGACGATGGCGGCGATCTCGTCGCTGGTCGTGGTGGTCTTCTACCTGATCGCCCAGATGGTTGGCGCCGGGCAGCTGATCAAGCTGCTCTTCGGCCTCGACTACAACATCGCGATCTTCATCGTCGGCATCCTGATGATGATCTATGTCGCTTTCGGCGGCATGGTCGCGACGACCTGGGTGCAGATCATCAAGGCCTGCCTGTTGCTCGCCGGTGGCACGCTGACGCTGCTCCTCGCCTACACGCAGTTCGGCTTTTCCTTCACCGAGCTGCTGACCAAGGCGGAAGCGGTGCACAAGCTGGGTGCCAAGCTGATGGCGCCGGGCAGCCTGCTCGCCGACCCGATCACCGCCATCTCGCTCGGCCTCGGCCTGATGTTCGGTACCGCCGGCCTGCCGCACATCCTGATGCGCTTCTTCACCGTCGGCAACGCCAAGGAGGCGCGCAAATCGGTGCTCTACGCGTCGGGCTTCGTCGGTTTCTTCTTCAACGTCATCTTCCTGATGGGCCTCTGTGCGGTCCTCATCGTCGGCCAGAACCCCGAGTTCTTCGAGGGCGGCGTCGTCGGCGGCAAGCTGATCGGCGGCGGCAACATGGTCGCGATGCACCTCGCCAAGGCGGTCGGCGGCAACATGCTGCTCGGTTTCCTGGCAGCGGTCGCCTTCGCCACCATCCTGGCCGTCGTCGCCGGTCTGGCACTGGCCGGCGCGGCGGCGATTTCGCACGACATCTATGCGCGCGTGATCCGCAAGGGCCAGGCAACCGAGAAGGAGGAAGTGCGCGTCTCGCGTTACGCGGTCATCGGTCTCGGCCTGCTGGCGATCGTCCTCGGCATCGCGTTCGAGAAGATGAACATCGCCTTCATGGTCGGCCTGGCCTTCGGCGTCGCTGCCGCAGCCAACTTCCCGGTGCTGATCCTGTCGATGTACTGGAAGGGCCTGACGACGCGCGGCGCTATCTGGGGTGGCTACGGCGGGGTCATTTCGGCCGTGCTCTTCGTCCTCTTCTCGAAGTCGGTGTGGGTCGACGTGCTCGGCAACAAGGCCGCGCTGTTCCCCTACACGCAGCCGGCGCTGTTCGCCATGCCGATCGCCTTC
>JAEUOM010000013.1 GCA_016788495.1 Accumulibacter sp. | reverse complement strand
GGCAAGCCCGGCGCTTCTCTTCGGCAACGGGCTGCCGCTGCTGCTCGGCCTGATCCTGGCCATCAACCTCGCCGCCGCGACGCAGGACATCGCCACCGACGGCCTGACCGTCCGCCTGCTGCCCGAGCGCTGGCGCGGGCTGGGCAACAGCCTGCAGGTGGGCGGTTACAAGGTCGGCATGATCGTCAGTGGCAGCGGGCTGCTGCTGGTCATCGATGCGCTCGGCTGGCACGTGGCTCTCGGCGGGATCACGCTGCTGCTCGTCCTGTGCACGCTGCCGGTCTGGCGCTTCGCCGAGCGGCAGCGGATTCCGCATGCCGCCGGTGCCGCCGAGACGGCGCTCGGGCCTCGCCTGCTGCTCGCGCACTACCGCGGGCTGCTCGCCCAGCCCGGGATGTTCGCCTGGCTGGCCGTCGTGCTCGGCTTCAAGCTCGGCGATGCGCTGGGCTCGCCGATGATCAAGCCGATGCTGGTCGACCAGGGCTGGACCAATGTCATGCTCGGGCAGTTGACTCTGGTCAGCAGCGTCGCCGGCATCGCCGGTGCCGTACTCGGCGGCGCGCTCTACGCGCGGCTCGGCGCCCACCGCTCGCTTTTCCTGTTTGGCCTGCTGCAGGCGGCCGGCATCGCCGCCATGGCGCTGCTGGTCGGCCACGGCGGCAACGTCGGGCTGGTCTATGCGGTGGCGCTCGCCGAACAGGTCGCCGACGGCATGTCCACCGTCGCGCTGTTCGCCGTGATGATGCGGCGCTGCCGCCCGCAGCATGAGGGCGCCGACTTCACCCTGCAGGCAAGCGCGCAGGTGCTGTTCGCGGGGCTGGTCGGCGGCAGCAGCGGCGTGCTCGCCAAAGCCGTCGGCTACCTGCCGCTGTTCCTCATCGCCGGCACGCTCGGGCTGGCCGCGCTGGGCCTTCTGCGCGCCGGCATCGCGGCAGCGGAAAGCAGGCCGGCAGTGTGAGCCGGGAGAGCCGCTGGCGCCGGGATGCCGCTGCGGGAAAAGGGCACCCCGTCTGGCGGGCTCACGGAACGCTCCGGGGCGCGGACTCGAAGCGGGCGAGCAGACCGTCGTAGCGCGCCGAGCGCGCGGCGAGCAATCCGCTCGTGCCGTCCAGCACCTCGGCGAAGAAAGCCAGCGTCAGATCGACCGTCGCTGCCTTGACGAGCGGATTCAGGTCGCGCCCGCCGGGACCAAGGCGGTCGGTGAACATGCTGTGCGCACCGTCGCGAAATACCACGAGCGCCTTGTGCGCACTGCCGGTCGCCGCAAAGACGCGCACCCGGTCCTCGTAGTCGGAGCGATAGCCGGGAATCCGAATCTCGTCTCCCTTCGCCGTGATGTGCAGGGTCGGGATGCCGATCGGGCGCACGACGGCCTCCGGGTCGGGCTCGCCATGGAAGGGCGGCGCACTGATGAGGACGGCACCGACGATGCGGCTGTCGCGGAAACTCAGCGTCCCTTGCGGGCGCGCGAACACCGCACCGGCAGCGAGCAAGGCCGTGTTGGCACCATAGGAATGACCGGCAGCGAGAATCCGCGCCGCGTCGATCGTGCCGGCAAGCTGCGCGTCGTCGAGCACCTCGTCGAGGGCAAAGCCAAGGTCACGCACCCGGTTGATCGCCTCGGCCTCGTCCGCCGCCCCCTGCAATCGGGACACCATGTCGAAGGGGTTGCCGCTCCACAAGCGGCTGTCGCTGCCGACGTGCTGCACGTGCAGGCTGGCGTAGCCCTGTGCCGCCCAGTTCGCGCCAAGATAGGAGTAGCCTTCGCGCGAACCGCCCATGCCGTGCGAGAAGACCACCAGCGGCACCGACCCGCGTCGCGCGGTCGCGGCGGGCAGGTAGAGTTTGGCCAGTACCTCGCGCTGCCGGTCGCGGTCGAGCCACTGGAAGCGGAGCACTTCATAGGCGGCCGGCTGTGGCACCAGCTTGGCCTCGACCAGCTCCGCCTGGTGACGTGCCGACCAAGACTCGACGAGCCCGCCGGATCGCCCATCCGGCGTCCCGGCGCAGGCAACGAAGAGGCCAGCGCATGCCACCAGCGCCAGCACGGTGCTCCAACGGATTGTGGTCATCAAAGTACGCCGCCCAGGATTCGCATATCTTGTCAATCGGTCTCTGAGCATCCCGCGTCGAGCAAGTTCAGGTGCCGAGCGAACGGTCATCACGCGACGGTTGGACACCCGTGATGATGAAAGTCATCACCGATCAGTGCTGCAGTTGCCCATAGAGCCGGCTGTACAGCCCGTCGCCCTGGATCAGCTCGTCGTGCTTGCCTTCCTCGATGATCTGGCCACCATCGAACACGTAGGCCCGGTCGGCTTGTTTCACCGCGCTCAGGCGATGGGCGATGATCAGGGTGGTGCGTCTCTTCAGGAAGCCGCGCAGCGCCTCATGCAGTCTCGCCTCGGTGTCGGCGTCGAGCGCCGACGTCGCTTCGTCGAGGATGACGACCTGCGGGGCGGACAGCACCATGCGGGCGATCGCCAGGCGCTGGCGCTGGCCCCCGGACAACCGCACGCCCTGGCGGCCGACGATGGTATCGAGGCCGCTCGGCAAGTCGCGCACGGTATCGGCGAGCTGCGCCACCTGCAGGGCCTGCCACAGCTGTTCGTCGGTGACTTCGCGGCCCAGGCTCAGGTTCGCGCGCACCGTATCGTTGAATAGCGCCGGATGCTGCAGCACCGTGGCAACGTGGCTGCGCACGACCTCCATGCCGATCTCGGTCATCGGCACGCCAGCGAAACTCACCGTGCCCGAGTCAGGCGGATACAGACCGAGCAGTACCTGGACCAGGGTCGACTTGCCGCCGCCGGAAGCACCCACCAGCGCCACTTTTTCTCCCGGCCGGATGCTCAGGCTGACACCATTCAAGACGGGTGTATCGCCGTAGCTGAAGTGCACGTCCGCCACCTCGACGCCGACCGTACGCTGGCCAGCGAAGGGGTCCTGCCGGTGCGGGTAATGCGGCTCATCCTGCAGTTCGAGCAGGCGATTGATGCGCCCCAAGGCCGCCTTGGCGGCATAGAAGGCGTACTGGATGCCAAGGATTTCCTGCACCGGGCCCATCATGAACCAGAGATAGCCGAATACCGCCATCATCTGGCCGATGCTGAGATCGGAATACACCACCATCAGCATGCTGATGGCGCGGAATACGTCGAAGCCGAACAGAAACACCACGAAGGACAGCCGCCCGGCTGCATCGCTCTTCCACGAGAAGGCGGCGGCGTCCGTGCGAATGCCGCGCGCCCGTTCAATCACCAGCGCAATGTAGTGGCGCTCGCGGTTGCTGGCGCGGATCTGCTGGATCGCGTCCAGGGTTTCGGTCAGCGCCTGCTGGAACAGCTCGAAAGCACTGTTTTCGCGCTTCTTCAGATCCTTCACCCGCTTGCCCAGCACCGTGGTGAAGTAGATGACCGCCGGATTGAGCAGCAGGATGAACAGCGCCAGCTGCCAGTGCATCCACAGGAGGACGGTGGCGGTGCCGATGATGGACAGCAGCGCCACCAGGAACTTGGACACGGATGCGCCGATGAACGTGTCCATCGCGTCGAGGTCCTTGACGAAATGGGACGCGACGGCGCCGCTGCCAAGGGTTTCGTACTCCGACATGGCGATGCGGCTCAAACGCTGCAGCATCTGCTCGCGCATGCGGAAGACCACGTCCTTGGCGATCAGGGTGAAGCTACGGCCCTGCCATACGCCGAGGATCAGCGCCGTCAGCCGCAGTGCCAGCGTCAGCGCCAGCACCGCGCTGATGTACAGCACCGGCCCCTGCCAAGCGGCGGGGAAGTGGCTGTCCAGCCATTCCACCAAGCGACCGGGTTGATGCAGCAGCACCTCGTCCACCAGCAGTGGCATCAGGAGGGGAATCGGCACACTCGCCACCGCCGCCAGGATGGCGACGATGTGCGCGCTGATCAGGTCCGTTCTGTGCTCGCGGACGATACCGAGGACTGACTGCCACGTATATTGGTTGGACATGATGTGTGGGCCGAAAAAGGGCGAGAACACGCAGATGAAAGACCTGACAGTTGCAGAGCGACGAGAGCGACGAGACCGAGAGGGTCAAGTTCGACGAGAGCGACGAGAGGGTCAGGTCTTGTCTTTCCCCTCCCGCTCCCGCTCCACCCGACCGATGACGCGACTGACGTGCGACACCGAGAGCCCGACCTCGCTGGCCAGCGACAACATCGTCCACGCTCCCTCGCGGTACGCCAAGTACAGGCCCAAGTCTCTATGGTTGTCTGCACGAGCCAGCCAATCGGCCCAGCCCAGATCGGGTCGGCGTTGCGACTTCGGCACCTCAGGCTGAATGCGCTGCGCGATGGACGCTCGCTCCCGCGCCCGCTCAGCAAAAGCCTCGTCGCCGAGATAGATCTGGCCCTGCACGTTGTCTTGCCAAAACGTGGCGTCGGCGGCCTGGGCTTCCCCCACCAACATTGCGTAGCGCCGCGCCGCGGTCTGCCGATCTCGCTCGGTTCGCACCTCGCGCCCCAGTACGTAGCCGCGCAGACCATCACCGTCCAGCCAAGCCGGGGTGGGATCCGTGCCGACGTGTGCCCGGTAGCTGGACCATCGCCAGTCGCCCGGCGCTGCCACCAGCCCTGCCGCCACGGCATTGCGCTCGACATAGCGACACAGCGCCAGCAGGTAGAAGTCACGATCGACGAGGATCGCCTTGAATCGTCCTTGGAACAGATGCCCGACCAGTCCGTGCCGACGATTGAAGTTCTGCGTGTACACCCCGTTGACGTGGCGCATCAGGCGCGACAGGTTCGGCTCGCGCGTGCAGAGCACCAAGTGGTAGTGATTGCCCATCAGGCAATAGGCCAGCACTCTCGCGCCGAAACGGTTCATGGCCTGGGCGATCACCCCCAGATGCGCGACGCGATCGGCATCGTCGCGATAGATCGGCTCACGCCGGTCGCCGCGCGAAGTGACGTGGTAGATCGCGCCGGGGAACTCAATGCGCAGGGGACGGGACATGGGACGAGAATAGACGACAGGGAAGAGAAAGACAAGACCTGACCCCGGACACCGCCGGACGCAACCGGCCGTCTCGCCTGCTGCGGCGATGGTTACGCCTGTTTCCGTCGCCACGCTTCGAGCGCTGCCAGCGAATGCTCGAGCGAGGCAAGCAGTTCCACTCCCGCAACTTCGGGGAGGCGCTTGACGCCGCCACCACCGGCCCACAGCGCCACAGCCGTTGGCAGGACCGCGCGCAACTGCTGCAGCAGTGCGGGGATCTGCCGTTTCGGGAAGGCCAGCGAGAACGACAGGGCAACAATGTCGGCCCGATGGGCGGCGGCGGCGCGCGCAATTTCGAGCAGTGGCATCTGCGCCCCAAGCGGGACGCATTCGGCGCCTTCCAGTGCGAACAGGGCTTCGGCCATCAGCAGGCCGAGGACGTGCGCTTCGTCCGGAACGCTGGTGAGGACGATCCGCGGGCAGCGCTTGCCATCGGGGAGGCTGGCGATCGCCTGGCGGAGGAGGCGCTTGGTCAGCTCAGTAAACAGATGCTCCTCAAAGACCTCGATGCTGCCTTCCTCCCACGCTGCCCCGACGTGACGGGTAAGCGGCGCGACCGTGTCCTGGACGAATCGCTCCAGTCCCTGGCGGACCAGCCGCTGCTGCATCGCCTGTTGGTAAGCCGCGCCGTCATGTTGCTTGATCAAGGCCACCAGACCGTCAAGTTCCGCGGCTGCGTCCGCGTCGGAGGCAGCCCGCGGCGGTTGCGGACGCCGCTGGGCCAGCACGTTCAGTTCCTCGGTGGGTGTGGCAAGCAGTTTCCCCGGCCGGTGCCCGGAATCCATCAAGCGCTTGACCAGCCGCAGGCGTTCGACCTGTTCGGCTGGATAGACGCGCTCGCCATGGTCGTCACGACCGGGGAGAGGAAAGCCGTAGCGGCGCTCCCAGACGCGCAGGACGTCCTTGGACAGACCGGTGTCGCGTTCGACAGCAGCAATGTTGAAGCTCGGAGTATTCATATTTGTCCTGAACAAAGATTCGACAAACAGTTGACATTTCGGATTTCGGTGCTTAGAGTATCGACAAACAGGATGTTTGTCCAGAACAAAATTGCGAAAGGTTGAACATGGTCAAACCATTGAAACGCTCCATGCTGGTCGCGGGACTTCTGGCACTGGGGGTGCCTCCGATGGCTTCCGCCGCCGCATGCCCGCCCTTGCTCAACCACAGCTTTCCCGCATTGCTGGACGGCAAGCCGATGCCGCTCTGCCAGTACGCCGGCAAGGTCATCCTGGTGGTCAATACGGCGAGCTTCTGCGGGTACACGTCGCAATACGACGGCCTCGAGAAGCTGCATGCACGGCTGAAAAACAAGGGTCTGGTCGTGCTCGGCTTTCCGTCCAACGACTTTGGCGATCAGGAACCCGGCAGCGACAAGGAAATCGCCGACTTCTGCCGCCTGACCTACGGAGTCGACTTCCCGATGCTCGCCAAGACGACGTTCAACGGCAGGGACGCCAACCCCTTCTACCTGAAGCTGGCGGAAATCAGCGGCAGCAAGCCGAAGTGGAACTTCCACAAGTATCTGATCAATCGCGATGCTTCGCAGGTCCTTGCCTATCCCAGCTCCACCAAGCCGGACGACAAGGATCTGCTGAAGAAGATCGACGAATTTCTCAAGCAGAGCAACCGCCCCAACCCCAAGGAGCCCATGTCATGAACGCACCCGAACACTTCTTCATGCCCGACGTCCAGTCGGCCGCCGACACCCGCTGCCTGGCCATCCACAACGTCGGCGTCAAGAGCTTGCGCTATCCGCTGCAACTTGAGACGGCGAGTGGCGAAGTGACGAGTACCGTCGCCAGCCTGACCATGACGGTCGGGCTGCCACCCGAGATCAAGGGTACCCACATGTCGCGCTTCGTCGAGTTGCTCGAAGGCCGCAGCGGTGCGCTGACGCAGGACGGCCTGTTCGCCTTGCTCGGGGAAATGCTGCTGCGCCTCGACGCGACGAGCGGCCGCATCGAGATCAGCTTCCCTTACTTCATCCGCAAGACGGCGCCGGTATCGGGCGTCGCCAGCCTGCTCGACTACGATGCCACGCTGATCATCGAACGGCCGGAAGGGCAGCGCTCCACCCTGACCCTGCGCGTGACCGCGCCGGTGACCAGTCTCTGTCCGTGCTCGAAGAAGATTTCGGACTACGGCGCGCACAACCAGCGCTCACACCTCACGCTGGAAGCGAAACTGCGCTCGCCGATGACCATCGAGGAACTCGTTCGCGTGGCCGAGGAGGAGGCCTCGTGTGAAGTCTTCGGGCTGCTCAAGCGCCCCGACGAGAAGTGGGTGACCGAGCGCGCCTACGACAACCCGAAGTTCGTCGAGGACCTGGTGCGCGACATCGCGCTGCGCCTGATGAGCGAGCCGCGCATCGCCGAATGGAAGGTCGCCTCGGAGAACTTCGAGTCGATCCACAACCACTCGGCCTACGCCGAGCTCTTCGGTTCGAACGGATAGGAGGACACCGTGAAAGACAGGCAACGCATCGCCGTCGTCGGCGCCGGGATCTCGGGTCTCGCCACCGCCTGGCTGCTCGGGCGCCGGCACGACGTGACGCTGTTCGAGGCCGGCAGCTATCTGGGCGGCCACACCAACACCGTGGACGTCACGCTCGAAGGCAGGACTCATCCGGTCGACACCGGCTTCCTCGTCTTCAACGAAAAGACCTATCCGAACCTGATCGCGCTGTTCGCCCTGCTCGGCGTCGACAGCGTCGCGACCGAGATGTCCTTCGCGGTCAGCCTCGAGGACCCCGACATCGAATGGTCGGGCAGCAACCTCGCCACCATCTTCGGACAGAAGCGCAACCTGATGCGGCCGCAGTTCTGGACCATGCTGTCCGACATCCTGCGTTTCAACCGCGAAAGCGTCGCCTGGTTGCTCGCGTACCCCGACAACCGGCGCAGCCTGCGCGATTTCCTCAGCGCCGGCCGCTATTCCGCGGCCTTTTCCGAGTGGTACCTGCTGCCGATGGCCGCTGCGATCTGGTCGTGCCCGACCGGGCAGATGCTCGATACGCCGCTCGCCACCTTCGTCCGCTTCTGCCGCAACCACGGCCTGCTGCAGGTCTTCGATCGCCCGCTGTGGCGCACCGTCAAGGGTGGCGGCCGCGAGTACGTGCGCCGGCTCGCCGCGCAACTCGACGACATCCGCCTCGCCTGCCCGGTGGCCTCGGTGACCCGCGAGGGTGCCGGACTGCGCCTGACCCACGCCGGCGGCGGCGAGCACTTCGACCAAGTGGTGATGGCCTGCCACAGCGACCAGGCGCTCGCCGTTCTCGGCTTCACTGCCAGCGAGGCGCAGCGCGAAGTGCTGGCGGCGATCCGCTATCAGCCCAACCGCGCCGTCTTGCACACCGATCGCGCCCTGCTGCCGCGCGACGAGAAACTGTGGTCGGCATGGAACTACACGGCTGGCAGCGGCACGCTGGGCGAGCAGCCGGTGGCGGTTTCCTACCTGATCAACCGCCTGCAGCCGTTGCCTTTCGCGGCGCCGGTCGTCGTCACCCTCAACCCGGCGCGTGAGCCCGATCCAGCCTTGGTCATCGCCGAGTTCGACTATGCCCACCCGATCTTCGACGGCCCGGCGATCGCCGCGCAGCAGCGGCTCGAAGCAGTGCAGGGCGAGGGCGGCATCTGGCTGGCCGGCGCCTGGGGCAGCTACGGGTTCCACGAAGACGGCCTCAAGTCGGCCCTGCGCGTCGCCAACGCCATGGGCATCGACGCCCCGTGGCAGGGCGAGGCGTCGGCTGCCGTCCGCGAACTGGCGAGCGCCTGAGGCCGCCATGCCTGCCCCTCCCCGCCTTCTCATCGGCCAGGTGATGCACCGGCGCCTGCGCCCGGCGGTCAATGGCTTCACCTATCCGGTCTTTTTCATCCAGTTGCCGGTGGGCGATCTGGAGTCGGCAAGCGGTCCCCTTTTCTCCGTCGACCGCAACAACCTGCTCAGTTTCCACCAGAAGGACCACGGGCCGCACGACGGCTCGTCGCTGTTGCCGTGGATCCGCTCGCTGCTGCGCCGCCACGGCTTGCCCGATGACGGCGAGGTCACCCTGCAGTGCTTTCCGCGGGTGCTCGGCTTCGTTTTCAACCCGGTCAGCTTCTGGTTCTGCCGCAACCGAGACGGCCAGCTGATCGCCGTTCTCGCCGAGGTCAGCAACACCTTCGGCGGTCGCCACAGCTATCTGCTGCACAACACCGACGGCGCCCCGCTGCGCGAGGGGCAGACGCTCACCGCGGACAAGACGTTTCACGTTTCACCCTTCTGCGAGGTCGAGGGTGGCTACCGGTTCCGCTTCCTTGTCGAGCGCAGGTGTCCGCTGATCCGCATCGACTACGACGACGTCGAAGGCGAGTTGCTGCTGACCTCGATCTCGGGCAAGTCGACGGCTTGGTCCACCCGCGCCCTGCTCGGAGCCTTCCTGCGCATGCCCTTGCTGACCGCCGGTATCGTCTTTCGCATCCACTGGCAGGCGCTCAGGCTCTGGATCAAGGGCGTGCCTTTCGTCGGTGCGCACTCGTCACATGAACAGCAACCCCTTCAGGAATCGAACAAGTGAACAACACGATGATCCTGCGCGGCGGCGACGGTCCGGCGCGCGATACCCGCCTGGTTCTCGGGCTTCTCGAACGGATCGCCGGCGGCATGCTGGAGATTCGCCTGCCCGACGGCTCGAGCCGCCTGTTCGGGTCGGGCGAGCACGGCGTCACCCTGCAAGTCCATGATGAAGCACTGTTCGACCAGGTGCTGGCGCGTGGCGATATCGGACTGGCCGAAGCCTACCTCGACGGTCGCTGGGATTCGCCCGACGTCAGCGGACTGCTCGCGCTGCTGGCGCGCAACCGGGATGTGCTCAGGAAAGCCGTCTATGGTTCGTGGCGCAACCTGCTCGCGGCGCGCTGGCGCCACTGGCTGAACCGCAACAGCCGCAGCGGCAGCAAGCGCAACATCATGGCCCATTACGATCTCGGCAACGATTTCTACCGGCTGTGGCTGGACCCCACCATGAGCTATTCGTCTGCACTCTATCGGACAGGCGACGGCGGCGACCTGGAAAGCGCACAGCGTGCCAAGTACCGCCGCATCCTGCGCCGCCTGCAGGCCACCCCGGGACAGAGCGTCCTCGAGATCGGCTGCGGCTGGGGCGGCTTCGCCGAGATCGCGACTGCGGAAGGACTCCGGGTCACCGGCCTGACGCTGTCGCCGGCACAGCTCGAATGGGCGCGGCAGCGGGTGCCGCAAGCCGATCTCCGGCTGCAGGACTACCGCGACACCCGCGAGCAGTTCGACCACATCGTCTCGATCGAAATGTTCGAGGCGGTGGGCGAGCGCTGGTGGCCGAGCTACTTCCGGACGCTCGCCCAGGCACTGAAGCGGGGTGGCCGGGCGGTGGTCCAGAGCATCACCATCCGCGACGACCTGTTCGCCGACTACCGCAAGGGCACCGACTTCATCCAGCAGTACGTCTTCCCGGGCGGCATGTTGCCGTCGCGCTTGGCCTTCCGTGCCGCGGCGTCCAGACAGGGGCTGGCGGTGCGCGGCGAATACGCATTCGGCGCCGATTACGCCCGGACTCTTGGCGAATGGCGCCGCGCCTTCGAGGCCAACTGGTCGCAGGTCGCCGCGCTCGGTTTCGATGAGCACTTCCGCCGCCTCTGGCGCCTCTATCTCAGCTATTGCGAGGCCGGCTTTCTTGCAGGGAACATCGATGTCGTCCATTTCGAACTCGTTCATCACTAGGCGCCGCCTGTTGCTGGGCCTCGCTGCGTGGCCGCTGGCGAGCCTCGCGACGACCGCTCCGAAGACGCCCACCGCCGGTTTCCGGCGCTGGGGCAGTGGGAAATTTCGCCGCTTCGGCTTCCTGATCTATGAGGCGACCCTGTGGGCCGGCGGCGACGATCCGCTGCGCCCGCCGCTGGCGCTCGAGCTGACCTACAAGCGGAACATCAGCGGGCGCGACATCGCCGATGCCAGCGTGCAGGAGATCCGCAATCTCGCCGCCGCAGAGGAGCCGCGTCTCAGAGCCTGGGGCGAACGGATGGCGCAGATCTTTCCGGATGTCCGCCCCGGCGACCGGATCGTCGGCGTGCACCTGCCCGATGCGGCACAGTTCTACTTGAACGACCGCAGTATCGGAGCCGTCGATGACCGGGACTTTGCCCGCGCCTTCTTCGCCATCTGGCTCGACTCCAGAACCAGCGCGCCCGATCTGCGCGCCGCGCTGCTCGAGCGCCCGGATGCCTGAGGCGATGACCACCGGCCGCACGCTTGCCTACGGCCTGCTCGGCCTGCCGCTGGCCTTCGCGGCGCTGCCGATCTACGTCCATGTGCCACGTTTCTATGCCGAGGTGACCGGCATCGAACTCGCGCTGCTCGGCGCCATCCTGCTCGGCACGCGCCTGCTCGATGCCGGAATCGATCCGTGGCTGGGCTGGCTCGCCGATCGCGTGCCGCGCCCGACCATGGTGGCGCTGGCCCTGCTGCCCTTCGCCGCCGGCTTCGTCGCCCTGCTCAACCCGCCGGTAGACCACGTGGCGCTCTGGCTGGCCGGCTCGCTGGCGCTGACCTACCTCGGCTTCTCGGCCGCCTCGGTCGCCTACCAGGCCTGGGGCGCCGATGTCGGCGGCACTTCCGCCCAGCGCACGCGCCTGACCGCGGCGCGCGAGGGCTTCGGGCTGGCCGGTGTCGTCCTCGCCGCCACGCTGCCGGCGGTGCTGGCCAGCGATCTCGCCGAAGGCATCAGGCGCCTCTCCTGGGTCCTGCCGCCGCTGCTGCTGATCGCGGCCGCCACGACCTTCAGCCGGGTCGGCGCCGGGCAGCCGGCGCCGGCGCCGAGTCAACCCCTGCTGCCCAGCCTGCGCTTGGTCATGAACGACAGCGCCTTCCGCCGCCTGCTCGGCGTCTTCGTCGCCAACGGCATCGCCGCCGCGCTGCCGGCGACGCTATTCCTCTTCTTCGTCGCCGACGTGCTGCACCTGGATACGGCGAGCGGCCCGCTGCTCGCCCTGTACTTCGTCGCCGGCGCTGCCTCGCTGCCGCTCTGGGTCCAGCTTTCGGCGCGCTGCGGACGCGTACATGCCTGGCTCGGGGCGATGGCGCTGTCGATCGTCGCCTTCGCCGGCGCCAGCCTGCTCGGCAGCGGCGACCTCTGGCCGTTCGCCGCCATCTGTATCGCTTCCGGTCTGGCGCTCGGTGCCGACCTGGCGCTGCCCGCCGCCATCGCCGCCGATCTCGGCGAGCGCCATGGGCGAGCGGGCGCGTGCTTCGGCGTCTGGAACTTCGTTGCCAAGCTCAACCTGGCGCTGGCCGCCGGCTTGGCGCTGCCGCTCCTCGCCTTGGTTGGCTACGTGCCGGGAGATGGCGAAGGACTGGCTTTCCTCACCTTCGCCTACGCCCTGTTGCCGCTGGCTTTCAAGGCGCTGGCGGGAGCGCTGCTCTGGCGCTGGCGCCGTTCCCTGGAGATCCCTACATGAAACTTGTCCTTGCCGCCGCCTTCGCCCTTGGCCTGACCGCCTGCGCCTCGAAGGGAGTCGAACAGTACCGCGCCGAGACTCCGGCCCTCGATCTCAAGAGCTATCTCAACGGCACCCTCGACGCCTGGGGCATCTTCCAGGGGCGCTCCGGCGAAGTGCAGAAGCGCTTCCATGTCGTGATCGATGCCAAATGGAGCGGCGATACCGGCGTCCTCGACGAGCACTTCAGCTGGTCGGACGGCACGACCTCGCGCCGCGTCTGGACCCTGACCAGGCAGGCAGACGGCACTTGGCGCGGCACCGCCGACGACGTCGTCGGCGAGGCGGTCGGCGAGGTCGCAGGCAACGCGCTGCGTTGGCGCTACGTGCTGGCGCTGCCGGTCGACGGCAAGGTCTACCACGTCGACTTCGATGACTGGATGTTCCTGATGGATGACAAGGTGATGCTCAACCGCTCCTACATGAGCAAGTGGGGCTTCGATCTCGGCGAGGTCACGCTGACCTTCGTCAAGCGATGAACCCGAAGATCACCGACTGGTCCGGCAAGCGCGTCTGGCTGGTCGGCGCGTCGAGCGGCATCGGTGCCGCGCTGGCCAGCGAACTGGCGCGGCGCGGCGCGCGCGTCGCGCTCTCCGCGCGCAGTGCGGACAGGCTGCGTGCGCTCGCTATTCAGGGCGCCTTGCTGCTGCCCTGCGACGCCACCGACACGGCCGGCTTGGCGGGCGCGCGCGACAGCCTGCTCGCGGCTTGGGGCGGCGTCGACCTGGTGATCTACCTGGCCGGCGATTACGTGCCGATGCGCGCTGCAAACTTCGACCTGGCGGTCGCCGAGAAGGTGGTCGCCGTCAATTTCAACGCTGCCATGCGCCTCGCTGCGAGCGTCTTGCCCGACCTGCGGGCCGGCGGCGGCATCGCCTTCGTCGCCAGTGTCGCCGGCTACCGCGGCCTGCCCAAGGCGCTGGCCTACGGGCCGGGGAAGGCGGCGCTGATCCACTTCGCCGAATGTCTGCACCTCGATCTCGCGCCGCAGGGGATCGGCGTCTGGGTCGTGAATCCCGGCTTCGTCGCGACGCAGCTCACCGCCAGGAACGATTTCGCCATGCCCGCCCTGCTGACCCCCGGCGAGGCGGCGCTGGCCACGGTCGAAGGCTTGCGCACGGGCCGATTCGAGATCCACTACCCGAAGCGTTTCACCTGCGTCATGAAATTGCTCGCGCACCTGCCCTACGGGTTGTATTTTCCTCTCGTCCGCCGCCTGACCGGAAATTGACATGAGCCTCGATGCCCTGATCGAATTCTTCCACGGGTTGTCGCCGGAGAGTGTCGCCCGCTTCCCCGAGTTCTACTGCGCCGATGCCTGTTTCAAGGATCCGTTCAACGAGGTGCGCGGCGTCGCCGCGATCCAGCGTATCTTCGCCCACATGTACGAGCAGACCGGCGAGCCACGCTTCGCCGTCAGCGAAAAGGTGGTCGATGACCGCAGCGCCATGCTGATCTGGACCTTCAGCTTCCGAGCGGCGCGCTGGGGCGGCGGCAGGACGCAGTTCATCCGCGGCGTTTCCCATCTGAAGTTCGACGCTGCCGGCAAGGTCAGCTACCACCGCGACTACTGGGACGCGGCCGAGGAGCTCTACATGAAGCTGCCCGTTCTCAGCGTGCTGATGCGCGGTCTGCGGCGGCTGCTGGCGGCGCCGGGCGCTGGCTTCAGACCCTGATCCGGGGCATCCACTTGGGCAACGCCTGCATCGGGCTGCCGATCAGCGCGGCGATCCTTTCGTTGGTCGGGTTGCCATCGCCATCGCAACTGCCGGCAGAGGCCTTGGCCCCTGTTCAACGCGGCAAGAAGAACCTCCATCCGAAGCCGCTGCTTGCGCGCCAGGAAAACGTCAAGTGGCACTACGGGGTGTCACGCATTTTCCAGCTTGGCGCCGGCGAAGCGCGCACCGCGCTGGTCGCGACCGCTCAGCCTGGCCCGGCTCAAGTCACAGGCCGACAGGTCGGTGGCTGCCGCGGGATGGGCGCAATCGCCCGGCGGCAGATCGGCTACCAGCGCCGGCACGGCAGCGGCAGCAGCGAGCACAAGCAAGGCAGACCAGCTTTTCATTGTCGTCCTCCAATCGGAAGTCTGCTACGATCAGTCCGGCCGCCGTACACCTTCTCTCCAGCTTCCCCCGCGGCGAACCGCGCGCCATGACCCTGCCATCGTCTACCGAGCACAGCCTGCTGACCATGCTGTTGCGCCTGAGCGAGCTGTTGCCGCCGGCGTACGCGCACTTTCGTCCGCTGCTGGCGGACGCACTGCTGTTCTTCCTCGACCGCCTCTCGCCACGCCGCCAGCAGGAAATCTTCGCCGCCCAGCTGGCGCTGCCGGTCAATGCCAGCCGATCGCGGCGGCTGCTCGCGCTGTTCCGCCTCTGCCCCACCCTGCACAAGCTTGGACAGGTCGTCGCCCACGATCGGCGCCTGTCCGGCGACCTGCGCCGGCGTCTGCAGGAACTCGAAACGCTCGTGCCGACCGATTCGTTGCGGGCCGTCCGGCCGCAGCTCGAACGCGAGCTGGGCCAAGTCGCGGGCCTGCGCATCGCGCGCAAGGCCCTGGCCGAGGCCAGCGTCGCGGTCGTCGTTCCCTTCGTCTGGCAGCCGGCGGCGAACGGACCGCCGCAGCACGGCGTCTGCAAGGTGTTGCGGCCGGGTGTCGAGGAGCGGCTGCAAGAGGAACTCGCCATCTGGCCGGCGCTCGGCAGCCACCTCGAGGAACGCTGCGTCGCGCATCGGCTGCCGGTATTCGACTACGCCAACACCCTCGACAGCGTTGCCCGCCTGCTTGCCAACGAAGTCCGCCTCGACCGCGAACAGACGAATCTGCGCCAGGCCGCCGATTTCCATGCTGGCGCAGCGGACATCGTGATCCCGCACGTCTTCCCTTTTTCGACACCGACCGTCACCGCCATGCAGCGGCTCGATGGCTGCAAGGTGACGGAGCAGGATCTGCCGCCGAGGGAGATGCGACGGCGCGCCGAACGGGTGCTCCGCGCCCTGCTCGCGCAGCCCTTCTGGAGGAGCGGTGAGGCAGGGGCCACTTTCCATGCCGACCCGCATGCGGGCAACCTGCTGGCGACGCCGGACGGGCGACTGGCCATTCTCGACTGGGCGCTGACGACGACCCTGTCCAAACGGCAATGCGAAGCGGTCGTACAACTCGCTCTCGGCGCCCTGACGCTGAACGACCGGCGTGTCCGCACGGCGATCGCCGGGCTCGGCCACGTGATCGACGACGAGCAGGTCGAAGCCGCAGTCGGACAGGCGATCGGCCAGGTACGCAGCGGCCGCTTCCCGGGGTTCGACTGGATGACGTCCCTGCTCGACGCACTGGCGGCGACTTCGGCAGTCCGCTTCCCCGAAGAAGTCAGCCTGTTTCGCAAGGCGCTGCTGACCCTGGCGGGTGTCGCCGCCGACGTGTCGCCGGACATGGCGCTGGATGCCGTCCTCGTCCGCGAAGGGGCGAGCCAGTTCATCGCCAGCCTCTGGTGGCGGCCCTGGATCTGGCCGGACCTGCGCCCGCGCGGCGGCGCCCATCTCTCGAATACCGACCTGTTCGGTCTCGGCGCCGAGCTACCGGCCAGCGCGCTCCGTTTCTGGGCCGGCAGCCGCGTCTGATCGCCACCGCTGGCCCGCCCTGCAGACGCGCCGGCATCAGTGCGCGCAGGTCGCGGGCTCGGCGACG
>JAEUOM010000231.1 GCA_016788495.1 Accumulibacter sp. | reverse complement strand
CGACGACAGCGTCAACTACCAGGAACTGCTCGCGGATTTCAGCAGCGAGTTCCACGATCTGCGCGACGCGCCGGCCTTTGCCGCCTGCCTCGACCCCGGCAGCTATGTCGCTTCGCAGGGTCTCGCGGCACGCCTGCTCGACGCCGGCTCGCTGGGAATCATCTACCCCAGCGTGCGCCGCGCCGGTGGGACCAACCTCGCCTGCTTCCGGCCGGCGCTGGTCGGCAATCCCCGCCGCGCCGCGTCGTTTCGCCTGACCTGGACGGGCAGCCGGCAACCCCGGGTGGAGAGACTCGACCACCAGGAAACGGGAGGCTCGTGAAACGATCGACGGGACAGCGCAAGCGGGCCACAGCGATGACGACTGCTGCCGGCTGAGCGCGCACCACGCGGCCCTCGCGCCGCTGGCTGCCGAGCAAGAGTCACTGCCATCCTGCTGCGCTCTGTGGCAACATGCCCGGCCAGAAGCCAATCCGGCAGCCGCCGACGGCCACTGTGCACGCCACTTTCCGGAGCCCGCCTTGACCGCCAGCCTTGCGCTCAGCAGCATCCCGTCGGCCAGTGACATTCCGCGACAGGTCTGGGAACGGCTCGCTCCGGCTGGCGATCCGTTCCTCAACGCCGATTTTCTGACGATCCTCGAAAGGCACGGAGCTGCGGCGGCCGCATCGGGCTGGACGCCATGCCATCTCCTGGCGAGCGATGCGGTTGGCCGCGTCGTCGGCCTGCTGCCACTGTACGGCAAGCGCCACTCGCACGGCGACTTCATCTACGACTGGGCGTGGGCCGCCGCCTGGCGCCAGGTCGGCCGTGCGTACTATCCGAAGCTGATGAGCTGCCTGCCGCACACGCCGGTCGGCGGGCCACGGCTGCTGGTCGCCGACGGCGCGTCGGCACCCGCTGTGCGGCAGGTGCTGCTTGCCGGTGCCAAGGCACTGGTCGGCCGGCTGGGTGCTTCCTCATGGCATGTCGCGCTGCCCACCGACGAAGAGGCGGAGTGGCTGCAGGGCGAGGACCTGCTGCTCAGCGACGATGTCCAGTTCCACTGGCTGGATCCGGGATGGAGCGACTTCGACGGCTATCTGGCGAGCTTCAGCGCTGCCAAGCGCCGCAAGGTCCGCGCCGAACGCCGGCGCGTGGCCGAGAGCGGACTGCTGCTCGAAACGCGCCACGGCGACCAGGTCGAGCCCGCCGAGTGGCCGCTGCTGCATGCCCTGTATGCCAGCACCTTCGAGCGTTTCAACAATCACGCCGCTTTCTCCGCCAACTGTTTTGCCGACCTCGCGTTGGCTCTCGGCCAGCGCATGGTCGTCTTCATCGCCCGCGCGCAGCGCGTCCCGGTTGCCGTGGCGATCTGCTTTCGCAGCGACGAGGCCCTGTTCGGTCGCTATTGGGGGTGCAGCGGCAACCACCCCGGACTGCACTTCGAGCTCTGCTTCCACCAGGGAATCGAATACTGCCTGCGCCACGGGTTGCGGCGCTTCGAGCCGGGCGCCGGAGGCGAGCACAAGCTCGCGCGCGGCTTTCAGCCGACCGTCGTCCGCTCGGCGCACTGGATCGCCAATCCCGGGATGCGCCGGCTACTGGCCCGCCATCTGGCGCTGCAGAAGGAAGCGGTGGTCGACTACCGTGGTGCCGCGGCCGCCCATCTGCCGTTTCGCCGCGACGCCACCGGGCAGCAGGAGCATTGACGGATGCGCCGTCGCAGCGGACGCAGCGCAGGGAAGCGGCCATCATCGCCGCTGCGCCAGTGAGAATGCCGCGCGACCCGATGCACCTCGGCACCGACAGCCAGGGCGCATCGCCGGGAGACAAGTTTGTCCGCGGTACGGAGGCGGGATCCGGAGTCGCGAGCGCGGCCTGCCTGACGGATTTCGAATCTTCCGCCGGGATTGGTGCATCAGGATCTGCGCTGGCGTCGTGACGCGCCCGCGAGCCGCCTTCGCCGCCAACAGCGCCTGACGCAGATCGGATTCGTACTCGCGCCGGAAAACGCCGGCACTACCCCGGCAGCCTTGTCGCTGCGCCGAGTCTCGCGGCACGCCTGCTCGACGCTGGTTCGCCGGGAATCATCCAACCCAGCGTGCGCCGCGCCGGCGGTACCCACCTTGCCTGCTTCCGGCCGGCGCTGGTCGGCAATCCCCGCCGCGCCGCGTGGTTTCGCCTGAGCTGGGCGGGCAGCCGGCAACCCCGGGTGGAGAGACTCGACCGCCAAGAAACACCGGGCGACGCACTGGTCGAATGGGCACTCAGAGCCGAATGAGCCTGCGGATCGTCCTCACCCAGGGTTGCGCCCTGGATCTCGCAGAGCGGCGGTGCATCGGCTCTCACCAGACTTGGCGGCAGGGTCGTCGGTTCGCCCGGAAGCAAATGGTAGGCAATGCACCCCGGCGACGCATCCCCTTCCCAATCGACGCTGTCGATTTGGTGAACGCTTTGCCACGCGCTTCACAAGCCGCCACGTCAGCTCGCGCCAAAGGCCCTCAGGGCCGGAAAAACATCGGCTTGAGTTGGGCGTGGAGGCTCATCATCGGCGAGTCGAGCTGGCAGCCGGCGGAGATGAGTTCATCAAGCACACCGTAGCATCCGGCGAGGTGTTTCCCTGCCAGTTCCCCCTGCCCGGCGGCCTGCGCGCGTTGGAAAGTGAGGAAGAACGACACCGCCGCCGATCTTCCGTAGAAGACCGACTGCGGATTGCTCGCGCGCAGCTTCAACGCGAGGTCCAGCGCCCGCGTCTGCAACTCAAGCGCCTTGGCCTCACCGCCCGCCCGCCCGCCCTCGCACACAGCCAGCCGCTCCAGACTCACCGACACGTCGCGCGCCGCCTGCGCCGACTCCGGGTTGGCCACGAGCAGCCGTTCGCGAACTTCCAGACTGCGCCGGTAATGCCCCAAGGCCTTGTCATGGTCGCCCGGTCTGCCGTGTTCGAACAGCACATCGGCGACCAAGAGGGCGGCGGTGGCGCTGGCGTAGTCGGACTGGACCGCCTCGGCGCATTGCAGCGCGCGAGACGCCAAGGCCAGCCGCTTGCCGATGTCCAGATACGGCGCCTCCACCATGCCAACCGTCCAACACGCCCAACACTGAACCAATGGAGGAAGCGCCGTATCCGAGACATATTCATGGAACGAAGCGGCGAGCGCCAGCCCGTCTTCGACCTTGTGCCGGAGGTCGTATTCCAACCGGACAATCTCGGGTCCGGCTTCCTCGGGATCGAGCGAGAGGCGATGGAATACCCGCTCGATGCGCCCGACCGCCGAGCCATCGGCGGTGAAGTGCGTCTCGGCACGGGTCGAGAGCGTGCGGAACAGGCCTGCCTGTTGCGAAGCCAGGGCTTTCCGCAGCGCCAGGCGTGCCGCCTCGTGGACGTTGATCGCCGTGCTGCCGCGTGCCCGAAAAGGCTCGACCACCGTCAGCCCGCGCAATTGCGCAAGCCGGGCGGCGCTTTCCTGCGGCGAGATGGCCAGCAGGGCAGAGAGGATCGTCTCGTCGCACCAGTGCGGGATAGCGGCGGCTTCGAGGCTCGCTTTGAGGGTGGCACGCGCCGCCTCGGGCAGTTCCGGATACTTGAGGTCCACCGTCGCCAGCGCAAGCATCGCCGGTTTGCCCTGGGCAGCCTGCAGAGTCCGGAGTTGTCCAGCGAGGTCCATGTTAGGTCGCCGGGCCAAGAAGTTGGGCGAGGACACTGGGGTTGCCATTGCAGAAGTCATGCGCCTGCCGGACAAACTCGAGCGTAAGGTCCCGCTTGTGCGGTTGGCCGAATCGGAACCAGTCCTCCGGTTTCGGGGTGGTCAATTGGAGGGTTGGCGCGGTGCCCGCCGCCCACGGAGCGCCCGTACGATTCGGTACCCGTTGCCCGGCGAGGACGACGCGGAGGAAAGGCGCGCGGAGAACCGCCGGCAACAGCTGCTTCTCGATCCAGTCCTGCGCCTCGCCAGCCTGCTCGTACGTGTCAAAAATGAGAAGGACAGGTCGGGCGCGCTGCATGAGTCCGGCAAGCATGTGTGCCAGACGCTCGCTGAGCGTACCGCCCGCAGGCGGGGCCACTTCCAGGTACATCGCGAAGGATTGAAGCTCCAGTGTGACAGAGGTCGTGCCCTTGAAATCGAACCGGCCGCAGGCCAGACCGGAGAGCTTCAGTGCGCTACCCAGCATGAGGCGAGTGAGGTGGGTCTTGCCCGTTTCGCTGTCGCCGCGAACCATGAGGCTTCGCCATGGCGAACATCGGGTCAGCAACTGGCCAAAGGCGTCCCGAACCGGCCCATGATCGGCGACGGGCCAGTCGAGCGCAGGCCCTTTGTCCGGCCATTCGGTGGCTGCGGGAGGCGGCGGAAGCGCCGGCGCTAGTCCGGTCAGCCAGTGGACGAGGTCACCGAAATCCACTGGATCAGCGAAACGATGATAGCGCTGGAGGTCGGTAGGAACCTCCGCATGGGTGAGTACCGAGAAGGTGACGATGCGGATATCCGGATTCACCCCGGCGACATTGTAGAGGCGCTGCTCGATGACACCCGTCTCCGCCGAGGCGCCCAGCCCTTGGCCAGGCACCTCCGTGCCCTCGTAGCATCGGAACCAGCCCGCGCTGGCAATGATGAGGACCTTGTGGTTTTTGTTGTCTGCCTGGTTCTTGCTCCAGCGCGGCCAGCCGTCGTTTGGTCCGCCGCCGTGGAAATCGCGTTCCTGCGCGAATTGATCGAGCACCACCGCCAGGCCGGCACGTTCCAGCCGCTCCGCCAAGTCGCGCACCCGCGCGCGATGGTCATCGCTTTCGTGGCGGTAGCTGAGGAAGACGCTCGTCGACATGGGCAGTGGTCAGGATGCCTCGAGGGGGCCGGAATCAATGCGGCGGCAAACCGGCGGGACGGGAACAGCCGCAGGCCACCGAGCGAGGCTTCGCCAAGTTTCTCAGCTTGATCGAAGGACAAGAAATCCAATGGCGCCGACCAGAGTATATGAGCCTTCATCAAGCAGCGTCAATGGCAGCGTCCATGTCGAATCTGGTTCCGGGAGCCCCTGAAAGGTCCACTGACTTCGGCCCGCCCACTGCCTGCGGTCATCCGCCGGGGCGGACTGCCTCGGTGGATGACCGCAGCCGCGAGTCCTCCCACGACGGGCCAGGGCAGCTCGTCCGGCTTCGAACTCTGCGCTTGTGCGCCTGCACGCTCCCCTACGCCTACCAGGCGACGCACTGATCGAATTGGTGCTCAGGCGCCGAAGAACGCGGTGTCCCACGTCGCCTGGAGGACTTCGACCCAGCCTCACTGCTGACCCGTTCGCAGCGCGGCAAGCCATGAGGGCGCTGGATACGAACGTCTTGGCCCGGTTCTTCGTCGACGATTCCGACGATGCACAGGCCGCAGAACAGCGGCCGGCGGCCGTCGCAGCGCTCGCCGAACGATCGTTCGTCTCAGTGACTGTGCTGCTTGAATTGGAATGGGTCCTGCGTGGGTTCTATGAACTGCCGAAGAGAGACGTTTCTCGCGTGTTGCAGGCGCTGGCGAGTATCGAGCACGTTACGCTGGAAGACCGCGACGCGGTCCTGGTGGCGGTCGATGCGTTCGACAAGGGTCTCGATTTTGCTGATGCGCTGCACCTGGCGCGCCGTTCGCGTGCTTCTCGCTTTGCGACATTCGACCAACGACTGGCGAAGCGGGCCAGGGGTCTCGCGTTGGCGCCGCCAGTGGCGTTGCTGGTCTGAAGTGACTGGAACCTGTCTCAGAATATCTGTGGACGCCGCTGATGTTCCACTACAACGGCTGGTGCTTCCTCTGGCCCATCGCCGCGCTGAAGTGTTCGACGATTGGCGCGTCGAGCGTGATGCTGAGCCGCAACTTGCCGACGGGTTGACGCGCCGCGGCCCGCCACTCGGCGCGGTTGACCTCTCTTCCGGCGAATACGCAACTCGTGGCCGGGCGCGCTCGAAGTCCGCTGGCGTGCGCTTTGGCGCGTCATCCGTGACTTCCAGAGCGCGCCTCGCGCCTGCACCGAAGGGACGCTGACCGGCTCGCAAGCCTCCCGGCACTCGGAAGCAGGTCAGGCAGACCATCGACCGACTGCGCGGCCGCGGGGGACTGTCCGAACTGGACCGCGGTTGGGCCGCCAAGGTCACCGACGTGCGCTACGGGTTCGTCTTCGCCGAGGTGCGCGCTTGGGCCGGCGAACTGCTCACCCGCCGTCGTGTGCTCGCGCCGGGAGACGCCGACACCATGGCGAACCGGGACCACGCTGGCGCGCGACGTTGTCGTGCAGCAACAGCCCGCCGAGGACGACGAGACCGGCCAGCATCACGAGCAGCGAGACGTGCACCGTCGCCGCAGAAGAATCCTCGACGAAGATGTCGCCGGTAACGATCCTCACCCGCCTCTCGAGGCCGGCGCGCCTGACGTTGCGCCGCGCCAGAGCGGCGATTTCGGGCGCATGCTCGATGCCGAACCGCGCGCGCCGAACGCACGTGCCGCGGCGAGCGGTATCCGCCCCTCGCCGGCACCGCGGTCATAGACGATGCCCGTCGGCTTCACCTTGGCCATCTGCAGCATCAGCGTCACCATGGCATCCGGCGGCGGCGCCCAGAAGACATCCTTGCCGTCATGCCCGTGTTCGTGGCGGAACTGCTCGTCGCCGAGATCATTGTCCACAAGACTGCCGAGTACCAGGAAATCGACCGTTTAAACGACAGTGTCAACTATCAGGAACTGCTCGCCGACTGCAGCAGCGAGTTCCAGGACTTGCGCGACGCGCCGACCTTTGCCGCCTGCCTCCACCCCGGCAGCCATGTCGCTGCGCAGAGTCTCGCGGCATGCCTGCTCGACGCCGGCTCGCCGCGAATCATCCAACCCAGCGTGCGCCGCGCCGGCGGTACCCACCTCGCCTGCTTCCGTCCGGCGCCGGTCGGCAATCCCCGCCGCGCCGCGTCGTTCCGCCTGACCTGGGCGGACAGCCGGCAACCCCGGGTGGAGAGACTGGACCACCAGGAAACGGGAGGCTCGTGAAACGATTGACCCCAGGATGACAACCCGAGCACGGCCATGAGGACCGCTGCCAAGCACACGACGGGCGCCGGGAAGCGCGGACCTTCTGCGTCCAGGATCTGCTCGAGGTGGCGGCATGCGGCCGGCCTCGCATGGTCAGCGCAGGCGCTGGACGATCGCCCGCATGCCTCCCCAGATCCACCGAAGCATCAGGAGCGCCGCGACCGTCGCCGCACCCAGCAGCACGAGAAACGCTGCCGGGTGCGCGACCGCCAGCCACAGCCCTGTCGGCACGAGCGCGTCCTCCGTGAGCGACGCCGCCCAGTTGCTGAACGGCTCGGGCGAGAGATTGATCGAACTGCGCGCGCCCGCCTTTGCGAAATGAGCGCCCGCCGCTACGGCTCCGCCCAGAATCGCCGCGGCAGCGGAGACCGCAGCGGAACCGTCGCTGAACAGCATGGTCACCAACGCTGCGCCCACAGGGATGCGGATGAACGTGTGCACCGCATCCCAGATGCTGTCGATCCAGGGCACCTTGTCGGCGAGGAACTCGACCACCAGCATGAAGCCGCTCGCGCCGAGCACCAGCGGATGCGAAAGCAGAGACAGGTGGCCTGGGAGGTCGATCCAAGCCATTCGGCCCGCCAGCCCGCAGAGGAAAAGAACCGCGTAGACGCGGATCCCCGCGCCCCAGGCAAGCGCCA
>JAEUOM010000192.1 GCA_016788495.1 Accumulibacter sp. | reverse complement strand
TCAGAACCGCTCGTCGGCGCGCAGGTAGCGCCACTCGCCGGGCGGCAGCCTGCCGAGCGAGACGCTTCCGATGCGCACGCAGCGGACCTCGCGCACGTGCAGACCCTCCAGCGCGCACATGCGCGGGATCTGCTGCTTCAGGCTCTGGCGCAGGACGATGCGCAGACGGTGCTCGCCGAGCCACGAGACATCCGCCGGGCGCAGCCGGATGCCGTCCAGAACCAGCCCCTGTCGCAATCGCGCAAGCCCGTCTGCTGCCAGAACGCCCTCGACCAGAACGTGATACTCCTTCTCCAGACGAGCATCGCCACCTGCCAGCCGTCGCGCCACGCTGCCCTCCTGGGTGAACACCAGCATCCCGCCAGCAGCGGCATCGAGCGCGCCCGCAGGCGCCAATCCGCGCAGGTGAGCGAGCACGAAACGCTTCGCAGAGCCATCCTCGGCCCATCGGTTGTCGGCACGAATGCGGACAGCCGGATTCTCGCGCCCCGCGGGCTCCTCCGCATCCGCAGCAGGAGGAGGCTTGTGGAACAGGATGCTGACGCTCTCACTGCGGTGCTTGCTCGTCGCATCCCTGATTTCTATCCTCGCCTTCGGGTTGACGCGCGCGCCGAGGCGGTTGATGACGACGCCATCGACGCTGATCCAGCCGTTCTCGATCCACTCGTCGGCCTCGCGACGCGAACATGCCGCCAGTTCGCTGACCAGTCTGGACAGTCGCGGCGGCTCCTTCGCCACGCCGGGTCTGCCTGAGGCCGCCGTGGTCTGGTTCACCGGCCGTTCAGCGGCAAGCTCGCCCAGCCTCGGATCAGGTTCCGCAACGCCACTGCCGACGACAGCCACGCTATCGGCAGCCCGCGCCGGCGGGCAGGCGCGGGCGCCAGTGCTGCGGGCAACGCCGCGCGCCGGATGCTGCTTCCTGGGCGGACCGGGTTTCTGCGCGGCCGCACGTACGCCACCTGCCTCGTCGACGCCCGCCGGACGGTCGATCGTCCCGGGCGCGTCGCGCCCCTTCTGCCGTGGCGCGCCGGAACCCCGTCCGGGGCCTGCCGGCAGCACGCGCAAGTCATGGTCGTCGCCGGCAACCACTCGCTGGCGCCCGGCATCCGGGCGATCGTCATTCGCCACCGCCGGCCGCCCGGGCGCCCCGCCCACTGGTCCCGCGTGCAGCGGCGGCTCGCTGCCTGCCGCCAGCGGGGCATCGCTCTCGGCACGGCGCCGGCCGACATGCTTGGTCGCCGCCGGTTGGCCACGGATCGGTCGGCGCGAGCGACCGATCCGTTCGCCGGCAGCGACATCGGCGGCAGTCTTCGCGGGTAGTTTGAGGGTCGAGCGGGACATGGCTGGAGCTTTCGTGGCAGCGAGTGCCCAGTTTACGCCAGAAGCCGACCAGCGTCTTGCGCGTTCACCGCGCCGGTGGTGATGGTGGCGCCCCACGCGGCGGCGGTGGTGGTGGTGGCACCCCGCGCGGCGGCGGCGGTGGCGGCAGTGCCCCCCTTGCCGCCGGAGCGCCATCGCCGACTGGCAGTGGGTAGCCGCCGATGATCGGCACCTTGTGGCCACGGCCATACATGCACTGCACGTAACTCTGGTCGTAACGCTGCTGCAATGCGTAGCCCGAAGCATTGCCGGCCGCGGCACCACTGACGCTACCGGCCAGGAGGCCGACGCCGGCACCAACCGCTGCACCGCTGGAACCATCGACGGCGGCACCCACCGCGGCGCCGACTGCGGTTCCCAGGACGGCGCTCGCGACCGCCGAATCGACCGCCGCGCCTTCCGGCGTCTGCGGGCCGATCGTGCGCGCGGCGTAGGCCCTGCAGACTTGGTCGTCGAAACGGAACTGTTCGAACGTCCGCCCCGATCCCGGCAGGGCCATGACACCAGGCCCTTCGGGCGGCAGGCCGACACAGGCGCAGAGCAGGAGGGCTGGAAACAATGGCGCGTAACGAAGGCAGGGCATGATTGGCGGCATGGTGGTGGTGACAAGGGCGGCGGTACCCGTTTGCTTTCACTGACGCTGCTCGGCGCACGCTCGACAACCTGCATAACGCAGGCAACCGGCAACGGCTGACACACGTCACCGGGCGAGATCGTCGCGCCTCGTGTGCAGGCTGCGGTTCCCGCACTGCCCACGAACGTGATCGGCAGTCGGCAGGATGCGGGGAGCCGCGTGGCCCTGCCTGTTCGCAGCCTGTTGCAGCCGGACGGCAGGTGTTGCCAGTGGCTGTTTCTGGTACGCTAGCGGCCATGGCGCGGGCGGCACGCATGCCAGCCAGGATGCCCTGCACCGCCATCGGCATCGACGAGCGGCTCGCCCCGCATGGTCTGCGACGGGCGCAATACCGGCACGCGGTGCAGGCGAAGAACTTGCCGAGAGCAGAAGGCGCCCGCGTTGCGGCGCAGCGAATTGACCGGGATCTGACTGCCAGAATGCCACAACATCCGGAAAGTGCCATCGGTAACCTCGCCGACCTGGAGGCTGGGCAGATTGCGCTGTCGCGCTTCATCGCCCAGCGCCCGGATGGACTGCATGTGCAGCCAGCACGACTCGAATCGGCATCGGACTTTGCCGACTTCGTCAATCGCGTCTTCGACACTGGCCTCTATTTCCGCGGGCTGGACTACGCAAACTTCATCGCGCTGCTCTATGGTAGCGCCGCAACCGGTGCCCAGGGCTCGCCGGATGAGGTGCTGCTGGCTGCCGACATTACTTTCTTCCGACCCGAACGTCAGGCGCTGTACAAGGAAATCCTGATCGACGGCGATGAAGCTGCCTATCTCTTCGAGCCCCTCTACCCCGAAGCCGCCGAAGGTGGGCTGACGACAGAAGCCCGCGTGCGGCTCGACATCGACGAGTTCATCGCCAGCGCGTGGACGCAAGGGGTGCGTTTCGGCATTGACGTGGCCGCGGTCCGCACGGGATTCGAGGTCGACAAGGCTGAGCGCCGGGTCATCGCCCGCACGCTGCCCTTTGTGCCGGGCAAGGACGCCGAGGTGTGCGAACTGGCCCCAGGACTGCACCGCAACAATGCGCCGCGCCGCCTGCTCGGCGACCGTGTCGATCTGCGCCAGTTCGAGACGAGGTATCCGCAGGTCGCCGCCGGCCTGCGCCTGGTACGGAAGAACCCGCGCACGCCCGGCGTCGATGGGTACTCCCTCGGCGGACAGACACTCCCGGCACCGATACCAAAGGACTTCGATCTCGCGATCCTGGCCGGTCCCGGCACCCGCATCAACCGCGAGGACGGCGCGGAGTACCTGCTGGCGACGGTCTGCGGCTTCCTCAGCATTGACCGTCAGAGCAACCAGTTCTCGGTAACGGACAAGATCGTCAGCCATGAGGGCGTCAGCGTCCGGACCACCGGCGACCTTCTGCTGACCGGCGAGGAGTACGAGCAACACGGGGAGATTCAGGAGAAGCGCGTCGTCCAGTGCCGCAGCATCACCGCCTACGCCGATGTGTACGGCAGGATCATTTCCACTGGCGGCCTCGTGCGGCTCAAACGCAACCTCGTCGGCGGCAGCGCGAGCAACGAGGACGGGGACATCATCGTCGACGGAATGGCTTCCGGCGCCACGCTGACCGCTCGCGGGGGCTGCATCAACGTCAAGCGGGCGGACAACTGTGTCATCGTCGCTCGCCAAGTGGTCGTAGGACAGGCGACGAATTGCGACATCGTCGCCGAACAACTGACGATCGAGGTCGCCGAGGCCTGCGCGCTGGCGGCCCAGAGGACAGACTTGGGCAGCTCACGGGCACGACGCGAACTCGACACCGTGCTGCTGGTGCTGCTGCCCGACCTGAGCGCGTACGACGCCAGGCTGAACACCCTGCGCGGCAAGCGCATGGCGACCGAGAAAGCGATCTCCGCGCACCGCGCCCGCATGGACGTCCTGCGCAGCGACAGGGAGGTCGCCAACTACCTGGCGCTCGCCCAGCGGCTGCGCAATCACGCAGCGACACTGAGCGCCGACCAGCAAGTGGGCTGGCGCAGGCTGTCGGCGCGGGTCGCACCAACCCTGCGTTCGCTGTCGCAGTTATCCGATCTGGTGAAGGAACTGGCTGCCGAGTCGGACACTTTTGGCAACCAGATCGATGCCGTGCTGGCCGCCCGGGAAGAGACGTGCAGCAAGGTCAATTGCGAACTCCTGCGGGTCGAGGGAGAAACGCGTGTCAGTGCGCTGCTGCCACGACCTGCCGACCTACCGCTGCACGCTCTGCCGGTCAAGGAACTGAAGGTCCGCCTGCGCCGCACCGATGCAGCCAGCCGACTGCTGTTCGCCGGCCACGCTGGCCAGTTCTCGTGGAGCTACCGCAGCCCGCCCGCCTGACGCGCGCCGTGCCTCCGTGGCCGGCGCAGCACGCGGCGCGCCTCGTCTAGCCTTCCCGCAGCCGGCGGTTGATGTGCTCGAGAGCTTCTTCGATCTGGTCGATCAGGATCAGACAGAGATCACCCGCGGCAAGCTCGGCCAGCGCGCTGTCGATCGCCAGAAACTCGCCATGAATCTCCCGGACGTCCTTCGCTCGCGTCGCCTGTTGCAGACCGTCACGCAGCAGCGCCAGCACTTCACCATCGGCACGCCCACGCTGGCACTGATCCTGATAGAGAATCACGCGATCGAAGGCTCCACCGAGAATCTGCGTCTGCTGGCGAATGTCCTCGTCACGCCGGTCACCGGCGCCGCTGATGACCACGGAACGCTTGCTGCCCGGCGCCGAGGGCATGTTCTCGACGGCATCGACGAGGGCCTGGATGGCGTCCGGATTGTGCCCGTAGTCGGCGATCAGCTTCGCCCCGTGGTAGTCGAAGACGTTGAAGCGTCCCGGAGCGGTCTGCACATCGCTGACGAAACTCGCCAAGCCGCGCTCGATCGTCTGCCAGTCGAGTCCCAGCGCCCAGGCGGCGGCGATTGCCGCCATCGCGTTCTCAACCTGAAAGCCGATGGCGCCATCCTGCGTCAGCGGGATCCCGGCCAGCGCGATGCGGTATTCCTGACCGCCGCCGGAGGCGACGAGTGAAGCACCGTCACGGTAGACCACCCGCTTGCGCTGCGCGCGGTGCATCGCCATGACGGGATGATTGCGGTCGCTGGCGAAGAAGCTGACGTTGCCCGGGCATGCTTCGGCCATGCGCGCCACCAGCGGGTCGGCAGCGTTGAGCACCGCGACCCCGCGTCCCGGCCTGACGTTCTGGACGATCACCCGCTTGACGACCGACAGTTCCTCGACGCTGCTGATGTAGGAAAGCCCGAGGTGATCGCCCAGCCCGATGTTGGTGACGACCGCCACGTCACAGCGATCGAAGCCGAGACCCTCGCGCAGCACGCCACCACGGGCCGTTTCGAGGACCGCCGCATCGACGCGGGGATGAAAGAGCACGTTGCGCGCGCTCTTCGGACCAGAGCAGTCGCCGGTATCGATCCGCCGCCCCTCGACGTAGACGCCGTCGGTCGTCGTCATGCCAATGCGCAGGCTCTGCTGCGCGAGAATGTGGGCGATCAGGCGAACGGTGGTCGTCTTGCCGTTGGTGCCGGCGACGGCGACCACGGGAATGCGCCCGTCGTCACCAGCGGCGAACATGTTGCCGATGATCGCCTCGCCGACCGGACGTCCCTTGCCAAAAGAGGGCTGCAGGTGCATGCGCAGGCCCGGCGCGGCGTTGACTTCGACGATGCCGCCGCCCTGATCCTCGAGCGGCCGCAGGACGCTGTCGCAGACGATGTCGACACCGGCAATGTCGAGGCCGATGGTCTGTGCCGCGGCCACCGCCTGCGCGGCAAACTCGGGATGGACGTCGTCGGTGACGTCGGTGGCCGTGCCGCCGGTGGACAGGTTGGCGTTGTTGCGCAGGACGACCCGCTTGCCCCGCGGCGGCACCGATTCGGGAGTCAGCCCGGCCTTCGTCAGGCGGGCGATCGCCAGATCGTCGAGACGGATCCGCGTCAGCGACGTCGCGTGCCCATCGCTGCGACGCGGATCGCTGTTGACCCGCTCGACCAGCTGGCGGACATTGTGCACGCCGTCGCCGACGACCAGCGGCGGATCGCGTCGGGCAGCGGCAACCATCCGGTCGCCAACCACCAGCAGGCGATAGTCATGGCCGGGAAGGAAGCGCTCGACGAGCACCTCGTCGCTGATCGCGCAGGCAATCTCGTAGGCAGCCTCGATCTCGTCGCGGCGCGTCAGGTTGACCGCCACGCCCTTGCCCTGGTTGCCATCCTGCGGCTTGACGACGACCGGACCACCGATCTCGCAGGCGGCGGCCCAGGCATCCTCGGCGCTGAGAACCGGCCGGCCAACGGGTACCGAAACACCGGCGGCATGCAGCAGGACCTTGCTCAGTTCCTTGTCCTGGGCAATCGATTCGGCAACGGCACTGGTCAGGTCGGTTTCCGCCGCCTGAATCCGGCGCTGCCGGCTGCCCCAGCCGAACTGCACCATGCTGCCTTCGGTGAGCCGACGGTAGGGAATGTTGCGCGCCACGGCCGCGTAGACGATGGCGCCGGTGCTCGGTCCCAAGCGCACGTCCTCGTCGAGTTCGCGCAGCCGCTCCAAGGCAGTGTCGAGCGCGAAGGGCCGGTCATCGACGGCGGCGCGGCAGAGTTCCTCGGCCAGCTCGAAGGCCAGGCGGCCAACGGCTTCTTCGCTGTACTCGACGACGACCCGGTAGGTGCCGGCTTCGACGGTCTCGGCCGTCCGGCTGAAGGTGACCGGGCAGCCCGCCTGCGCCTGCAGGCCGAGGGCGGCAAACTCGAGCGCCTGCGCCATCGAGACCGCCTCGTCATGCCCCAGCGGCCGCAGCATGTCCAGCTCGGGAAAGCGCTCACGCAGGCGGTTCTCGAAAGCCGGCATGTCGTCGATGTTGCGCTCGCTTTCGGCGCAATGAACGACCGCCTCGATCGCCGTGTGCCGGCTCCAGAGGTTGGGACCGCGCAGGGCGCGGAGACGCGAGACTTCCATGAATGCTTCCCTTCGAGAAAATGCCTGTCAAGGCCGCCGCCGCGACGTGACGGCCCCCTGTCGTTTCACCGTCGTTGGTCAAAGCCATTGGCGGCAGTCTCGAGAGCGGTGCGGACGATCTCGGGAGCGATGCCGAGAGCCCAGGCAGCCGCTGCAGCAGCCAGGGCGTTGTCTACCTGCACGGCGATGCGCCCGCCATCGGTCAGCGGAATCGCCCGCAGGCTGGTGATCACCGCTTCCCGCTCGCTGCTGGCGAGAACCACCTCGCCATCGCGCACGAATACCGCCCTGCCACCCCGCCCTCGGTGATCGACGATGGCCGGCAGATCGCCATCGGCAGCAAAGTAGATCACTTCCCCGTCACACAGCGGCGCCATGTCGACGAGCATCGGCTGACTGGCATTGAGAACCGCCGCCCCGCCCGGCAGGACGACGTCCACCTGCGTGCGGAAGACGGTGAACAGCTGCTCGGTGGTGCTCAGGTCATGACGGCCGAAGTGCCGCTCGGCCTCGACGTTGATCAGGATACCGACCTGGCAGCGATCGTAGGCGAGGCCCTCGGTGACGATGCTGTCACAGCCATTCTCGACGATGGCGGTCTCCACGGTGCGGTTCATCAGGATGCGGTTGGCCGAGCCCCAGTTGGCGGAATCGCCGGCATCGATGCAGCGGCGGCCGACGAACAGGCCGCTGCTGCACGCCAGCCCGGTGTTCCTGCCGCTGAGGCCGACGATGCCGGCCAGCAGGCGGGCAACGGTGGTCTTGCCGCGACTGCCGCTGACACCGACGACCGGGATGCGGCCGTCGTCACCGTCGGGAAACAGTTCGTCGACGATGGCCCGCCCAACCGGACGCGGCTGGCCATTCGCCGGCTTGAGATGCATCAGCAGACCGGGGCCGGCATTGACCTCGACGATGGCGCCGCGCTGCTCGTCGAGCGGGCGCGAAATGTCCTCGCAGACGAGGTCGACGCCACAGATGTCGAGGCCGACGACGCGTGCGGCGAGCGCGACGGTCGCCGCCGTCTCCGGATGGACGAGATCGGTGACATCGTCGGTATGGTTGCCGCTGCGCACGATCAGCACTTCGCGACCGGCCTCCGGCACCGAGTCGGGGGCGAAGCCCTGGCGCGCCACCTCGAGGCGGGCAACCGGGTTCTCGGCGAGCAGGATGACATCGAGCGGAAACTCCTCGGCAGCACCGCGCCGTGGGTCGGAGTTGATCTGCAGGTCGATCAGTTCGTCGATCGTCGACCGGCCGTCGCCGACCACCGTTGCCGTCTCGCCACGGGCAGCGGCGGCGAGCTTGCCGCCGATCACCAGCAAGCGGTGCTCGGAGCCGCGCACGTAGCGCTCGACGATGACTCCGCTGCCCTCCTCGACGGCGGCCGCGTAGGCCGATTCCACTTCCGCGCGCGACATCAGGTTGGTGAACACGCCGCGTGCGTGGTTGCCGTCGGACGGCTTGACGACCACCGGCAGGCCGATGTCCTCGGCGGCATCCCAGGCGTCGGCGGCGCTCTCCACCAGACGGCCTTCGGGGACCGGCACGCCACACGACGCCAGCAGGGTCTTCGCCAGATCCTTGTCACGCGAGATGCCCTCGGCAATGGCGCTCGTCCGGTCGCTCTCGGCCGTCCAGATGCGCCGGCTGCGGGCGCCATAGCCGAGCTGCACCAGGTTGCCGGTGGGCAGCAGGCGGATGAAGGGTATCCTCCGGTCCTTGGCGGTTGCCGCCTCGACGATGCAGCCGGTGCTCGGGCCGAGCAGCCGGCGCTCGGCGAGATCGGCAAGGCGCTCGACGGTGCCGGCGACATCGAAGGCCTCTTCGCGGATCGCCGCCAGCAGCAGTTCGCGTCCGGCGTACAGGCAGCGGCGAGTCACCTCCTCATGCCAGGCGCGGACGACCACCTTGTACACGCCGCGCGTCGAGGTCTCCCTCGCCTTGCCAAAGCCGCCGGGCATGCCAGCCAGATTCTGCAGTTCGAGCGTCACGTGCTCGAGGATGTGGGCCGGCCAAGTGCCCTCCTGCAGCCGCCGCAGGAAGCCGCCCGGCTCGCCATAGCTGCAGCGGTGCTCGGCCAGCGAGGGCAGAAAGCCGGCCAGCCGCTCCGGAAAGCCGGGAATCGCGTTGGAAGGAAAGTCCTCCAGATCGCCGATGTCGACCAGCGCTTCGATCACCGGACGGTAGGTCCAGATGTTCGGCCCGCGCAGGTAGCGGATTTCGAGAAACTTGATGTCTTTGCTTTTCATGACCTCGGCCCACGGAGGGAAGGGTTGGCGCGCGCTGGCGCGCAACGAACGGCTGGCAGGAGCGCCGGACTGCCGCGCCGGTCCGACCTGTCGGACACCGCCGCATTAACGCGGCACGCAGCAATCGGCTGACCTGCGCTGCTGGCAACTGGCATCGGCCGGCTCACAGGAAGCGGTCGAGAATCCGTCGGCTGTTCTGATCGAGCGCATTGCGGTCGCGAATCAGGAACTGGATGCCGTGACTGTCCGCGATCAGCAGAGCCGGTGAGGCCAGGCGACGGATGTCCTCCTCGCCCTTGAGGACGAAGCTCGTCGGACCACGATCGGTATCGACCTCCCAGGTGCTCGGCGTCGCAAAGCTGCCGACACCGACGATGCGCTCGATCACCGGCATGAATTCCCGCCCCGCCAGTTCGTCCTCGAGCAACTGCCGCAGGTCGTCCGGCAGGCTGTCGAGGCGGTCGATCCAGGCCAGTTCGTGGCCGTAGGGATCGACCAGGGCGAGGCCGTCGTCGGGGGCGGTGATCGGAAAGGCGCGCACCGGCACCACACCATCATGGCTTTCGCCATCGGCGTCGGTCAGCTCGAGCCGGCCAAAGGAATTGCGACGCAGCTGGTAATCCGGGCGGACCTTCATTCGCGATCTCCCTCGTCCTTGCGGTCAAGCTCGAGTCGCCGCAGTTCGTCTTCGGTGTCGACATTGCGCGCCTGCGCCTGATAGAGGCGATGGTAGTGCCCCTCACAGGCCATCAGCTCGTCGTGGCTGCCGACCTCGACGACGCTGCCGCGATCGAGCACCACCAGGCGGTTGGCATCGCGCAGCGTCGACAGGCGGTGCGCGATGGCGATCGTCGTCCGGCCCCGGACCAGGTTGTCGAGGGCTTTCTGGATCTCCTTCTCGGTCGTCGTGTCGACCGACGACGTCGCCTCGTCGAGGATCAGGATGCGCGGATCGATGAGCAGCGCGCGGGCGATCGAGATCCGCTGCCTCTCGCCGCCGGAGAGCGCCTGCCCGCGTTCGCCGACGAGCGAGTCGTAACCGTGCTGCAGGCGCAGGATGAACTCGTGCGCATGTGCCGCGCGGGCGGCGGCGACGATCTCGGCGTGCGTCGCGTCGGGCTTGCCATACGCGATGTTCTCGGCAATCGTGCCAAAGAAGAGAAACGGCTCCTGCAGCACCAGTCCGATGTGCCGCCGGTACTCGGCGACCGGCAGCGAGCGGATGTCGACTCCGTCGATCAGGATCGCGCCCTCGCTGACGTCGTAGAAACGGCAGATGAGGTTCACCAGCGTGCTCTTGCCGGAGCCACTGTGGCCGACGAGACCGACCATCTCGCCGGGCTCGATGACGATGTTGATGTCACGGGTGACGCTGCGCGTGCCGTAGCGGAAGCCGACGCTGCGCAGCTCGATGCGCCCGGAAACCTGCGGCAGGTGCACGGGATGGGTCGGCTCGGGAACGCTCGAGACGTGATCGAGGATGTCAAAGATGCGCTTGGCACCGGCGGCGGCCTTCTGCGTCACCGAAACGATGCGACTCATCGAGTCGAGACGCAGGTAGAAACGGCTGATGTAGGCGAGGAAGGCCGTCAGCACGCCGACCGTGATCTGGTCGCCGGCAATCTGCCAGATGCCGAAGGCCCAGACGATCAGGAGGCCGAATTCGGTCAGCAGAGTGACTGTTGGCGAGAACACCGACCAGACGCGGTTGACGCGGTCGTTGACATCCAGGTTGCGGACATTGGCGGCGCGGAAGCGCGCCGCCTCGCGCGCCTCCTGGGCAAAGGCCTTGACGACGCGGATGCCGGGAATCGTGTCGGCAAGGACGTTGGTGACTTCGGCCCAGACGCGGTCGACGCGCTCGAAACCCGTACGCAGCCGCTCGCGAACGACGTGGATCAGCCAGGCGATGACCGGCAGCGGCAGCAGCGTCACCGCTGCCAGCCACGGGTCGATCGACACGAGAATCGCCGTCGTCATGGCGATCATCAACACGTCGGTGGCGAAGTCGAGCAGATGCAGCGAGAGAAAGATGTTGATGCGGTCGGTCTCCGAGCCGATGCGCGCCATCAGGTCGCCCGTACGCTTGCCGCCGAAGTACTCCTGCGACAGCTTCAGCAGGTGCTCGTAAGTCGCCGTGCGCAGGTCGGAACCGATGCGCTCGGAGACCAGCGCCAGGATGTAGGTGCGTCCCCAGCCGAGAACCCAGGCGAGCAGCGACGAGCCGAGCAGGCCCGAGAGATAGAGCAGCACCAGTGCGGGATCGATCGGCTGCCCGTTCTGATAGGGGATCAGGACCTTATCCATCAGCGGCATGGTCAGGTACGGTGCGACCAGCGTCGCGGCCGTGGTCAGCAGCGACAGGATGAAGCCGCCCAGCAACTGCTTGCGGTACGGTCGGGCGAAGCGGCCGAGGCGAAGCAGCGTCCAGGTCGATGGCGGCTCGTGGATCTCCCGGCTGCATGAGGGGCACTCCTCCTGCCCGGCGAGGAGCGGTGTTTCGCACGTTGGACAGAGGCTGACGCTCGCCGGCGGCGGCATTTCGCCGGTCAGCCGGTAGCTGAGCTGGCGCATGAAGCGGTCGACCAGCCGGCCCGCCGCGACGTCGCTGCCGAGTGTGTAACGCCAGTGCGCGATCCGCCCCGCGGCATCGCACAACTCGAGCGTCCCGACGCCGGAATGGTCGCGCCGTGACAGCAGAAGACCCGGTCGGTAGGCCCAGCTCTGCCAGTCCTGCTCGCCGGCCGCCTGGACCAGCAGACGCTCGCTGCTGACGACGGCCAGACCGCGGGCAAAACGCAGTCCGCCATCGAGATCGATCTCCAGCCAGGCGAGCACCTTCTCCCCGGCTGCCAGCTGCGGCACCAGGCGCTCCGACCACACGGCTGGCAGAACGGGCCCCGATGGGCCAGCGGGCGACGTGGCGTCGGCAAGAAGCGGGGAATGGGCTGCTGACATGGCAAGAACCGGTATTGTTCTCAGCCCGGGAGCGGGCAAGGGCGCAAGGATAGCGCCCTTGCCCGCTCCCGGGCCGCGCTCAGAGCAGCAGTCGATCGTGCGGCAGGCAGCCTCCCTGCCGCAGACGGGCAACCATCGGCAGCAGGTTGAGGCCGCTCGCCGCACACCAGGAATCGGCACGGCTGACGAGTTCGCTGCCGGCGACGTCGACCGCCTCGCCGGCGGTGGCGAAGGCGATCGTGTTGCCCCGGTCGCACGAGGGGAAGACCAGCGAGCGGCCGGCGAAAGCCTGGCTGATGCGCTCGACACTGGCGGCGAAGCCGCGGTCACGGCCAAGCAGGTTGACCGCCAGCAGACCGCTCTCGCTCAGACGCGCGCGGCAAGCCTGGTAGAACGGCAGCGTGTCAAGAGCGCCGGCGCGGCCCTGGCCGTCGAAACCATCGACCAGGATGCAATCGTGCCGGCTGTCACCCTCGAGCATGTAGTCAGCGCCGTCGGCAATCAGCACACGCAGCCGGCGGCGGTCATCCGGCAGCCCGAAATGCAGGCGGGCGACCATCTCGACCTGCGGATCGATTTCGACGGCGATGATCCGCGTCGCCGGCAGTTGATGGTAGATGAACTTGGCCAGTGAGCCAGCGCCGAGACCGATCAGCAGGGCATCGCGCGGCCAGGGGGCGGCGCGCAGCAGCAGCCCGGCCATCATCTCGCGCGTGTAGGACAGTTCGAGAGCGTTGGGGCGCTGGAGGCGCATCGCCCCCTGCACCCAGGCGGAGGAGAAGTGCAAGTAGCGCACACCCGCCTTCTCGCTGACTTCGATCGACTGGCGGGCCATCAACGGCGGCGACCTCTGCCGCAGGCCGTCGCCCGCGGGTCGCGGTGCGCGCGACACAAGGGGCAGCGCCGTCCGCCCATCGGCTATTCCACCATTCCCGTCGGCAGTCGCGGTACTGCCCCCTCCAGGCGCAACGCCAGTTCCACCTTGTTGCTGACGCCGAGTTTGCGGAAGCAATGCGCGACGTGGTTGCGCACCGTCGCCGGCGACAGCGACAGCGCGCCGGCAATCGCCGAATGCGTCTCGCCGCTGGCGTAGCGCAGGGCAATCTCGCGTTCGCGCGCGGACAGTTGCGCCAGGGCGCCGGGCGAACGGATGAGGACGAAGCGGAAATCGCCGAAGTTGGTGACGTCGAAACGCCACGCGCCGGCGCCATGCGACTGGCCCGCCCGCACACGGGCCGCCAGCGGTTCAGGCAAGTGGCTGCCGCTCCAGGCTGGCGAGTGCTGGCGCAGGGAGACAATGAAGGACGGTGATGCTTCGCGCAGCAGACCGCGCCGGTCAACCACCGCCCACACCTGGTTGAGATGGCCCGGCAGGCGCAGGAAATGCCGCAACCAGGCCGCGCGATGCGTTGCCGCCAGATGCGGCATCAGGAGTTCCTTGAGCCGGCGCTCGGTCTCGGAAAACGGCACCCCGGGATCGTGCCGCCAGAGCGCCAGGAATTCGTGCAGCGAAGTCGTGCGATCGAGCAGCAGCGTCCCGAGCGCCCACTCGACCTTGAAGCGGCGTCCGAACTTGCGGTAGAGCGTGCTGCGCAGATAGGTCTCGCGCGTCACGAGATCGCCGAGGTGGATCGCCGTTCCCGGATCGGCGTGCAGCGCGGCACGGAAGAAGTCGTGCTCGCTGCAGCGCGCGTACGCCTCGACGATGCCGTGCTCACAGTTGTGCAGATGCATCTCGTGCAGTGCCGGCGGTTCTGCCGAGGCGCTTCCCCAGCACGCCGAATCGAAGCCGATCACCGAAGCGACCTGCTCCAGCGCCCAGGCGCGGTAGCGGCTGAGCGGCACCTCCCGACCTTCCCGATAAAGGGAAAGGATCACCCCGTTCAGCGCCCGCGCGTCAGCCATCTCCATGCTCCCCATTGTGCATGAGCCGCGGCCCTGCCGCCAGTGGCGGCCGGTCAGAACGCGGCATGGTGCAGATGAACCACCTCCAGCCTTTACAAATACCTTCCGACAGTTTCGCCGAACAGCGCGACGGCCCCACCCGAGGTCGGTCGCGGCCAGCCATCCCGCTCATTTAACACGCTGCGAATCCGGATCAGGATGGCGTCGCCCCGATCAGGCATGAAATCTGCTTATATTTGCCATCAGCAAGACTGCTGAGGCCAGCGTGCCGCCGCGACGTCGCCTGCCATTACAAAAGGAGAAGAAAATGGCCACCAAAGCACCCCTTTTCGTCATCAAGCCCAGCCTTCTGGCCATTCTGCTCGCCTTCCCGGCGCAGCAGGCGCTCGCCGCCAACTGCAACTGGACTCCGGCCAGCGGCAACTGGAACGTCGCCGGCAACTGGGATTGCGGCCTCATCCCCAGCGCTCCCAACGCCGACACCGCGAACATCGTGGCCAGCAGGACGGTGACCGTCAACGACAACCGCTCGATCCGCAGCATGAACAACGCTGGAACGGTACAACTCGATGCCTTCCTGCTCGACCTGCAGGGTGGCGGCACGGGCACCGCCAACAGCGGCACGATCAACGTCGGTGGCGCCAGCACGGCCGCCCTGCAGGTCGGTGCCGGCCACAACATCAACAACACCGGCGGAACGATCAACATTGCCAATGGGAGCTTTGTCAACCAGTTCGGCAGCACGATCACCGGCGGCACGATCAACACCAGCGGCGGCGGCGCACTGACCGTCTTCTCGAACGCTGGCAACTTCCTCAACAACAGCACGCTCAACGGCCGCATGGACATGGCGAGCAACGCCAACAGCCGCCAGCGCGTCAGCGGTGCGCTGACCCTCGGCGGCGCGCCGACGGCCATCGAGATCAACCAGAACGGCATTCTCAGTCTTGAGGGCAACAGTTCGCTGGCAGGAACCGGCAACCTCGTATTCGGCAACACTGGCGGCGGCAACCGCATCGACCTCGACGGCAACGGTACGACCACATTCGCTACCGGCATCACCGTCCGCGGCCAGAACGGCACCATCGGCCAGCAGATCAACATCGGCGGCACGCAGACGCTGGTCAACAGCGGCACCATCAGCGCCGACGTCGCCAGCGGAACGATCACCATCACCGACTCGGACGTCACCAACAACGGCACCCTGAGCGCGCTCAACGGCGGCACCCTGGTGCTGAACAGCAACGTCACCGGCGGCGCCAGCGGTCAGATCGTTGCCGGCAGCGGCAGCACCGTCCGCCAGCAGGGCGTCACGCTGAGCGGCAACATCAACACCAGCGGCAGCGGACTGTTCACCGTCACCAGCACGGCAGCCAACCGACTGACCGGCGTCACCCTG
>JAEUOM010000175.1 GCA_016788495.1 Accumulibacter sp. | reverse complement strand
CGCGTTCTCGATCGGGCTCTCGGACAGCGTCCGGTGTTCGAAGGCGTAGATGCGACCGTTGAACTGCCGCTCGAGAACGCTCCACAGCTCGCGCTCGTCGAGCTGCAGGTCGCCGAAGCTGCCGCGCGTGCTCGAACCGGTGCCGTGGATGAAGACCAGGACCGGCTCACCCGCGGCAGCAGCCGCCAGGAGCTCCTGCTGCGCCCGCTCCCGCGCCTGCCCGTCCGGCTCGGCCGCCGCCGCAGCGCCGCGCAACAGCTGCCAGCAGTAGAGCCCCGGCTGCCGCTCCAGTCGCTCCTCGATGGCCCACATCAGGGCCTTGGTGCCGAGCCAGGAAACGCCCAGCTCGACGGCATCGGAACCTCTGCCCTGGGTCAGCTCGCCGAGCTTCTTCCTGGCGTCGGTGATGATCGCGTCTTCACTGGCGCCGACCGCCAGCGCGAAAACGCGGCTGATCAGGCCGCCGACGAGATCGCCGGCGAGGCCGCGCGTCGCGGCACCGTCGCTGCGCAGGCGATCGAACAGGATCTCGCCGTCGCTGCCGAGGAGATCGGGCCGACTGCGCGTCAGCGCCGTCTGCAGCTCGCTGGCACTGGTGATCAGCACCCCGCCGTCAGCCAGTTCGATGACCAGGACCTCGTCCGCCTGCGCCACGTACTGCTGGCTGACGGCGGTGGCGCCGCGTGCCGTCGCGCCGAGTTCGAAACAGGCGCGCGGCTGCAGGTAGCCCGCCGGCATGAAGGGATCGTCGCCGGCATCGGTGGCACGCCGGACGCTGCGCAGCAGTGCCGGCAAAGGCGCCTGATCCTGCGGTGTGGCAGTCAAATCGAGAATGGTGGTCGGCGACATCGTGCTCTCCTTCAGGCTGGCCGTGCGAGACGGATGAACCCGGCGGTGCGCGGTCGCCACCCGGGGCGCCGCAACGCCGGCGTGCGAGAACGGTGCGAGCGGATGACGCCCGCACCGTGTGGGTGGCGGATCAGGAGAAGATCTTGCGCTGCCGCGCGTCCGCGCTGCCGAAGATCTGCGGCGTCTGCGGATACGAGGCAGACGGCAGGTTGGCCGGCGTGATGCGGGCATACCAGTCGGCGTAGGTGGCACCGGCAGGCAGCGCGCGCAGGGTCTTCAGTGCGTAATAGCTGAAAGCACCGCAGGGACGGCCGCCAATCCTGGCGTCGTAGCTGAAGTTGTTCGGCCCTTCCTTGCAGCCGGCGAGCAGCAGGTCGCCAGCCATCCGCGACAGCGCACCGGCAAAGGGCGAGAGCCCGGAGGTGACCTGCACCGTTGTCAACGGCTGCCCACTGAACCCGCGCGGCAACTGGTCGGCAGGCAGCCAGTTGCCCATCGGCATGAAGCGCGGCCGCGGCGCGTCATCGGCATCCGGATCGGCCAGCGCCGCCCGCGTCACCGTCCCCGAATGGCAGCTGTCCGAAATCAGCAGCAACCGCACGCCCGCCTTGCGCGCCGCAAACAGGGTATTGATCTCGTCGTCGATCAGGGCACCACCACCGGTCTGCAGGTCGTACGGACACAGCGCCTCGTCGAGTCCGTCAACCTCGTCGCCGTTGAGGTCGGGGACATAGGTGCCGTGTCCCGAGAAGGTGATCACGACGACGTCGCCACTCACTGCCGAACCGATCAGCGACTGGATACCACTGACCATCGCTGCCTTGGTGGCTTGGCTGTCGATCAGCTTGCTGACGGCGAAACCGCGCGTCGCCAGTTCGCCCGCCCAGTCGTTGGCGTCGTTGACGCAGCCATTCAGGTCCATGTGCGTGCCGGGATAGTTGTTGACACCGATGCAAAGCGCGCGCTTGCTCATGACTGCCTCCTGTGGTCTGATGATTTATCGGGGATTGCCATCTCCAGTGTAGCAAGCGCCCAGCGAATGACAACCCCCCGCGCCTGCGGCAACGGAGCCTTTGCGCACTCAGCGCGGCGAGATCAGCGAAAGAAAAAAAGGCGAGCCCGCCACGGACTCGCCGGTACGCCATCAACTTCGGCGACTACTGCACGCGAATCTCCACCCGCCGGGCTTCCTCGGGGCCGCCGCTGCCGACGGTGGACTCGGGCCGCCGGAACTTCACGCGAACCACCGGAACCCCGCCCGCCACCAGCACGTCGCGCACCGCAACGGCACGGGCCATGGCCAGCTGGGCGTTGTGCTTCGGATCCCCCGAAGCATCGTGGAAACCCGACAGGAGGATGATCCCCGCCGGCTGCGTTGCGAGAACCTGCTTCGTCCGCAGCACGACCAGATTGTTCTCATCGACGAACACTGCCTGATCGACCGAAAAATAGACCTTCGCCACGGGTTCGCCGATCGGCGCGATATCGCTCACTGCGGCAGTCGCCTGTGGCAACCCCGGCGACGGAGCAGCGCTGAAGTAAACGGCCGCGACACAGAGCGCGATACCGCCAACCACCCCCGCCACCACACCCGCTACTTCGTCCTCATCATCGTGCGCCGACATCTTCGTCTCCCCAGGCAGATTGCTGGGCCGGTCGCCCAGATCAGGGGGGATTCTACTCCCGATGCCGTCCGGAGAATACCCTTGCACACGCTCCGGACATCGTCGCAGGACCGCCTCCCGCGAGCAGCGACGACACCAGCCCGCATCCCCGACACCCCGCAGAAGACGGCGTCTCGCCCGCCACGCGCGCTGCGACGCCAGCGATCAATCCGGAACCAGGTCGCGATAGTGACGCAACTGCACGAAGCGGGCGACCTCGTCGATCTCCTCATCGGTCCAGCGCAGCGACGCCATCGCCTGCCAGCGGCGAACCTCGGCGAGCAGGCTGCGCCAGTCGGTGACCAGCCGCCGGTCGCGCCAATGCACCTCGCGATCGTGACAGGCGATGCAATGCGTCGCATACAGAAGTTCACCGCGTGCCGGCGCCCTCACCTCATCGGCCGCAACTGCAGGCGGCGTGGCAAGGACGACCAGAAGGACGGCAACCGTCAGTCTCGGCAACATCGACTTCTCAGTCGGTGACCACAACCTGAGGACACTGGCTTCGCCACGGTCCTAGTCGATCGGCACCTGCCTGCCGGTGGCAACGGGCGTCTTCGGCAGGGTGATCTCGAGCACGCCGTCCTTGAAGGCTGCCTTGGCCGCCTCGGTATCGACCGCCGCCGGCAGCGACAGCGAACGCGAGAAAGAACTCGACCGGATCTCGCGACGGCGATAGTCGCCCTTCTCATCGACATCCTCCTGCCTGCTCTGCGCCTGGATCGTGATCGCATCGGCGGTCAGCGAGATCGAGATCTCGTCCTTGCTCACCCCGGGCAGTTCGGCCCGCACCAAGACCTCGTTTTCGCGATCGATCAGGTCAACTGCCGGCGCACGAAAACTCGGGCCTTCGAACCACGTCGGCCATTCGCGTTCGAACGGCCGCATCCAGCGGCCAGGTGAAAAGCCGGAGAACATCCGGTCCATCATCCGCTCCATTTGTTCGAAACGCTCCTCAAAACCCCTGAACGGCGTCACACCTCCGCGTTGAACGGCCACCTGCTTGCCGCTCTGCTCTTCCCGGACCTCTGCTCCGCTTGCCTTGTCGTTCATGACTCTCTCCTTGACAGAATGTGCTTCCTCGTCGGCGTCGATGGCGGCTGACAACCAGCACGCCGCCCCCGCCGACAAGCCGTGGAAGCATCCAACCAGAACATCATTACCCTCATCGCGCGCGGCTCGGCGGCACGAATTGCGCCGCCGTCCAACCGCCCTTACCATACACAACATAGTCACTGCCGAGCAGAAATCAAGGTCTTTCATGGCCTCGACCGGGCACTCCGGCGCGCAACCGGAAAGGAGAAATCATGGCAAGCAACCGCACCGAAACCCCGAGCGAACCATCGCGCAGCGAAATCGACGCCTGCGCGGGACCGTTGCTCATCGAGTTCGGTGCCCGCTGGTGCGGACACTGCCGGGCCCTACAGGCGCCGCTCGCCGCAGCGCTGGCGGCGTACCCGGCGATCCACCACCTGCAGATCGAGGACGGTCCGGGCCGCCCGCTCGGCCGTTCGTTCGCCGTCCGCCTGTGGCCGACCCTGGTCTTCCTCCACCAAGGGAAGGAAATCATCCGCCTGGTGCGGCCAGCGGCTGCCGAGACGATCGAGCAGGCGCTGGCGGCACTCCACCTCCGGTCGGACAACCCGCACTGCCAGGATCTGGCCTGACCGGCTCCGCTGCTGCCATGCCCGCCCTGCTGCGCGCGATCCGCGCCGACATCACCACCATGCAGGTGGACGCGGTCGTCAACGCCGCAAACACGTCGCTGCTCGGCGGCGGCGGAGTCGACGGCGCCATCCACCGTGCCGCCGGACCGGAACTGCTGCAGGCGTGTCGCCTGCTCGGCGGCTGCCCGACCGGCGACGCACGCCTCACCCGCGCTTACCGCCTGCCGGCCCGCTATGTGATCCATGCCGTCGGGCCGGTCTGGCGCGGCGGCGGCAGTGGCGAAGCCCAGCTGCTGGCTTCGTGCTACCGCCGCCTGCTCGAACTCGCGGCCGCACACGAGGTATGCAGCCTGGCGATTCCGAGCATCAGCACCGGCATCTACGGTTACCCGATTGCCGAAGCGGCCGGCATCGCGGTGAGCACGGTGCGGGCAATGCTTCCCGCTGCCGAGCTGCTGCGCGAAGTCACCTTCTGCTGCTTCTCCGCAGCCGACCTCGCCGTCTATGACCAGCTGCTCGCCGACGCCGGCGCCTGAGAGCCGGCCAGCCCTCGCCGGCCCGCCTGCGCCTCCGGGAGCGCCCTGCTCCGACACGCGCAGCTTGCAGGTGAGCGGCCGCGCACGACGATGGCAAGGTAGCCGCTGCCGGATCGGCCCCGCCGCCAATGAAGAACATGCGGAAGTCGCGTCGAGCCTGCCGCCAAGGCTGCTATCATCACGATCGACCGTTCTCCTGACAAGGCCGACCACGGTTGCCGCCGGGGTCACCGGCAAATGACGAAGGAGCACAGCAGGATGAGACCAGACAGGCAGTCGGATCGCGACACGAGCGGCGCGGCCGCCGCCAGCAGCCCGCACCGGCGAGCGCTCCTGGCGTCCACTGCCGGCATCGGCTGCCGCGGCAGGCAACCCGCGTGCCGCGCGGCCGCCGCGCAGACCGACCGATGAACCGCCCGAGCGAGGCGGCGTCGTCGTCGCCAGCCCATGCCGCGACACCCTTCGACGAGCGCGCCGCCACCTGGGATGCGGACCCGGCGAAAGTCACCCGCGCGCTGGCCGTCGCCGCGGCGATCCGCAGCCAGGTGCCGCCCGAGCGAGCCATGCGCGTGCTCGAGTATGGCTGCGGCACGGGCTTGCTGGGCTTCGCCCTGCAGCCGCACTGCGGCAGCATCACGCTGGCCGACAGTTCGTCCGGCATGCTCGCCACGCTGCAAGGCAAGATCGCGGCATCCGGTGCCAGCAATCTGCGGGCGCTGCGCCTGGACCTCGTCAGCGATCCGTTGCCGCCCGAGCGCTTCGACCTCATCTGCTCGCTGATGACCTTTCACCACATTGCCGACACCGCCAGGCTGCTGCGCGACCTGTACACCCTGCTCGACTCGCCCGGCCACCTCTGCGTCGCCGATCTCGACGCCGAGGATGGTTCGTTCCACGGACCGGGCTTCACCGGCCACCAGGGTTTCGCACGCGCCGCCCTCGCCCGCGAAGCGCAGGAGGCCGGCTTTCACGACGTCGGCTTCAGCACCGTTTTCCACGTGGCGAAGCCCGACAGTCCCGGCCAGACCGACTTCCCGATCTTCCTCATGATCGCGCGCAAGTGAGCACTTCCCAGACAGCCACTGCGGACCCGCTCGTACCGAGCCGCACGCCCTGCCATTGCGAGCGAGTGCCGATCAACGGCCTCGCCTACAACGTCCGCCACTGGGGTCCCCGCGAAGCGCCGCTGCTGCTCATGCTGCACGGCTGGATGGATTCGTCGGCCAGCTTCCAGTTCACCGTCGATGCGCTCCGGCAGTCGTGGCACGTGGTGGCGCCGGACTGGCGCGGCTACGGGCAAAGCGAATGGCTGCACCGACGCTACTGGTTCGCCGACTACTACGCCGACCTCGAGGACCTGCTCGACCACTACAGCCCCGACGCGCCCGTGCGCATCGTCGGCCACAGCATGGGTGGCGGGGTGGCGAGCATCTACGGCGGCGTCCGGCCGGAACGGGTCGCCGGCCTGCTGATGGTCGATTTCCTCGGGCTGCCGAACAACGAGACGAACGAGGCACCGGAGCGCATCCGCCAATGGCTCGACAACCGGCGCACACCACCCGTGATGCGCACCTATGTCAGCCACGAGCAACTGGCGGCGCGCCTGCTGCAGTTCAACCGCCGCCTGCTGCCCGAACGGGCGCTGTTTCTCGCCACCCACTGCACCAGCGAGCGGCCCGATGGCCGGCTGGTGGTCGCCTGCGACCCTTGGCACAAGGTACCCTCGCCCCACCTCTACCATGTCGAGGACGTGATGGCCTGCTGGCGCGCGATGACGGCTCCGGTCCTGCTGGTGATGGCCGACGAGGGCTACGTCCTGCAGCGCTTCGCCAGGCAGCCCGAAGAGCTGCAGCGGCGAATCGAGTGCTTCGCCAACGGCCAGCAGGTACGCATCGACGATTGCGGCCACAACGTCCAGCATGACCGGCCGGAGCGGCTCGCCGAGCTGGTCGAGACCTTCTTCGGCCCGACGCGCCCGGAATGAGCGGTGGCAAGCGCCGCCGCGCAGGCGCCAGCGCGGCGGGAACCGGCGGCGACCAGCGCTGGCCGGCAACGCGAGGATGCCGAACGGCAGCGCAGTGCCGCCCGGCAACCCGCACAGACGGTCAGAGGGCTGGATACTTGGCCGGATCGAACATCTTCTCGAGTTCCTTGCCGAGCTCCGGTACGGTCAGCTTCTCATCGTAGATGCCGGCGCTCACCTGGATGCCGGTGGTGAAGGAGATGTCTGCCGCCAGGGCATAGGAAAGCTTCCGCGACAGCTTGCCGGCTCCCGGCTTCTGCCAGGCGTACTCGACCCAACCGCCACGTGGTTCGCTGCCCACCTTGCAGAGCTCGCGGAAGATGAACTTGCCCGAATTGTCGGTGATCTGCATGATCGGCTGCCCGACCAGGTCGGGCCGCAGGGGATGGGCCATCATCCGGTTCCGACGGCAGTCATAGACAAACACGTAGCTGTCCTTCCACACCCACTTGCCGTCCTTGTTGTTGAACTCGGCATAACCTGCCGAACCCTTGTCGTGCAGGAACTTGGCTGCCGCCCGGACGTTGTTGACCGCCTCTTCGGCCGTCGCTGCGTCGGCGTCGGCGGCCATGGCCGAGGGCAGAAAAGCACATGCGGCAAATACCGAGATCCAACCCATCACTTTCACATTTCTCATAGCATCTTGCTCCTTCAGAACCTTCTCACGGATGTCGGCAGAAGCGGGCCTCGCCGGCCATTCTGGCAGCCCGGCTGCCGACCGGTCGAACCCCATCAGGCGATCCACGGCCGGCCAACCGGCAGGATGTCACGACCGAAAACGTCGGCATAGATGATGTGGGCCATGATGTACCAGGCCATTGCCGCCGTGACCATCAACTCGTAGCCGGCGACGACGGTCAGTTCAGGAAAGCCGAAATGCGCGAGATCGAGCAGGATGAAACCGATCAGCAACAGCGTGAACGTCAGAGCCAGAGCGCCGTGAATGCGCAGCGAGCCGATCCAGAGGATGAAAGTGAACAGCGTCCAGGCGATCAGAAACCAGCCGACATCGGTCTTGCTCGAAGTGTAGAGGTCGTAGTGGTTGCCGATCAGCAGGAGCGCCAGAGCGATCCAGAAACAGCCATAGGCGGTGAATGCGCAATAGCCGAAGTTGTTGCCCGTCTTCATCTCCTGCAAGCCGGCGATCATCTGCGCCAACCCGCCAAAGATCAGCCCCAGCCAGACGACGGGACCCAGCCCCATCCAGCCGACGTTGTGGAACTGCAACACCATCGTCGTCAACCCGAAACCGGCCAGACCGACGACCGCCGGATTACCCAGCTTCTGCTCCGCCATCACTACCCCCTCTGAAAAAAAAAAAAACGAGCGATGGCGCGCGCAACGAGCCACCGCGAGAACTGCGGTGGCGCGCCCCCGTCCAGCGTCGCACTTCCCCCGCAAGGCTTTGATTATACTACCATCCTGTCCTGACGGGTAAGCCGGAAACCAGTCAGATGTCGGCAAGACCAGCCCTTTGGCACTCGCAACTTGAGCCCATTCAATCACTTGCAAATCGTGTTTCCACAACAACAAGTACAGGCGCGTGATCGGTCAGCGGACACCCGCTGCCGCCATGTAGGCGGCGATGGCGAGCATGTCGTCGATCGTCAGCGCTGCCACCGTGGCCTGCATCGGCTGCACCCGTTCGCCGCTGCGCGCGCCGTGCCTGATGTCGTAGAGCTGGCGGAAGACGTAGCTCGGCGAGCGACCGACGATCGGCGGCACCTCGGCATCGCCTCGCAGTCCCGACCCGTGGCAGTCGGCACACGCCACCGTCTTCCCATTGCCGCCCGTCGTCACCAGCCACTCGCCGCGGGCAATGCTCCCCGGCGGTACGTAGGCGACGAAGCGCGCCCGCGAATCCCGGTTCTCGAAGGGCTTCATGCCGGCTTAAGGACGGTACGCCACGATGCGCTCCTCAACGTTGCCGGACCGACGCGATGTTCTCCACCCTGCATGTCATCTGCGGACCCGGGCAGCACCTGGCGAGCCTCCGCAAGCCCTTGCTGTTCCTCGCCCTCAGCGCCGCCCTGCTGCTCGTCATCGGCCAATACACGGACATCGACCTGTGGCTTGCCGACCTCCACTTCGATCGCGAACGCGGTCTGTTCCCGTGGGACCAGAGCTGGTTCGGGCGCACCTTCATGCACATCTGGGTGAAGAACGTCCTCATCTGGAGCGGCTTCCTGCTCGTCGCCGCCGCCCTGTTCGACCTCGTGCGCCCGTGGCCGCGACTCGGCGAAGCCGGGCGCGCCCGGCTGCGGCTGCTGGCGCTGGCGGCAACCTTCGCCCCCATGCTGGTACGCGGCCTGAAAGCACGCTCGGCCATGCATTGCCCGTGGGGGGTCGAACGCTACGACGGCAGCCATCCCTTCCTCCGCATCCTCGACGCCGTCCCGGCCGACTGGCATGCCGGCCAGTGCTTCCCGGCCGGCCATGCCAGCGCCGGCATGTGGCTGGCGGCGCTGGCCGTCCTCTGGTTGCCGCACTCGCCGCGCAAGGCGCTGCTGGCCTATGCCGGCGGCAGCAGCGTCGGTCTGCTGCTCGGCTGGGTGCAACAGATGCGCGGTCAGCACTTTCTGACGCACACGCTATGGACCGCCTGGCTGACCAGCGCGGTGCTCGTCGCGCTGCTCGCCGTCTTCGCCCGCCACCTGCTCCCGGCAGCGCCGGCGGCAGCCGCGGCGCGTTGGCCCGGCACCAGCCGGCGGTGCACCAGCGGTGTTGACTGAGCAGCGACTGCCCGCGGCGTGAAACCCGGGGTCAGCAACTGCCGCCGCCGGCACAGCCGGCAGCCATGCCGGCGCTCACCGGCGCCAGCGGCCGGCCCTCGGCCGCCCAGGCGCGAATCCCGTCGCGAACGTTGTAGACCGTGCGGTAGCCACCCTGCTGCGAGAGAAACTGGCTTGCCGCGCGCGTCCGGTTGCCGCTGCGGCAGATGACGATCACCGGTGAGTCGGGCTTCGCGACGCCCTGCACCTGCTGCAGCCAGGCCGGCGCGTCGGCGCGGCCGCGCTCGTCGAAGAAGGTCAGCAGCCGGCTGTTCGGGACGACGCCGGTCTCGCGCCACTCGCCGGCGGTGCGGATGTCGATCACCGGCACGCCGGCCGCCAGCAGGCGGGCCAGTTCGGCGTTGCCGACGTCGACCACCTCGGCGCGCAACTGCAACGGCAAGGACAGGACCAGAAGAGCGAGGAGAATTTTGCCGAGCATCACCGATCACCCCAAGAAAAGATTCGCAGCGCTCATGTTACACGCCGGCGCCGCTCGCCGGCCGCCGGGCGGCTGCCCCGTGGATCAGGACAATGCCATCAAAAGGCACAGCTTGCCGGCCGATCGCCAATTCCCCGCCCGGGCGCCATCAAACCGGCTGCCACGCCGCCACGAGAGGGCTCGCCAAAGCCCGCGCACAAGCCCTTTTCAGCGCCGCGGCGGCGCGCTACCATGGACGCCCTTGCAGCCCAGCGATCCTTGTCCCACTTGCCCAGCGACGAAAGGATACCCCAGTCTTGAAGCCAACCGACATCAGCGCTCCCGACTACTTCCACAAGGTCGTCGACTGCCAGTGGGCCTGCCCGGCACACACGCCCGTTCCCGAATACATCCGCCTGATCGCCGGCGGGCGCTACAGCGAAGCCTACATGGTGAACTGGGTGTCGAACGTCTTTCCCGGCATCCTCGGCCGCACCTGTGACCGCCCCTGCGAGCCCGCCTGCCGCCGCAGCCGCGTCGAGGACGAGACCCCCGACGGCCGCGAGCGCCGCGAACCGGTCGCCATCTGCCGCCTGAAGCGCGTCGCCGCCGATTACAAGGAAGACATCCGTCACCTGCTGCCGCAACCGGCGGCGCAGAAGAACGGCCGCCGCATCGCCTGCATCGGCGCCGGCCCGGCGTCGCTGACCGTCGCCCGCGACCTCGCACCGCTCGGCTACGAGGTCGTCGTCTACGACGGCGACAGGCTCGCCGGCGGCATGATGCGCACGCAAATCCCCAAGTTTCGCCTGCCCGAAGGAGTCATCGACGAGGAAACCGGCTACATCCTCGACCTCGGAGTCGACTTCCGCGGTGGCCACTACATCCATTCGCTGAAGGCGGTGCTCGACGAGGGCTACGACGCCGTCTTCGTCGGCTGTGGTGCGCCGCGCGGCCAGGATCTCGACATTCCCGGACGCAAGGCGGCGGCCAAGCACATCCACCTCGGCATCGACTGGCTGGCGAACGTCGCCTTCGGCCACGTCAACTCGATCAGCAAACGGGTCGTCGTCCTCGGTGGCGGCAACACCGCCATGGACTGCTGCCGCTCGGCAAGACGTCTCGGCGGCGAGGACGTCAAGGTCATCGTCCGCTCCGGCTTCGAGCAGATGAAGGCCAGCCCGTGGGAGAAGGAGGACGCGATGCACGAGGGCATCCCGATCCTCAACAACCTCGTACCGAAGAACTTCACGCACAACGGCGGCCGCCTGACCGGCGTCACCTTCCAGAAGGTGCGCTCGGTCTATGACGAGAACGGGCGCCGGACGCTCGTTCCGACCGGCGAGCCCGACCCGCATTTCGCATGCGACACCGTGCTCGTCGCCGTCGGCCAGGAGAACGCCTTTCCGTGGATCGAGCGCGACATCGGCATCGAATTCGACAAATGGGGGCTGCCGAAGCTCGACGAACGGACGATGCAGTCGACGCTGCCGAACGTCTTCTTCGGTGGCGACGCCGCTTTCGGGCCGAAGAACATCATCTGGGCGGTGGCGCACGGCCACGAGGCGGCGGTGTCGATCGACCGCCTGCTGAACGGCGAGGACGTCGCCGCACGACCGGCGCCGACGACCAGCCTGGTCTCGCAGAAGATGGGCATCCACGCCTGGCGCTACGACAACGCCATCTCGCACGACCGCCGCCTGCGCGTGCCGCTGCGCGACGTCTCGGCGGCGCTGAAGAACATCCGGATCGAGGTCGAGCTCGGCTTCGATCCGCAGCTCGCCTTCCAGGAAGCGCAGCGCTGCCTGAACTGCGACGTGCAGACGGTATTCAGCAACCGCCTGTGCATCGAGTGCGATGCCTGCATGGACATCTGCCCGATGGACTGCATCAGCTTCACGCACAACGGCGACGAGGACGACCTGCGAACGCGCCTGCAGGCGCCGGCGCTCAACCGCAGCCAGGACCTCTACGTCTCGGGCACGCTGAAGACCGGGCGGGTGATGGTCAAGGACGAGGATGTCTGCCTGCACTGCGGCCTGTGCGCCGAGCGCTGCCCGACCGGCGCCTGGGACATGCAGAAGTACCTGCTGGTCATGACGCATGCCGGCTGCGCGCGCACGGGCGCCAGCGAAGCGGCGGCAGCGGTCACCTGAGGAGCGAGAAATGCAGAAGATCGAAGCAGTCAACGATTTCGTCGTCAAGTTCGCCAACATCAACGGCTCCGGATCGGCATCGGCGAACGAACTGTTTGCCCGCGCGATCCTGCGCATGGGGGTGCCGGTGTCGCCGCGCAACATCTTCCCGTCGAACATCCAGGGATTGCCGACCTGGTTCGAGGTACGCGTCACCGAACACGGCTACCTCGGTCGCCGTGGCGGCGTCGACCTGATGGTGGCGATGAATCCGCAGAGCTGGGAGCAGGACGTGCGCGAGATCGACCCCGGCGGCTACCTCTTCTACGACAGCTCGAAGCCGGTGCCGCGCGCCCGCCTGCGCAACGACATCCACGTCCTCGGCATGCCGCTGACCGAGATCTGCAACGACACCTACAGCGATTCGCGCGAGCGCCAGCTGTTCAAGAACATCATCTACGTCGGCGCCCTGACGACCCTGCTCGACATCGACCCGCAGGAGATCGAGAAGCTCTTCGGCGAACAGTACAAGGGCAAGGAGAAGCTGTTCGACTCCAACCTGCAGGCGCTCAACCTCGGCCGCGAGTACGCCCGCCAGCACCTGAAGCCGATCGCCCTCAAGGTCGAGCGCCGCGACCGCGTCGGCGACATGATCTTCACCGACGGCAACAGCGCCGCCGCACTCGGCTGCATCTACGGTGGCGCGACGGTCTGCGCCTGGTACCCGATCACCCCCTCGTCGTCGGTCCCCGAAGCCTTCGAGCGCTACGCCCAGAAGCTGCGCACCGACGCGGCCAGCGGCGAGAAGCGCTACAGCATCGTGCAGGCCGAAGACGAGCTGGCATCGATCGGCATGGTCATCGGCGCCGGCTGGAATGGCGCCCGCGCCTTCACCGCCACATCCGGCCCCGGCATCTCGCTGATGGCCGAGTTCATCGGCCTCGCCTACTTCGCCGAGATCCCGGCGGTGCTGATCAACGTCCAGCGCGGCGGCCCGTCGACCGGCATGCCGACGCGCACGCAGCAGGCCGACGTCCTCGCCTGCGCCTACGCCTCGCACGGCGACACCCGGCACGTCCTGCTGTTTCCCGAAGACCCCCACGAGTGCTTCGAGATGTCGGCGCAGGCGCTCGACCTCGCCGAACGGCTGCAGACCCCGGTCTTCGTCATGACCGACCTCGACATCGGCATGAACCAGCGCCTCTGCCGCCCCTTCGCCTGGGACGACAACCGGGAATACGACCGCGGCAAGGTGATGACGCGCGAAGCACTCGACGCCGGCACCGATTTCGGCCGCTACCTCGACGTCGACGGCGACGGCATCCCCTACCGCACCTACCCCGGAACGCACCCGACCAAGGGCGGCTACTTCACCCGCGGCACGACCAAGAACGCCTACGCCGTCTACTCGGAAGCCGGCGCCGACTACATCTACAACATGCAGCGGCTGCGGCAGAAGTTCGAGACCGCCAAGTCGCTGGTGCCGCTGCCGGTGCTCACCGCCGCCCGCTACCCGGCACGCTTCGCCGCCATCTTCTACGGCTCGACCGGCCCGGCGATGCAGGAAGCGCTGGCCGCGCTCGCCGAACAGGGCATCTACCTCAACGCCCTGCGGATTCGCGCCTTCCCCTTCCAGAACGAGATCGCCGACTTCATCGCCGCGCACTCGAAGGTCTTCGTCTTCGAACAGAACTTCGACGGACAACTGACGACCCTGCTGATCAACGAGGCGCACGCCAACCCGGCCAGCCTGGTCCCGGTGCTGCACTATGACGGCACGCCGATCACCGCCCGCTTCATCACCCAGGAGATCGCCGAACGCGTCGCCCGGCTGAACGTCCGCCCACTCCGCGAGAACATGGTGGCCTGAGATGACCTACATTGCCAAACCCAAACTGCACCACCCGAGCCTGGCGAAGAACCGTGTCGGCTTCACCCGCCGCGACTACGAGGGCAAGATCTCGACCCTCTGCGCCGGCTGCGGTCACGACTCGATCTCGGCGGCGATCATCCAGGCGTGCTGGGAACTCGACATCGAGCCGCACCGCGTCGCCAAGCTGTCGGGAATCGGCTGCTCGTCGAAGACGCCCGACTACTTCCTCGGCAACTCGCACGGCTTCAACACCGTGCATGGCCGCATGCCCTCGGTGCTCACCGGCGCCTACCTCGCCAACCGCGAGCTGATCTACCTCGGCGTCTCGGGCGACGGCGACTCGGCGTCGATCGGCCTCGGCCAGTTCGCGCACGTCATGCGCCGCGGCGTGAACATGACCTACCTGGTCGAGAACAACGGCGTCTACGGCCTCACCAAGGGCCAGTTCTCGGCCACCGCCGACAAGGGCTCGCGCTCCAAGAAGGGGCAGAGCAACAACGACGCGCCGATCGACCTCGTGACGCTGGCGCTGGTGATGGGCGCGACCTTCGTCGCCCGCGGCTTCTCCGGCGACAAGGCACAGCTCGTGCCGCTGCTCCGCTCGGCGCTCGCCCACCAGGGCGCGGCGGTGATCGACATCCTGTCGCCGTGCATCACCTTCAACAACCACTCCGGCAGCACCAAGAGCTACGACTACGTGCGCGAGCACAACGAGGCGGTGAACCGCCTCGACTTCATCACCCTGCGCGAGGAAATCACCGCCGACTACGCCGCCGGCGAAGTCATCGACGTCCGCCAGCACGACGGTTCGATCGTCCGCCTGCGCAAGCTGCACGCCGACTACGACCCGACCGACCGCATCCGCGCCATGTCGTACATCCAGGAGCACGCCGCGCGCGGCGAGGTCGTCACCGGCCTGCTCTACGTCGATCCCGAGGCCGCCGACCTGCACCGGCAACTCGGCACCGTCGAACAGCCGCTGAACACCCTCGGTGCCGCCGAGCTCTGTCCCGGCTCGAAGGCGCTGGAGAAGATCAACGCCGCGCTGCGCTGACCGCCGTTTGCGGCCGCCGGCCGCCGCCTGCGGCCGGCACGGCCGGCCAGGAAAATGATCGGCGCCATCACCCTGCTGCTCGTCTTTCAACTGATCGGCGAGGCGATCGCCCGCGGCCTGGCCTTGCCGATTCCCGGTCCGGTGATCGGCATGGCCCTGCTCTTCGTCGCGCTCTGTTGGCGTGGCGGGCCTTCGACCGAGCTGCGCACGACCGCCCAGGGCATGCTGCAGCACCTTTCGCTGCTCTTCATCCC
>JAEUOM010000171.1 GCA_016788495.1 Accumulibacter sp. | reverse complement strand
GGAGGCGTCATGCGAACCACGGTCAACCTCGATGAGCAATTGCTCATTGCCGCCAGGCACCGGGCGGTCGAAGAGAGCGTTTCCCTGGCGCGCGTGATTGAAAACGCTTTGCGTGAGTCCCTCGCAAAGCAAAGGGCAACGCGCGAAACGGTACGGCTGATCACGGCCTCCGGGCCCGGTGTGAAACCGGGGGTGGATCTGGACAATGGGCGTTCGCTACGGCAGATCATGGACGACCCGTCGTGATATTGATGGATGTGAATGTGCTGGTGTATGCGCACCGGGAAGACGTGAAGGATCATCGGGCTTACCGTGACTGGCTGGAATCGGTGATCAACTCCCCTACTGCATACGGTTTCTCGGAACTGGTGTTGAGCGGTTTCGTCCGGGTCGTGACCCATGCAAGGGTTTTCGAAACACCGACCTTGCTGGATGTCGCCATCGCCTTCGCGGAGCAGGTTCGCACAGCGGAGCACGCGGTTTGCCTGGCGCCCGGCAGGAATCATTGGCATCTGTTCCGGCAGTGCGCGCGGTCGATTTCTGCGCAGGGCAACGATATCCCTGATGCCTATCATGCGGCGCTCGCGCTGGAGTGGGACTGCGACTGGGTCACCACCGACAGGGGATTTCGCCGCTTCAAGGGCTTGCGGGTGCGCCATCCGCTGAAGTAGCGACGCCCAATGCCGCGAAAACCTCGCTTTTACGTTCCCGGCGCCCCTGTCCATGCCGTTCAGCGCGGCCACAACCGATCCGCGGTATTCTTTGACGATCTCGATTATCTGGAATACCTGCGCTGCCTCAAACAGGCTGCCGATGGCTGTGGCTGCGCGGTGCATGCCTATGTGCTGATGACCAATCACGTGCATTTGCTGCTGTCGCCCGAGCGGGCCGACTCGGTAGGGCGCTTGTTCCAGAGCCTGGGCCGACATTATGTGCGACATATCAACGAAACATATCAGCGACATGGCGGTTTGTGGGAGGGTCGCCACCGGTGCAACGTGATTGAGTCGCAGACCTATCTGCTATCGTGCATGCGTTACATTGAGCTGAATCCGGTGAGGGCCTCGATGGTCGATCATCCGGCCAAGTACCGTTGGTCCAGCTACGCGGCCAATGCGTTGGGGGTGAGCAATGCCGTCCTGACAGCGCACCCTGAGTATTTCGCTCTGGGTCGTTTGCCCGACGATCGGCAGTCGGTCTATCGCGGCCTGTTCGATGGCGAGTCCGACTTCGAAGAACTGGCGCTGCTGCACAGTGCCCTGCAAACAGGGACGCCGCTGGGTAATCAGCAGTTCAAAGAGGAGATTGAAGCGACCTTGCAGTTGAAGGTAGGTTTTGCACGCCGCGGCAGGCCAAGGAAACAATGAAGTCACTTATTCGTCATGAGGGTCATCAGACCGCTTGAAGTGGAAGCATCCGTTGAAACAGATGGCTGGTCGGTTTCTCGCCGCGTTTATGCAACGTGGGGCGTCTATCCGCAACTCCCGGCGGGTCTTGCAAGAGGCTCGGTTGATTCCTTCCGCTCACTCGATGTATAGTGACTGCTCACTAGATCGATGTGGATATCCAACTTGGGAGCGACCATCCGTACCAGCAGGTCCAGGCTCAAACCACCCGACGCGAGCGTGCCGGCCAATCCTGAGTCGAGCGGGGAGATGCTCAATCTCGCCGAGCAGGTCGCGCCTGCGCAGAAAAACAGGTTTGTCGATAGGATGCTCAAGCAACAGTACTTCAAACAGCACTTCGAGCAGGCCTATCGTGCCGCGCCGATAGTGCGTATCGATATGATCAAGCACGGCGTGCCGGCCACGCTGGTCGTGGAGCTGGCAGCGCAACTGTGCATTTCGAAGGAGCAGCTGTGCCGTACGCTCGGTTTGGCTCGTGCCACGATCGACCGCAAGGTACGCGAAGCGAGCCTGCTCTCGCCCGATGAGACTTCGCGCGTGTTGGGACTCAGCCGGCTTGTCGGGCGCGTGCAGGCGATCGTGGAAGATGCAGGCAGCGTGGCGGATTTCGATGCTGCCGTGTGGGCAGCAACCTGGCTGGAGCAACCACTTCCAGCGCTCGGAGGTCAGCGGCCCGCGGAGTGGATGGACACCGCCGAAGGACAGGACACTGTTTTCCACCTGCTCGACCAGATCGGCAGCGGCGCCTACGCATGAGCGTCGCGCTCTGGCGCATCGCACTCGCATCGAGGAGCATCGCCCCCACCGACCTCAGCGGCCTGGGCGCAGAGAACACGGGTGGTCGGTGGAACAGCCCTGGCAGGCCGGTAGTATATGCCGCCACCAGCGCCTCGCTGGCTTGCCTGGAGACAGTCGTGCACCTCAATGCGGGTGGCTTGCCGCTGAACCGCGTGCTGGTGCGCATCGACGTTCCGGACGAAGTCTGGAATGTACGGCAATCGCTGTTGCTTGCGAGCCTTCCCGAGGGCTGGAATGCCGTGCCTGCCGGTTTGGTGTCCGCAGAAGCTGGCAATGCATGGCTCGATGGTTTGCTGTCGGTTCTGCTGATCGTTCCGTCGGTGATCGTCCCCGAAGAGTACAACGTGCTGCTGAATCCGCGTCACGCAGACGCAGCCAAGATGAATGCAACGGCCGTTCGGCCCTGGGCCTATGATGCCCGCCTGCCCGTGGAGCGTGGGACCCGTGAAGTTCCTTGAGCTCGCCAAGGCGATTGCCGGCAATGCGCCTACCGTTCATGCCCGGGTACTCCCTGCTGCAGGTCGCCGGCGCCTTGGCGCTATGCCTCGGAGCACCGGCAGAGCTTCACCCGCAACCGTTCGCCGTTTCTGTCCTTTGGCTGGACGATAGCTTGCTACCCGTCTGTGCAACGGGGTGAATGCGCAACTCGACGGCGCTGTCGCAGCCTTCTTTCCGAACTGCTCAGCCGCGGAGCTGAACGATGTACTGCAGTAGCCCGCCGCCCGCTTCGGCGCCAGTATGATCGGCTTGGATTCCCGGGAAAACCGGGGTGGCAAGTTCGGCGACGAGCACACGCCACGCAATCGGCAGGTAGATGGCAACCTCTGCCCGACGACAGGGCTCCTCCAGGTGCCAGACCGCCGTCGCCGTGCTCCACCGCTCCTGCACGCTCGGCAGCCAGTCACGGACATCGCGTTCTTCTGGCGCGCGTCGTCGCCAGCTTGGGAACGCGACAGAAGGCGTCTCGTATGATCCCGCTTCAACTCATGGGGCATCCGGCGCTCGCCGAGCCCTTGCCCGGCGGCAACCGCCCGGCGGGCCGGCCACTGGCGCGGGCGATCCGCTTTCGCTACCCGGCGCAACCGCCAGTGCGCGGCCGCCTCCGGCCACTCGGCGGACGTGACAGCGTGGCATCGGAGGAGTCGGCCTGGCGCGCATTGGCCGAAATCGAGCGCGACGACGACCACTGGCACCGGGCGCCGTGCAACACGGGCTTCCGCGCGATCCTGCGCTTGAGCCAGGGTCGGTCCTGCGCCGATGACCGGCAGGCAAAGCCGCAGGAGATCGACCAACTGCCGTTGGGCGCTGACCTGTTTCACGAGCTGCTGCACTTCGTTCGCCACGACCAACGTCGATGTCAGCGACCCGTCGCGACTCAGCGTGTCCTGCCCTGACTGCGGCAGCCTTCACCGCGGCGCGGGGTCGGACGCCACCGCGAAAGTGCTGGCTTCGTCGTCCGATGGCCGGGATCGGTCCGCTTCTCAGCCGCTGGGCTGCTCACCGCCCCAAGGGTACAGGCGCGGGATGCGGTAGGTGAGCAAGCTGGCGACGACGATGGCGATGGCTGAGCCGGCGAGGAAGAGGCTCCATGAATCGGGCTTCAGCGCGCCGAGTGCGATGATCAGGGTGAGCATGGGCAGGTCGAGGAAATGCGTGAAGGACGGCACGAGCTTTCCCCGTTCCGCTTCGAGCTCGCGGGTGAAACGGCCTTCGGCCAGAGCCTGATGGGTGAGGCGGCGGAGTTTCATGAAATAGAGGCGGGTGATCGTGTTGCCTTCGATGAACTCGGCAACAAACAGGACGACCATTCCCGTGAGCCAGGGGATGTCGAGGAAAGCCCAGCCGCCGTAGAACCCACCGATCATCCAGCTTCCCGACGCGAGCAAGAGGAGCGCCCCGGGGACGACGAGTCCGTCATAGAAGACGGCGATGTTGCGCACGGACTCGGCGAACTGGGAGAGATCGCGCAACTGGCGCGAGCGCAGATCGGCCATCCACACGCCCACCAGCCCGGCACCCATGAGGATGGCACCGAGAATGTGGCCAAACTTGAGCAGGTTGTAGGTCATGGCGCGCTCCTCGCGTTCACGGCCGGGGCGTGCCGCATGCGGCCGGCGAGCGCGAAGCCGCTGCCACCGGTGACCACCAGCGCCGGGACCAGCACACCCATGCCGTACGGGACGGCCTGCTTGACTGCGACCTCGGTCTGCGGGGAAAGGAACAGCTCGGCAATCGCCGTCGATCTCCAGAAGCCCAGGATACAGAGCAGGGCAATGGCACCAGCCGCGGCGTGGATGGTGGTCTTCATGATCGGCTGCTTCCCTTCGACACGACACGCTGCACGGACCGGATATTGACGGATTGACATCATGAGGTCAACACGGCACGATCGCGACATGAAAGCGACCGGCCCGGGCCTTCCCGAAACACAGCGGACAGCTGGCGGAGCGGCGTTGTCCGCACTGGTTCTCGACCTCTTCAAGCTCAGCAGCCGGATGCTCGCCGCGGGCGACCGGCTGGTTGCCGAGCTCGGCCTGACCAGCGCCCGCTGGCAGGTTCTCGGCACCATCGTTGCGGCCACCCGACCACAGCCGGTTGCCTGGTTGGCACGCGACATGGGGGCAAAGCGGCAGAACGTGCAGCGGATCGTCAATGACCTGGTGAACGAAGGCCTGGTCGGCTTGGCGCCGAATCCGCATCATCGGCGGGCATCGCTGGTCGTGCTGACGGACAGGGGCCAGCAGGCCTTCGATGCGGCCATGTGCCTGCAGGCGCCGTGGATCAACCGGCTCGCCGAAGGACTTGCGGCCGGCGACATCGAGACAACGCATGGCGTGATCCGGGCTGTGCGCCGCAAGCTGGAAGACGAGGGAGACCCGGATGAAGCGTGAGAGGTAGCCGGCAGCAGCGGCGCGCGCGACATCCGGGCGAATCGGGGCAAGCCAACATCGCCGTGACGCCTGCTGCCCGCAGACGGGCGGCTGCTTCGGGAGACGCCCGAGCCACCGGAAGCAGGCGGGAGATTGACGCTCGCTGATGCGAGCCCATACACGCGCGCTGCCGTCGCTGGCTTGTTCCGTTCATCGGGAGTCCTCGTGTCCAACTGGTTCGTCTGTGGCGTGGTGGTCGAGGTGGGCATGGAGAAGGGCGCGGACATCGTTGCCGCGTAGGGCGACGGCAGCGCGCGCAATTTCAACTTCGGCGGCGGTGACCCCGGTTCCGCGGAACATGCCGCAACGATGGCCTCCGGTGTGCCGCATGCCTGCCCCGGTTGCCGTACAGGTGCGTCGTCGTCGCCTGGTGATCGCCCGCATCGTGCCGGTACTGCTGGTGGTCGTCTGGGCGCACTGGGTCGGCGCCTTCGCGACCGCTGTTTGCTTCATCCTGCTTGCTGCGGCGGCTGTGCTGCTCGCCCTGGCCCATTTTTCGCAGCGTCCACAGCTGGCAGCGCTGCGCGCCGACCGCTGATCCGCATGCAGGCTCCCCGGGGGACTTTCTGTCTTCGCTGGTGGAAGGGGCAATTGAGTATACTGTCACCGGATTTGACGAACTGGTCGAGATCGAGGTAGCAGAGCGCATGCCGCGCATCGTACTGGCGTGCGCTGTTCACCACCCGCTCGAGCCGCCGTTCGAACTCCTGCCGGTTGATCAGGCCGGTGAGGGCGTCGTGTGTGGCGTCGTACTCCATCCGGCGCGCCAGCTGACGGTTCTCGGTCACGTCGTGGAAGACCAGCACCGCGCCGAGTACTTGGCCGTCTCGGCCGCGGATCGGCGCCGCCGAGTCGTCGATGTGATGCTCCCACCCATGCCGGCCGACCAGGATCGAATGGTTGGCCAGGCCGACGACCTTCCCTTCACGCAGGCAGCGCTCGACCGGGTCGGGCGCCGGCTGGCGCGTCCGCTCGTCGACGATGCGAAAGACTTCCTGCAGCGGGCGACCGTTCGCATCGGCCGCACTCCAGCCGGTCAGTGTCTCGGCCACCGGGTTGAGGTACTCGACGATTGCCCGCCCGTCGGTCGTGATCACCGCGTCGCCGATCGAATCGAGCGTCACCTGGGCCCGTTCCTTGGCTTCGAACAAGGCCTCCTCGGCCAGCTTGCGGTCGGTGATGTCGCGTCCGACGCCGATGATCGCCACCACCTGTCCGTCGTCGTCGAGCACCGCGGTGTCCGCCCAGCCGAACCAGCGCCAGCCCGCGCCGGTGCGCGCTCGCTGTTCGAGATAGGTCCGCCAGGGCGGCCGGAAGAGATCCTCCATCGCCGCCGCCGTCGCTGCGCGGTCGTCCTCATGCACCAGTGGCATCAAGGTCTGGCCGAGCAGATCCGCCTCGTTCCTGCCAAGAACCTGGCAATACGAGGGGCTGACGAACAGGAAGCGATTCGCGGTATCCATCTTGACCACCAGGTCGCTCTGGTTCTCGACGAGAAGCCGGTAGTTCGCCTCGCTCTGCTGCAGGGCGGCCTCGGCCCGCTCCTGCGCCGTGACGTCGAGACCGAGGATGAGCAGGCCGCCGGTGGCGCTGGCATCCGCCGGCAGCGTCGCCGTATGCCAGACCATCACCCGGTCGTCGCCATGGCGGCAGCGGATCGTCGTCTTCACGCCGGCCGGCGACTCGCTCGTCCGCGCTGCTGCGAACCGGCTGCGCGCCGCGTCGAGACGCGCGCGATCGGGGTACAGCCAGCCGTCGACATCGCCGTGGCCGACCACCTGCTCACTGGCATGACCGCTGATCTCCGCTGCCGCGCGGTTCCAGATCAGGACCCGACCGTCTTCATCGCGTACCTCGATCCACACGCGGGCATTGCCGAGCGATGGCCGCAAACCCGGAGGCGAAATCCGCAGCGGAGTCGATCACCTGCCAGTCGGCGTCGACGCTCTTGCGCCCCTCGCTCTGCAGCGCCAGGCCGAACCGCTCGGCGCCGACCATCGCCTGCAGGCCAGCCATCAAGCCGGCCAGCGTCGTGTCGATCCACAGCATGGCGACGGGCAAGCGCTCGAAGGTGCAGGTGCCGGCGAGCGCATCCCACGCAATCTCGATACCCGCGACGCGGATCAGGGGAGTCACCGCGGACGCGCCGCGGGCTTGCGGCGAGTCGACCGCTGCGGAAGAGTCCCCGCCGCCTGCTTCGACCCGGCCGCTGTGTCGCGCAAGGGGACTGTCGGGTTCCCTGGCTCGCTGCGCTCCGCGCACACGCTTCGACCTGCTCGCCACTGGTCTCTCCTCGGGTTCACTCCAGCCGCGCTGGAGGCTTGCCGGCCGACTGCAAATCCACTGTGGGATTATAGCAACCGCCGCGCTGCACTCGTGTGGTCGTCGAGGTGGGCATGGAGAAGGCCGTGGCGAGCGCCACCTCAAGGCGGCACGGCGCCCCAGTTCGCTGCCGCCGGAGACGTGTCAGGGGCTTGCAGCGGCAGTTGGAGGATGAAGGTGCTTCCTTCGCCGGGCGCACTGCGCGCCTCGATGCGGCCGCCGAGTACGCGGGTGGCGATGCTGTAGACGATGTGCAGGCCGAGGCCGCTGCCGCCCTGGCCGAGGCGGGTCGTGAAGAACGGATCGAAGATGCGCGGCAGGTGTTCGGCGGCAATGCCGCAGCCGTTGTCGCTGACCGTCATGGTGATGCGTCCGTCGCGGGGCGGGCTCACCGCGATCTCGAGGAGGCCTGCTGCGGCCTGTGCGAAGCCATGCACGAGCGCGTTGGTTGCCAGGTTGCTGATGATCTGGCCCAGCGGCCCGGGAAAGCTGTCCATGACGATGCCGTCCGGAATGTCGACCTGGATGCGGTGCGGCGTCTTCCGGTACTGTGGTCGCAGGGTGGCGACGATCTCGTCGATCGTCGCCGCCAGGTCGAACCGTCGGCGCTGTGCGCTGGTCTGGTCGACGGCGACCTGCCTGAAGTGTCCGATCAGGTCGTTCGTCTGCAGCAGGCTGCGCTCGAGGAGGCCGGTGGCCTGCAGCGCAACGGCGACGAAGTCCCGCAGCGCCGTGCGCGACAGGCTGGCGCCCTCCGCCAGTTGCGAGAACTTGCGCGTCTTCTCGGAGAGGGTGGTGGCCACCAGCAGGCTGTTGCCCAGCGGCGTTCCCATCTCGTGCGCCACGCCGGCCACCAGCGAACCCAGCGAGGCCAGCTTCTCGCTGCGGATGAGTTCGTCCTGCGCACGCCGCAAGGTGTCGAGCGTTTCCCGCAACTGCGCGTTCGAGGTGGCGAGTTCCTCGGTACGCAGCCGGACACGCTCATCGAGCTCCTCGTTCGCCCGCCGGAGGGCCTCCTCGGCCTGCTTGCGGGCGGTGATCTCGAGGGCGGCGCCGACCGTGCGCAGTGGCTGACGCGAGTCGCCGTCGCCGGCGAAAGACGTCTGCCCCATCGCCAGCACCCAGCGGACGACGCCGGAGCGGCCGACGATGCGGTACTCGGCCTCGTACTGACCGTCGCCGTTCGCGTCGTGGGCGCGGCGGATGGCCGCCAGGACGTGCTCGCGGTCGTCGGGATGAACGACCTCGATGAACGAATCGACACTGCGCGGCTCCTCGTCTCCCCAGCCGAACATCGTGCGCAACTCGGGCGACCAGTAGATCGTGTCGGCCGGGTGATCGCGGTCGAAGATGCCGATCCCGGAGACGCGGATCGCCTGCAGCAGGCGTTGCTCGCTCTGGCGCACCGCTTCTTCGGCGTGCCTGCGCTCGGAGACGTCGCGCACGAAGGCGAAGCCGTAGACCCGTCCGCCGAAAGCGATGACTCGCGACGATACTTCGACCGGGAAGCTGCTGCCGTCCTTGCGCCGGTGTCGCGTGCCCTCGCGCAGCGAGCCCGCCAGTCCGGAGCCTGGCGCCGATTCGCGCCAGCCCGCTTCGCTGCTGTCCACGTCGACATCCCAGAGGTGCAGCCGCAGCAGCTCTTCGCGCGTGTAGCCGAGCGAACGGCAGGCCTGCTCGTTGGCATGGACGAAACGGCCGTCCCGGTCCAGCCAGAAGATGGCGTCGGACGCGTGCTCGACCGAGAGGCTGGTCAGCTCGAGCATCTCTTCCGACTGCTTGCGGCTGCTGATGTCGGCGTGCGTGCCGAGCAGCCTGAGCGGCCGCCCCTGCGCGTCGCAGGCGACCACCCTGCCGACCGATTGTATCCACCGCCATTCGCCCGACTTGGTCTGCAGCCGGTACTCCAGCTGATATTCGGTGCGCGTGCCGGCGATGCACTCGTGCAGGGTGCGTCCGGCGACGTCGCGGTCGTCCGGGTGCACGCGCTCGAGCCAGCTCGCCGCATTCAACTTCAGCTCGCCGTCTGCGTAGCCCAGCATGACGGCATACTCGGTGCTGACCAGCGCTTCGCCGCTGCCGAGGTCGAGGTCATAGAAGCCGAGATTCCCCGCGACCAGGGCGAGGCGCAGTCGTTCCTCGTTGCTCCTCAATGCCGCTTCGGCATCGCGACGTCTCCTGTTTTCGCGCACGGCCTCGGTGAGACTCGCGCAGTTGTTCAGGAAGGGTGCGAGCTGGGTCGGCATGGCCTCGCTGTAGCCGCCTTGACGGTTGGCGACGCCGATCACTCCGACCAGTTCGTCGCCACGGAAGAAGGGCAGTCCCATGAACGCGTTCAGCGGCGGATGGCCGGGCGGACGGCCATGTCGCCGTGGATCGCTGTCGGGATCGTTGGCGATCACCGGCCGGGCGCTGGTCATGACGGCGCCGAAGAGCGAGTTCAGGTTGCGGAACTCCAATCCCTTTGGCGCATGCTGCGCGTAGAACGCCCGTGTCTCGTCGTTCCAGGCGATGTTGCTGATCGCCTGGGTGCGCAGGAAGGGCGAGCCGTCGTCGTTGCGGCAAACCTCGCCGATGAAGCCGTACTCGCTCTCGGTCATTGCCAGCAGTGAGGACAACATGCGCTCGAAGACGTCGCGGGTATCGGCTCCAGCGATGTACAGGGCCTGCGTCTGGCTGACGGCATGGATCAGGGCGTTGGAGCGGCGCAACGACTGTTCCGCGCCCTTGCGCCGCCGGATGTTGTTGACCAGCACGAGCACGGCGAGCACCAGGGCGAGGACTACGGCCACCGTCAGCCAGACGGCGCCGCGATACTGGTCGTACAGCGTTGGCGGCTTGCCGACGACGACGCTGCCCGCGGGCAGTTCATGTTCGCCGATTCCGTGGCGCTGCATCCGGCCATGGTTGAAGAGGTAGGCGAGCGGTGCCGGTTGCACCGGAATGCTCCGCGCGTCCTCGCCCGCCAGGATGCGCACCGCCATCGCCGCCGCCAGCCGACCGACCTCGGTGCCGTCCGCGACCTTGCCGCCGAGGGTCAGGCTGCCGCGGACGCGATGGCTGGTGATGTCGAACAGTGGCGCTGGCGACACGGCGCTGACCCGTTCGACGACTTCCGCCAGACCATGGTGGTCGCCCCCGGCGTCCCTGGCGGAGGCGAGGACGAAGACGATGTCGTCGGCCGACAGCGCGGCGGCGCTGGCGACGATCTCCTCGAGCTTGAGATCGTGCTTGATCCGGATCGGAATGTTCGTCTGCAGGCTGGCGAGCGCGTCGCGGGCATGGTCGAGACCGGAACCGGAATCGGCCCGATTGGCGTACACGACGACCTGCGTGGCCCTGGGTCGCAGGCGCTGCGCCGCCTGCAGGGTCGACGGGACGTCGATCCGCTCGCTCACCCCCGTGATGGCGATCTCCGGCGGAAATGCCTGCGCGTCGAAGGCCGCTGCATCGCTGAAGACGACCGGCGTGCCGGCGAATAGCGATGGCTGATGCCTGGCGAGGAAGGAAAGCGCTGCGTCGTCGGTGGCGATGATCAGGTCGAAGTGCTGCGAGCGGTAGTGGCGCCCGAGGTATTCGGCGAAGCCACGCTGGTCGTAGGGGGCCGGCAGCCGCAGGACATCCATGTACTCCAGGAAAATCTCTGGACGCGGGTGGCTCGCCTTGAGCACCGCCGTGATTCCCTCGACCTGCGCGTCGGTCCAGCCGAAGCCTTGGTGGTATGAGTTCAGCACGAGAACAGCCTGGCGATCGGGAGCAGCCTGGACGCTGTCGGTGGCGATCAGGCAGGTCGCCACGATCGCTGCCAGGCCGAGCATCCGGATGCCGTTCAGGACGCGCATGGCAGCCGCCAGCATCCGTGCCAGATGCTGTGCGGCAGGACGGGAGCGGTCGGCGGCGGCGCCGCGCTGCGGCCTCATGCAGTCCATCCGGATCGTCCCGGAGCCGCTCGGCGATTGACGCTCGTTGCCTGCAGCCCCGACACTGGCGCCGGCGATCCGCGCTGGTCGAGCCTTCAGCCGGCGACCGAGAGCACGTGGGCCATTGCTGCGATCTCGCGAATCCCATACACCAGGAGTCTTCATGTACCTGCACTTCAATGGCGCTGGCGTGTTCCGGGAGCGAGCCGACGACTCGCTGGCGGCCATGCTGGTGCTGATCGTGCTCGCCGAACTGACGCTGCGCGCCGATCACTGAGCGGCATGCACGCTTCGCGGCGTGCTTCCCTCCGTTGTCGCCGGGGCCGACAATTGAATGTACTGTCCCCGAAAATGCACGCCCGCATCGTGGCGGTACTGCTGGTGGTCCTCTGGGTGCACTGGGTCGGTCCCTTCGCGACCGCTGCTTGCTGCATCCTGTTTGCTGCGGCGGCTGTGCTGCTCGCCCTGGCCCATTTTTCGCAGCGTCCACGACCGGCAGCGCTGCGCGCCGATCGCTGATCCGCATGCAGGCTCACCGGGGGACTTCCTGCCTTTGCCGTTGGAAGCAGCAATTAAGTATACTGTCCCCGGAATTCGGAATTCACTGCTTGATGCCGAAGCGGATGGTTGGTGCGACCTCCACCGGGTAGGCCGACAGCTTCACCACTCTCGGCTCGGGAGGTGGTTCGGCGGCGGCGGGCCCGGCTGGCGGCACGTGCTGGCGGCCCCACCAGGCGTCGAGGAAGGCGCCGAGGGCGTGTGAGTCGCGCAGCACGTGGTCGATATCGCGCTCGAAGATAATCAGGGTCGAGCTGCCCTTGCCGGCCATCTCGTGCATCGACCCGGACTCCACGGGCTGCAGCGGTGGCACGGCGCTGGTGCTCCAGAGATAGGCGCAGGGTTCCTTGTCGGGCGGTGGCGGGTCGATGTCGACCTTGAGATTCCAGCGGTCACTGCTGCTGAGGTTGAGTTCGATTCGTGCCGGCAACGAGTCGAGGGGAATCGCGATCGTCGTCGGCTCGTCCTTGTTGAGTTGCGCGACTTCGAGCTTCGCGATGGGCTTGCCGACGGTGAAGCCGTCACCGCTGGCGCGCACGAACGGCAGCGCCCCGCCGACCAGGAAGACGCCGACGACGGCGGCGCAGATCGTCAGCCGCTGGCCGTCGGCGGCCGCTCCGGCGGCGCAGGGAACGCCGGCGTCGATCCAGGCGTAGGCGGCAGCGAGGCCGCAGCAGATCGGTAGCCAACAGCTCCAGAACTGCGAGCACACACTGGCGCTGACGCCATGGAACAGGCCGGTGGCGAGGGTGACGCAGACGAGTCCGGCGGCGGCGCCGACGAAGCCGGCAAAGCAGCCCGCGATGAGACGCCGGGCATTGCCAAGGGCGCCGTCGGCGGCGATGGTGCCAGCGCGGATGGCGCCGGTGACGATCGGCGGCAGCAGCACCAGCAGGCCGGCGGTGACCCAGGAATCCGGGTGGGCGAGCCCGTCTGCGGACAGGATGATGGCGACGCAGACCACTCCCGGGATGGCCATGTACAGGCAGGCCCAGGCGATTTCGGCCAGCGCCCCGCTGCCGCGGTGGGGATGCAGGCGATAGGGCGTCGTGCGCCGGGTGCCAAAGGCGATCAGCGGGCCGACGAAGAACATCAAACTGGCACCCAGGGCGCCGACGAGGTCGTGCTCGCTGCGCATGCTGATTTTGGCAAGCGACTGCATGTAGGCGAGCGCGGCGAAGACGCCCAGGAGCGCGGCGAAGAGTCCCGGGACCATGGCGCGCATCGCCCACTGCCACCAGCCGGTAGCGCCGCGCGCCTGGCGGAACTGCGACAGCGCGAGGCGCAGCCACGGCAGCGCGGCGGACAGTGGCGGCAGGGTGGCGCCCAGTGCGTTCAGGCGCCCGAGCAGCGCATAGGCTGCGGGCGCCTGTTCGCTGCCGGCGAGCGTTGCAGCGATCACCGGCCCGAGGTTCGCTGGCGATTGCTTGCAGAGGGTCGCCAGCTCGGCTTCGGCGGCAGCGCGCACAGTCGTGTTGGCGTCGCTGATGGCGAGCTGCAGCAACCTCTGCAGTGCTTCGTCGTCGGCGATGGTGGCGAGCGCGACGATGGCGTTGCGCCGCGCCTGCGCGCTGCTGTCCTCGGCTTGCAGGAACTCTTCGATGATCTGATAGGCGGGATGGCTCATGGCGTCACCTGCTGGGTCCAGTAGCGCACATCGGCGTGCTCTTCGGCGGTGGCGCAGAGGAGTTCGCTGCGCAGGATCGCCTGTCGCTCGGCGGGCGTGAATGGTTGTCGGTCGCGGTTGGCGTTGATCTGCTGCAGTTCGGGCCGCGAGAGGAAACCCTGTCCGGTGCCACTCGCGGCGAGGCGCCTCCGGATGGTGCCGAGGTCGGCGACCGCGGCGATGCCGCTCGCGGCATCGAGCCAGTAACGCAAGGTCGCCCGCTGCTCGCCGCCCGCGCCGTGGCAGATCCAGGCGCGCAGCATCTGTTGGACCGCCCAACCGTTCCACTGCACGCGCTGCCGGTTGCGATCGAGGGTGGCGAACTCGGCGCGGTTGATCACCGAGTCGGTGGCGGAGGCGGCCGGATCGTTCTCGCCTTCGGCCAGCGCGCGCAGCGCGACGCGAAACTGCTGGTATTCGACGTTGCCGTAGAGGTACTTGCGCAACGCTTCCTGCACCGCCGGTATCAGGAATTCGTGCGTGATCTCGATGAACTGGCCGCCGAGGCGCGGCTCGATGCGCACCAGCGTCCGGTTGACCAGCATGTCGAGCAGCGCCGCTCGCCGCGTTGCGTCGCGGAACGGGACGTGTATCAGTTGCCGACGTTCGACGATGTTGCGCGTGCCGCTGCCGGTGATCAGCGGTTCGACCAGCTCGAGCGCCTCGCGCCGCTCGTCGTCGTCGGCCAGCGCGAAGAGGAAGTCCTGCAGGAAGTCGCGCAGGATGCCGCGCGCGCCGTGCAATTGCTCGGCGTAGGTGGCGAGCGGCACCGTCGGCAGCTCGCCGGCGGCAGCCGGGGCATGCTGGCGGACGAGCTCGCGGCCCGACTCGAACCAGAGCTTCTCGCAGACCAGCGACAGGTGGGCGGGTTCGATGTAGCGCTCTTCCTTGAGAAGGTCGGCGAGGATCTGGTTGAAGCACTCCTCTTCGTAGGTGTAGCCATAGAGCACCGCCGGCTCCTCGATCGCCTGCCGCGCGCTCGCCTGGGTCAGCAGTTCGAGTTGGCAGGCCGAGCGGTCGATCTCGGGAACGAACTCGCGGATCGGCCGCAACTGGGCGATGTATTCACTGCGCATCGAGATCAGGTAGCGCACCGGCAACACCGACCGGCGGTCGCCACGACGCTGTCCGCCTTCCGCCGGCGGCTCGCGGCAGAGCGTTCGCAGTTCGTCGATGAACTCGATGCGCAGGCGCCAGTCGGGCATTTCGTGGCTGCCCGGTGCGTGCAGCGATCCGGGGTCGACGAAGCGGGTGAACAGCTCCTCGAACTGGTCGAAGAGCAGGACGAGGCAGAAACCGGGTCGCACCGAGCCATAGATGCGCAGCAGGTTTTCGATGAACGGCCGCAGTTCACGCACCGGCAGGTCGAGGTAGTCGAGTGTCGCCGTATAGGCCGCGTGACAGGCGGAGCCCTCCAGCGTCTGCAGCAACTGTCGCACGCGCTGTCGCCGCGCACCGGCTGCCAGGATTCGCCGCCGGTGCCACAGGCGGTGCCGATCGCCGCCAGATGGTCGGCGACGGTCGACAGGTCGAGGCTGGAGCGCAGCAGGCGGCAGACGTAGGGCGTCACCTTGCCGCCGTCGAGCCCCGGGTAGCAGGTGCCGAGCTCATCGAGCGGCACCGGCGAGATCAGGCAGCGCTTGCGCGCGTCGCGTACCGGCAGGATGCCGGGGTCGTCGTAACGTGCCAGCAGCTCGTCGAGAGTCGGATCGTCGGCCGCGCCGAAGAGGCCGTCAAGCGCGCGGCGCAGGGCCAGTGCCTCGGCTTCCGGTGGTGGCACGACATACTGCAGGCAGGCGATTCGCGTCGCGCGAACCGGGTCGTTCTGCGGCAGGATGCGCACCGGTGTCCAACCGCGCTCCTCGAGCTGGGGGATCACCAGCGCGTTCAGCAGCGAGGTCTTGCCGGCGCCCGACTGGGCATGCAGCAGACTCATGCGGGCCGAGAGGACATGCGCGACGATCTCGTCGGCCGCTTCGCGACGGCCGAAGAAGAAGGCCGCGTCCTCGACCTGGTAGCTCTCCGGGCCCTTGTACGGCTTGTACTGCTCGAGCGTCGGCGCCGTCACCGGGAACCTCCGCGCAGTTGCCTGAGGAACAGCTCGCTGCGCATGTCGAGCATCTCGACGCCGTAGCGGGTCGTCGCCCAGTTGGCCAGCCGGCTCCAGGAGCGCAGCCCCATCTGGAGGCTGCAGTCGCGCTGGTCGCCGAGATCGCGCGGATGCACGGCGAAGCGCCGGATCTGTCCGCGGCGGACGTCGAGGCATTCGCGCAGCAGGTAGTAGCTGAGGCGGAAATCGGGGTCGAGGATGCGGCTGCCGAGGCAGACGATCGGCGTGTTGGAGAGGATCTGCGCGATCTGGTCCGGCACCGCCTTGCGCGACGGCGAGCGGGACACCGCTTCGTAGTACTGCTCGGTCGACAGCGTGAAGCTGTCGGGCACGTCGAGCGAGCCGTGCAGCTTGTAGAGGATCGGTTCGCGCAACTCGCTGAAGATCGTCGCCAGTTGCGTGGCATCCGGCGAGCCGGCGGCCTGGTCGAGGCTGACGCTGCGCGCGTCGCACTCCTCGATGACGCGGTCCATGTCCTCGCCACTGTCGAGCGGAAACGAGTGGTGGTAGCCGCTGCGCTCGGTGATGCGGATGAAACCGCTGCCGCCCAGCTCGACCTGGTCGTAGAGATTGATGTCGAGCCGCTTGCCCGAGGCCGACTGGACGAAACGCGTGAAACCCACGCCGGCACGCAGGAAGGCCTGCTCGATCGTCGTATCGAGTACCGAGGTGATGACGAGATGGCGGTAGCGCCGGCGACCGCGGCCGGGGGGGCGGGTGCACAGGTCTCTGAGCAGCAGCGCGAGTTCGCCGTAGGCTTCGGGAATCTCCAGGTGACCCTGGCGCAGGATGCTCGCGACATCGGCCTGCAGCCGGTTGTCGTCGCTTTTGACGGCGTAGTAGTTGGCCGCGAGATCGAGCGAGGGGAGCATCGCCGGTGGCTCCTCACCGATCAGCTCGAGTGATCGCAACAGCTTCGCGGTGATGTCGCACGGGGTGAGCGCCGACATCAATCCACGGCCGACGAAGAACGAGATGGCGTCGTTTTCGAGGTGTCCCTGCAGATAGCTGATCGCCTCGCGGTTCGGGTCGATCGGCTCGGGCGCCGCGGTGCCCGGACGTGCCGCCGGCGCCGCGCGGGCGAAGCGCGGATGCACGCCGGTGATGCCGGCGACCAGGCGCTCGAAGTTCGGCTGGTCGTCGAGCGAGCGCACGAGGCAGAAGTCGAGGTTCTTGAGAAACAGCGGGATGCGCTCGTCCTTGACGTCGACGCCGGGCAATGCGACGGGGACGACGCGCATGCGGCGTTCGGCATTGCGGTTCAGCGCCGCTCGCACCTCCGGCGCCTGCCAGTTGCCGAGCCCCTTGCTGCCGATGAAGACGACGCTGGTGTTGAGCTGGCGCAGCGCCTCCTCGATCTTCTCCTGCCACGGGTCGCCGGGGACGAGTTCCCAGCGGTCGAACCACACCTGCAGGTCGGCCTCGTCGCGCAGGCGCTCGGCGATCCGCGTCACCTCGTCCTCGTCCTCCCTGCTGTAGCTCAGGAAAGCGTGGTAGCTCATCGTTGATCCGCTCCTGAGAAGGGGTCGCCGGCAGGCGATGGGTCAGACTGCTGCGACACGTTGCCCGGAGTGCTGCGGCGGGCGCGCTCGCGGGTTCTGGCGCTTGCTTGCACGCCATTATTTAACAGTGTTATGGGCAATGCAAGCCGGCGGCGCGCGTCTCGCCGAGCGGCAGCGCCGGCCTGCCGCCGCGGCCGCCGGCCCGCCTGGCACCCGCAGTCGCTGTCGATCGGCGAAGACGGCCCGTGCAGCCGCGCTCAGAGCCGCGCGACGAGGATCTGCCGCAGTTCGTCGTCGCTGAGGACGAGCGGATTGGTCTTCATGCTGCCGCCGCGGCTGGCGGCGATGATGCGTGGCAGATCGTTCTCGCCGATGCCGTAGGCCGCCAGACGGGGCAGCTCGAGTTCGCGCTCCCAGCGGCGCAGGGTGTCGACGAGGAAGCGGCGCGCGTCGGGGCCGTTGAGGCCCTTCTGCATGGCAAAGCGGCGGCCGATCTCGGCGTACTTGGGCAGCGCCGGGTTGTCCGGCGCGCGCGCTTCGAGGGCGGCGATGTTGCACGCCGTCGCGCTCGCCACCAGCGTGCCGCAGACGACGCCATGCGGGATCGGGAAGAAGGCGCCGAGCGGCGAGGCGAGGCCATGCACGGCGCCGAGCCCGGTCTGCGCCAGGCAGATCCCCGAGCACAGCGAGGCATGGGCCATCTGCGCACGGGCCGTCGCCGACTGCTCGCGGTGGAGCGCGAGCAGCGCGTCGCGCGCGGCCATGATGCCGGAGCGGGCGAGGGCGTCGGTCAGCGGGTTGGCGCGCGTCGCGACGAAGGCCTCGAGGAGCTGGGTGAAGGCGTCGAGGCCGTCGGCGGCGATCAGCGCCGGCGGGCAGGTGGCGAGCAGGTCGGGATCGACGATCGCCCACTCGGCCACCAGCCGCTCGTCGCGGAACGATTTCTTGAAGCCGCCGGGCGCCGTCAGGACGGCGTTGCGCGTCGCCTCCGAACCGGTGCCGGCGGTCGTCGGGACGGCGATGAACGGAGTCGCCGGCCCGCGGTAGGGGAGTTCGGGGCCGACTCCTTCGAGATGGTCGAGGACCGAATGGCCCGGTCGCAGCAGGCCGGCGATCGCTTTCGCCGCGTCGAGCGCGCTGCCGCCGCCGATGCCGACGACGCAATCCCAGGCGGTGTCGCGCAGTGCGGCGACGCTGGCATCGACGAATTCCGGCGACGGCTCGCCCGATACCGACAGCTGCGCCCACTGCAGGCCGTGCTGGCGGAACTGCGCGAAGACGCGGCTGGCGGCAGCCGACTCGACGAACGAGCGCTCGCCGGTGACGAGCAGCAGGCGCTGGCCGTAGCCGGCGGCGATCGCCGGCAGCCGGTCGAGAGCACCGCTGCCGAACTCGATGCGCGGCAGGCGCGAGATCGAGAAGGGGGCGAAGGTGTCGCTCACGCCGGGAACAGCCCGTTCATCGGCTCACCACGGCGTGGCTCAGCCATCATCCCGGCGACGGCGTCGCGCCAGGCGAGGTAATGCGCCGTCTCCTTGTGCGCGGCGGCGTCGGCGGCCGAGGCGTAGGCTTCGTAGAGGATGAAGCGGGTGGCGTCGTCGGGTGCCTGCAGGACGTCGAAACGCCGGTTGCCCGGCTCGCCGACGGAGGCTTCGTGATTTGCCCGGGTGGCGGCGATGAAGGCGTCGACCGATTCCGGCCGGACGCGGACATGGACGAGGGTGACCTGCATGTTGATCTCCTTGGATGGCAGCGGCTGCCTGATGAATGGACCGGATCGGGCGCGCGCCGTCAGGCCCGGATCGCCTCGTCAAGGGTGATGTCGACCATCAGGTCGTTCGACAGATGCTCGAGATCGCCGGTCAGCTGGCCGACGTCGAGCGTCGGCGAAGCGGTCAGCTCGGCCGTCGCGTGAAAGAGGATGCCGGCCGACATCGGCGCGCTGGCGGTGTGCGTGCTGAGATCCTCGACGTTGATCACGTGCCGCGCCAGCACCTGCGACACTTCGCGGACGATGCCGATGCGGTCGTGGCCAACGAGGGACAGCTTGAGCCGCCGGGTGGCGGCCGGCGCTGCCGGCGGCCGCGATACCTCGGCGCTGACGCGCAGGCCGGGGAGCGTGGCGAGTGCGGCTTCGAGCGCCGCCAGGTGCTCCTCGGCGACGCCGACGCAGACGATGCCGGCGAACTTGCCGCCGAGATTCGACATCGATGACTCGAGCCAGTTGCCGTGGTGCCGGCTGATGGCGGTGGCAAGCTGCTCGACGAGACCGGGGCGATCGTCGCCGATGACGGTGAGAACCAGCGAGACGTTCATGAAGTGGGGCTCCGGGGACGGTGAGCGCTGATTCTAACCCGCCGCCGGGCCGCTTGCTGCACCTGCCGAGGACGATCGTTCGATCTCTCCGGGGCCGGATTGTCGGTCGCCGCGCCAGCCAGCGCTGCGGCGCCGCGTCTCGTCGCTGGCACGCGACCCGGCGGCGTGGTGCGCCGCCGGGAAAGGCAGCGGACCGCCGATCCGGTCCTGGCGAGCCAGTCCGTTGCCGGCATCGGCGCCTTGCGCAACAATGCGCACTGCCATGCATCTCCCGCCTTTTCCCTGTTGCCGCCCAGACGGTTCGCTCGCCCGTGCGCAGCCGCGCGCCGGCGTCCCCCGGTCGGGCAGCGGGCGGCGGTGGCGGACGCATGCGCCCTGAACGTTCCGGTACGCCGCCGGCTGCACCGTGGGCGCGCCCCGGTCGGACGGCGGTCGCCGCAGCCGGCATCGTCAGCGCGCTGCTCTTCGTCCTGATGGCGCTGCATGCGACGCCGCTGCAGCCGAGCATTCCGCTGCTGCAGTTCTGTTTCAGCGAGGCGTGCTTCAACGAGGTTCTGGCGCAGTGGCAGGCGGCCGGCATCGAGCGCTTCAAGGAGCATTTCTGGATCGATTTCCCGTTTCTCGTCAGCTACGGGATTTTCGGTCACCTGCTCGCGCGGCAGCGATTCGGCGTCCCGTCGCCGCCGGCGACGGGACGCTGGCGGCTTGCCGTGGCGTTGCCGCTGGCGGCCGTGCTGGACGCAGCGGAGAATGCGCTGCATCTCGGCTTCGTGCATGCGCCGGGCGCGTTTCCCGAACTGTCTTACGCGGTCGCCGGTGTGCTCGCGACGGGCAAGTGGCTGCTGATCGTGGCGTTCGTCATCGGCGGCGTGCGGGCGCTGTGGCGCCGGCGCGCCGGTCGCTGAGGCCTGTTGCCGTCAGCGGCGGCGTCGGCAGCGGCCGCGGGTGCTCGATGCGCAGTCGATTCGCCTTGCCGCCAGCGCGGGCTGCCCGCTGCGCAGCCGGCCACCCCGGCCGTGGCGCGCGTTGGCCGGGGCGGCCGGGCGGATCGGCGCCGGACGGTCGTTGCGCACGTGATCGCGGAGCGGTCGGTTCGGCCGGGACGAGACAACTGATCGCCCACTGGTCCACGTCGCGGCGCGGCGGCTGCAGCCGGGCAGCGAGGATGCCGGCGGTCCGTTCGGCGGGCAGCTGGCCGTTGCGGCGAATCGGCTCCACGGCCAGGCCGTGCTGCCCAGGCTGCGACGTGGTCGACGGCGGCGCGGTGTCCGTTGGTGATCGCGGCCCGCTGGCAGCAGGGAATTCCTGTTGCGCCGCCTGCCGGATGCCCTAAACTGCTTGCTGGGCGAGCAGCAGGGGGAGTGGTGTCCGGATGAACCAGGTACGGCAATGTGGACGGCGTTTCTTCGTCTCGTATCGCCGCCGCGCGCCCGATGACGCGCGCCTTGCGCGGCTGCTGGTCGACGGTTTGCGTGCTGCCGGTCACGAAGTCTTCATCGATGTCGATATGCCGATCGGCACCGATTGGGCGGCCGAGATCACGCGGCGCATCCAGTGGTGTGAGTATCTCGTCGTTCTGCTCTCGGCGGAGTCGATCGACTCGGAGATGGTGCAGGGCGAGGTTCGACTGGCACGTCATCACCGTCGCGACGATGGCTCGCCGCATGTCTTCCCGATTCGCATCCGCTACGAGGGCGCGCTCGATTACGAGCTGACGTCCTACCTCGGGCGGCTGCAGCATGTCGTCTGGAATGGCACCGAAGACGACGCCGGCGTCCTGGAAACGCTCCTCGCCGCGGCGGGCCGCTGGCAGGGCGCCGGCGACGCCGCGGTTGACCGCAGCGTCGGCCCGTGTGCGTCAGCGGCGGACGGGCTGCGGCCGCGGCCGTCGGTCGATCGAACCGCCTTGCTGCGACCCACCGGCACCCTCCGGCTCGATGATCGCTACTACATCCAGCGTCCGGCCGACGCAGCGATCGCCCGCGTCGCAGCGAGCAGCGGCGAGACACTGGTGATCAAGGGCGCGCGCCAGGTCGGCAAGTCGAGTCTCCTGGTGCGTTACGTTGGCGCCTGCCGGCGAGCCGGAAAGCGGGTGGCATTCGTCGATTTGCAGGCCATGAGCGACGCGCAACTGTCCGACTACCCGGCCTTCCTGCAACGGGTTCTGGGTGTCCTGCTGCGTCGACTCGATCTGCCGGCCGACCAGTTGCCGGCGATCGAATCGGGACTCGATGCCACTGACCTGGTTGAGTCGCGGATTCTCGACCGCGTCGAGGAGCCTGTCGTCTTCGCCTTCGAGGAGGTCGATCGCGTTCTCGGCCGGCCATGGCAGAAGGATTTCTTCGCCATGCTGCGCACCTGGCACAACCGGCGCTGGGAGCCGGCCTGGGAGCAAGTCGACCTGGCCATGGTCATCGCCACCGAGCCGTATCTGCTGGTCGATTCGGCCGATCAATCGCCGTTCAATGTCGGCGAGCTCGTTCAGTTGGGGCCGTTTTCACCGGCGGCGGTCGGCGAGCTCAACGAGCGCTACGGCGCGCCGCTGTCGGCGAACGAGTGTCGGGCCCTGTTCGACCTGACCCATGGGCAGCCGTACCTGACGCGGGTTGCCCTCTACCGGCTGGTCGCCGATCCCGAGACCTCGTGGGCGAGCCTGCAGGCGAGCGCCGACAGCGACGAGGGGCCGTTCGCCGACCATCTCAAGGCGCTGCTGATGCTGCTGCACCGGGCCGGGCTCGAGGAAGGCATGCGTGCAGTGGTCCGGCGTGGGCAGGTGGCGGGCAATGATCCGCTCACCTACTACCGGCTGCGTGGCGCCGGGCTGGTCGGCAAGGACGGCGAGCGCGTCGTGCCGGCCAACCTGCTCTACGCGCGCTTCTTCAGGAAGTTCCTGCAATGAACCCGCCGCCTGCGGCAGCGGCGGAGCCTGCCGCGCTGCGCCTGCAGGTCGGCGGGACGCTGGTTCCCGGCCGCGACCTCTACATCGCCCGGCCCGAGGACCAACTGCTGTTCGAACTGCTGAGCGCCGGCGAGTACGTCAATGTCCTCGCTTCGCGCCAGGTCGGCAAGTCGTCACTGATGCTGCGCACCGCCTACCGGCTGCGCGAGCAGGGCGGCCGTTTCGCCCTCGTCGATCTCACCGTGCTCGGCACTCCGGATGACGCCCGCGCCTACTTCCGCGGGCTGGTCGGCGAGCTCGTCCGCCAGCTCCGTCTGACCTTCGATGCCGCGGGTTTCTGGCGCGACGATGCCGGCAGCGGCACCCAGAGCCAGCAGTTCATCCGCTTCTTCCGCGAAATCGTCGCCGAGCAGATCGCCGGCCCGGTGGTGGTCTTCCTCGACGAGATCGACAGCACGCTCAAGCTGCCGTTCACCGACGACCTGTTCACCGCGCTGCGCTCGATGTACAACGAGCGGGCGCTGGTGCCGGCCTATCAGCGGCTGGCCATCTGCCTGGTCGGCGTGGCAACGCCCGACGAATTGATCAAGGACCGTCGCACCACCCCGTACAACGTCGGCAGGACGCTCTGGCTCGGCGACTTCGATGCGGCACGGGACGATCTGATGCCCCTGCTCGGTGCGCTGAGCGCCGATCTCGCGGCTGGATCGGCGTTGCTGGCGCGGGTGCTGTACTGGACCGGCGGCCACCCGTTCCTGACCACCCGCCTGTGCCACGATCTGCGCGCAGCGGATGTCGGCACGCCGGCGGACGTCGACCGCTTCGTCGGCGAGCATTACGCAACCCTTGAAGGCCTCGGCGAGGACGTGCATGTGCAGCAGATCCTGCGCTTCGTGCGCGAGCGGCTCAGCGACGGGCTGGCCAGCTTCAACCTCTACGAACGCATCCTGAAGGGGGAAGCCGAGCGCGATCAGCCGAGCCTCGCGCACGCCGAGCTGAAACTTTCCGGCCTGGTCAAGCGCGACGGAAAAGGCCTGCTCGTAGCGCGCAATCGCATCTACGAACGCCTGTTCAACCGCGAATGGGTGCGCAAGAGCCGGCCGAGGCAGGAACTCACGCGCGCGCGCCGGGTCGCCGTGCTCGCGATCGCGACGCTGGGGCTGGCCCTCGGCTTTGGCGGCTACTACTACCGGACCAGCGTCGTTCCGCTGGCGGCGCAGGTCGTTCCGCTCGAGGAGCAGTTGCGGGCGCGGCAGGAACTCGAGCGGCTGCAGGTGACGTTGACCGAGGATGCCCGCGGATTTACGCTGGTCAGCCTGCCGGCGCAGGATGCGAAAGCCGCGCTGCAGCGCGCCTTGCCCCATCTGCAGACGCTCGGAAGCGGGGGCGAAGGCGAGGGGCTGGCGCTGGAGTTTTCCACGCTGGCGAGTTTCGATCCAGCAGTTCTGGGCCAGTTGACCGTGTTGCGGCGCTTGGTCATTGCCGACCCGAAGTTTTCCGATCTCGGCTTCGTTGCCGGGCTGACTGGATTGCGCGAACTCGACGTATCGTCGACAGCCGTCGTCGACCTCGCGCCCTTGGCAGGCCTGGCTGAACTGAAACGCTTCAGCGCGGCATTGACCGGTGTCAGCGACCTGTCGCCTCTGGCTAGGCTGGAAAGACTCGAGGTGCTCGAACTCTCGAACACGCGCGTCAAGGATCTCGCACCGCTCGCCGGTCTGCGCAACCTGCGGCAGCTCGATCTGGCGAACACCCCGGTCGAGGATCTGGCGCCGCTGGCCAACCTGAAGCGGCTGGAGGAACTCGACCTGTCGCGCACCCGGGTCAGGAATCTGGTGCCGCTGCAGAATCTGCCTGCGCTGCGTCACATCGCGCTCGACGGCCTGGGCATCCGGGATTTCGCCGTTGCTGGCCGTCCGGGACAGGTCAGCGTCATCGAGGATCCGCCGTCGGGGAAGGCTTTCCGCGATTGTCGCGAGTGCCCGCAGATGGTCGTCGTGCCGGCTGGCAGCTTCGTCAGGGGTTCGCCGCCGGAGGAGGAGGGACGGTTTGCTGACGAAGCTCAGCATCCGGTGACGATCGCAAGGGAATTCGCCGTCGGCCGCTACGAAGTCCGCTTCGACGAATGGGCGCTGTGCGTGCAGGACGGGGCATGTCGCGCGCTGTCCGATGCGGGCTTCGGACGCGGGGCCCGCCCGGTCATCAATGTCTCCTTCGACGACGCCAGGGCCTACGCGAAGTGGTTGTCGAAGACGAGCGGCCAGAGCTACCGTCTGCTGCGCGAAGACGAGTGGGAATACGCTGCGCGGGCAGGGACGAGAACGGCGCGCTTCTGGGGTGAGGACCCGGATCAGGCATGTGCACACGCGAACGTCGCGGACGAAACCGCCAAACGCCAATGGCCGCAGGCTCTTTCGGCTGCTTTCACGGCGTTGAATTGGTCGTTTCACCACTGCTCCGACGAGCATGCCTATACCGCGCCAGCGGGGCGTTATCGTCCAAACGCATTGGGCCTCTACGACCTCATCGGCAATGTCTGGGAATGGGTCGAGGACTGTTACCATGCCGACGCTCCGGTCGCGCCTGACGGCGGCAAGGTGGTGCTGGATGAGCAATGCCAAGAGAACGTCCTGCGCGGCGGCTCCTGGCTCAGCGTTCCGGTGTTCGCCCGGGCGGCCTTCCGCCGCTGGCTCGTGCCCGGGGACCGGAACAGCAGCCTCGGTTTCCGCCTCGCCAGGACGCTCCCGTAGCGGAGCGGAGGGAGCTTGCCCCTTGCTCCTTGATGCCTTTGTCCCTCTTCTGCCGGCGGAGCCGGCAGCGGTTTGGCGAGCGCGCGCAGCGCGCTCGCGCGATCTCTTTCGTCGCCCGGCGGTACGCCGGGGGGCAAGAGCCTGGCTCGCCCAGTCGTTCGCGGCGGCGGGTGGAACAGCAACCCGGCGAACGCACGGTCGGCCAAGCGCGACGGGAAGCACCCCGGCAGCCGCAACGACAACCCGGGTTTCCGTCTGGCCAGCACGCCGCAACGCCGGAGCCGGTCGCCCCACGGGGCGCTCGGGAGTGCATGCGGGGTCCACGGGCGAGCCATGTTCAGCGCAGCAAGCCGCCCGCGCCTTGCCGGCTGATGCCGGGGCGCGGGCGGCCACCGAGCACCATGGACGATGAGCCGGCCGCAGGGACGCGGCGCCACCGCGCTGCGCGCAGCGAGGGGCAAGCGGCACAAACCGAGGGTGGCGCAGTGGCTTGCCGGCCTCGAGACCGCGGTGCTGCGCTTGCAGCGCGAGCTGCCGGAGGGGCGCTGGCAGCCGGGAACGCGGTCAATGGGCCTGCCGACCGGCGGTGAGTTCGCCAATGCGCGCGGCGTCATTCCGGCGGCCAGGGCGATTGGGGAAGCCGATGCGGCGCCTGAACGATCCCGTCGCTGGTTTCTGGCCGGACCAGCCACGCCACTTGCGGGGCTGGGTGGGACGGGTCGCCGGGGACAACCAACGCCCTGATGTTGGCTCTTCTGGTCCGCAGTCTTGCCGCAGACCAGGCAGGCACGACCGATCGGCAGCACGACACGGCCGGTCGCCGGCCAATCCGCAGCACGGCGCTGCCGCGGGTGCCCGCTCACTGGCTGCTCGCCAGTACCTGCGCCAGCGGCAGGCGCGTGGCCTGGGTTGCGGCCTGCCGGCTGGCGAGGACGGCTGCCGCCAGCGTCGCGGCGGCGCCGGCGAGCAGTGCCAGCCAGGGCAGGTCGAGCGGCATCCGCCAGTGGAAAGCCTGCGGATTGACCACGTGCGTCAGGATGGAGCCGATGGCGATGCCGCAGGCGAGGCCGAGCAGCAGGCCGACGCTGGCGATCAGCGCGCCTTCGAGCATCAGCGCGTGGCGCAGCATGCGCTGGTCGAAGCCAAGCGCCGCCAGCGTTGCCAGCTCGCGCGCGCGCAACCAGACGCTGGCGGTGAGCGTGACCGCGAGTCCGAAGACGCCGATGACCATCGCTGCCGCCTCGAGGGCGTAGGTGACGGCGAAGCTCTTGTCGAAGATCGACAGGCTCAACCGGCGGATGCCGGCGCTTTCGGCGACTTCCAGCGCGTAGGCGGCGGCGTGCGCTGCCAGCCATTCGCCGGCGGCGGCTTCCTCGCCGGGCCGCGGCCAAAGCGCGAGATCGCTCGGGCGGAAGTCGCCACCGAGACGCTGATAGTCGTCGCGGCTGATCACCAGGGCGCCGAACTGCCGGGCGTAGTCGCGCCAGACGCCGCCGACGAAGACCTCGACGTCGCCGCCGAGCAAGGGCAGGCGCAGTGACTGCCCGGGGGCGATGCGGTAGATCTCCTGCATCGCTTCGCTGATCCAGACCACCGGCATCTCGGCCGGCGGGACGAACAGCGCGCCGGTGAACGGCAGGCGGGCGGCGGGGTCGCGGCGATCGAGCTCGCGCACCAGCAACGCCACTGCCGGTCGCCTGGGGTCGAGCGTCAGGCTGGCGTAGGCGCTCCGCTCGACGCGCTGGAAGGGTGCATCGGCGCGCTCCAGGGCAGTCAGCAGCTCCTGCGGCAGCGGGCTGGCCTTGCCGCGCAGGTAGAGCGGTGCCGGCAGGACATGGTCGAGCCAGTGGTCCACCGCGACGCGAAAGCTCGACACCATGATCACCATGCTGGCGGTCAGCGCGAAGCTGACGATCAGGCCGCTGGCCGCCACCTGCGCCATCAGCGG
>JAEUOM010000170.1 GCA_016788495.1 Accumulibacter sp. | reverse complement strand
CATTTCGGTCGCCCAAAAGACGAGAGTAGACCTGTTTCTGGAAGGGTTTACAAGCTATTTGCATAAGTTCATGAATGTAAACGATTTTGCCCTGCTTCATATGACGATAGAGAATATGCTATCCGAGTGCGGAGGCCCTGGTGGCGAACTGCTTGTCGGCACCGTCGGGAGTATCACCGGCACCAACTCTCTGTCGATTACGCCGCGCCACGAATCGGCTTGATCACCGCGCCGGACATCACCGCCGTGCAGAACGCGGCCCAATCCGCCATCAGAGCAGCACGCTTGGTAAACTGCGAACCTCTTTGATACGCACGCTCGACGGCATCCGGCAGCTGGTGCGCCAGCGCGTGCTCGGCGACCTCGCGCGGGTAGTTGGTCGTCTCAGCCGCCCACATACGGAAGCTGCTGCGGAATCCGTGAACCGTGATTCCCTCGCCGTTGGCATCCGCCCAGACGGGCTTGTCGTCGCCGTTCATGCGGCGGATCACTGCGGTCAGGGACATATCCGACAATGGCTGGCCTTTCGTGCCGGCGAACACAATCTCACCGTCCTTCGGCATGGATTCCAGCAGGGCCAGTGCCGCATCGCTCAATGGAACCTCGTGCTCACGCGTGGCCTTCATCCGTTCGGCCGGGATTGTCCAGACCTTGCCAGCCATATCGAACTCAGCCCATCGAGCGCCGCGCACCTCGCCCGACCGGCACGCAGTCAGGATGGTGAACTCTACTGCCCGAGCGGATACACCCTCACGCATGTGCAGGGCAGCCATGAACGCGCCGATGCGCGGCCACGGTAGTGATGGATGGTGTTTCGTCCTGCTGGTCTTGCTGATCGTCGCCAGCAAGTTTTCAAGGTGGCCTTTCCAACGGGCAGGGTTCTCGCCGGTACGGTAGCCGCTGGTGGTGGCCCAGCCCAGCACGGATTCGATACGACCGCGCACGCGACTCGCGGTTTCGGTCTTGCTCTCCCATATCGGCGCAAGACATTTCACGACCAGGCCGGTGTCGATCTCTGCCACAGGTAAATGGCCGAACACCGGACTGGCGTAGGTACTGAGTGTGTTGGTCCACTGTTCGCCATGCTTGACGTTTTTCCAGCCCGCCTTGTGCGCCAGGATGTACGCCTCGGCACACTGATCGAAAGTCATCATCTTGGCAGCGGCCAGCGCGGCGGCGATTTGGTTCTGCTTCTTGGCCGCCAAAGGATTGATGCCGTCGACAAGCAGCTTCCGTGCGTCCAGCGCCTTCTGCCGCGCCTCAGCCAGACTCACGGTATGCGTCGGCCCCAACCCCATGCCGTACGGCTTACCGGCCACCATGTAACGAAACAGCCACGACTTCGCGCCCGTGGAGGTGATCTGGAGCGTCAAGCCGCCGCCGTCGCCATAGAGCCCAGGCTTGGTGAGCTTGCTGACTTGCAGTGCAGAAAGTCGTTGCTGTTGGCGTGCCATGCCATCCGTCCCACTATCAAAATGACTATCAAACTATAGCCGGATTTGACGGGATTGTATAGGACCGCCTTGGACAAGGGAATTTTTTATAGCATTGTTCTATAAGCAACTTCATGGAAGATTCAGGATCCTTCTGGACTGCTATCAGGCGGACACCGCTTCCGCCAGGCACGGGTGGCTTCTCAAGAACGGGAAGTCCGGCTCATGCGGCGCCTTGGTGCATGAGGTCGGCGAGCCGCGGCGACCCTTGCGCCTTTGCGACCCTTGCCTCCGTTCGTTGCCCCTGTCATGTCTGAAGACAGCGCCACGCAGATCGATGCGCACGCAGGGGGCGGGACAGGGGTGTAACCTAGACCTCCACCGCGACCCCGAGATCCGGGTGCAGGGCGACCAGCCCTTTGTCAAAACTGACGAGCTTGCCCCCATGATGCCTGGCCAAGCCGGCGAGGTAGGCGTCGGTCACTTGCCGGTGGCCCATGACGCCGTGCCATCGCACCTTGTCGTACGGCAACATGTCGGGCCAGAAGTGGTGCCTGGCATGCGCCGTTACCACGCCGAGCAAGGCCAGAGCCTGCTCGATGCCGTGGCCGCCCAGGCGCACACCAGCCGCACGAAGGTCCCTTGCGTGATGGGGCATGTGGCGAACCCGCCCATCAAGCTCGAGAACCATTGCCGCGCCGGCGCATGGTGCACATGTGCCTGGTCGATCAAGGCATAAAGCACATTGTGCCATCAAGCAGATGTACCGAGCCAGCCACCTGTCGGCTTGCAGCGGCTCGCCCGGGCATCACTCGTCCTCGAGAGCCCGAACGTCTTCTACGGTCACCGGCCGCGGTGATCGGATCACGGGCAAGCCGGTGCTCTGGTCGATGCGCAGCCCGGGGTTTGCCGCCACCTCGCCCGCCAGGGGTGGATGCGCCAAGCCACGGCGGATCAGTTCAGCCGCCGTCTGGTTCATGCTCTTGCGCGCGCGCGACGCGATCGACGTGACCGCATCATGGAGATCAGCCGGCAGATCGATGGTGGTTCTCATGGCGGCATGTTTGCATCATGATGCAGTGATGTCAATTGTTTGCACTCGAGGACGGCAAAAGGCAAGACCCCGCCTCGTCGTGCCACCAGCAGCCTGCTCCCGAGCATGAGCACAGCGGAAGCGACTGCGTCACCCGGCTGCCACCGATCGGAACCCGCGCATTTCGCCCGATTCAAGTCAACCCTCAGGCGCCTGCGCCAGTCCTTCCTCGGCCACCTGCTCACCGCCCCGGTGAAAGGCAAAGGCGACCTGAAGGTCCAGCGCCGCATTGCCGCCACTTTCGACAGCCTGCGGGCGCAACGCCGGGGTATTGCACGGGCTTGATGCGACTGCCCCGGCGCGGATAGTCGCTTCACCCGGTTGCTGCTACCACCGATACTGCCTTGGCATGCTGTTTCGATGCCCGTTCTTTGACAAACCAGGAGGTGACAAAATGATGAAGACCATACAACTCGGCGTTGCTGTCTTGATCGCACTGTTTCCCACGTTCGTCGTGGCCCAAGCGCCCGCCGAAAGGAAAGCGGGCATCGAAGTCAGGGACTACCCAGGCAACACGGCGCTCGCCGAAAGGGGCGAGGCGCTCAAGCTGAAAGGCAATGTCCGGGCCGGACAGGCAGCGTACGAGGAATACTGCGCAGCCTGCCACCTGCCCACCGGCGGCGGCAATCCCGATGACAGCATCCCGCAACTGGCGGGCCAGCACCATGCGTATCTGTTGCGGCAGATGACCGACATCCGTGACGGCAAGCGCGCCAACTTCCACGCGGACATGGTCAAGGTCGCCAGGAACTACAACCACGACCAGTTGCTCGCCATCGCCGCGTACATGGCAAGCCTGAACACCCCGACGTCGATGCTGATGACCAAGGGGTCGATGTGCAAGACGGGCAGCGGCAGGAAAGGCTGAGCCCGTAGCCCATCCGGCGGTTGCTGGCGCCGGCGAGGAACCGCCGCCCTCCGGCTGCGGCGTTCCTCCCGACGCGGCTCAGCGGGATAGCGCCTGATCGAAGTCGGCGCGGTTGTGTTCGTCGGTAAACAGGCGCGCCGCTTGCGGCTGCGCGCCATTGCGACAGGTGACGATGACGTTGGCCAGCACCTGCCGCTTTTGCAGCACTTCGACCGCACAGCGCCCGTAGACGCTCTCGATCGTCGCCAGGAGGTTGCGCGAATAGGGAGTGGCGAGCGCGCTGTCGAGAATCAGGTTGGCGATCAGCAGGCCCTGCCCTTCGAGAACGCGGCGCGTTGCCTGCCAGAACTCGCGTGTCACCAGATGGCCCGGAATCGACGAGTGGGCGCCGTAGACATCGACGAGGACGGCGGCGAAGCGCTGCTCGCTACGGATGACGAAACGGCGGGCGTCGTCGGCGACGAAATCGCCGCTTGCCTTCTCGTGGAGGAAGTGCTGCTCGGCAATCTCGCGCACCGCCGGGTCGATATCGACGTAGGTGTAGTGATTCGCGGGCTCGCGGTGCGAGACGGTGAAGCCGCCGGCGCCGAGGACCAGGATGTGGCGCCCGCGAAACTGCAGGTCGTCGAGAAGCATGCCGCGAATGTGCCTGATGTAGCGCGCGTAGCGCGGCGGTTCGGAGTCGTCGATGAACGAGGCGAAGGAGTTGTTGTTGCGCATCGCGCGGCCGTTGATGGCGCCATCGTAGGCCACCGGTTCGACCAGATAGCTGGCGTAGGCGGTCTCGATCTGTGGCCGCAGCCAGGCATTGGCGATCACCGTCGCGACAGCGACTGCCGCCGCGAAGACCGCCGCCGACCAGCCGCGCGGGCGCAGCAATGCGTGGCCGGCGAGCAGCAGCAGCGCGCAGAATCCGACCGCAGCCGAGACGCCGAGCCATTGCATCAGCAGCAGCGATAGCGACAGCGAGCCGAGAAACGAGCCGAGAGTCGAGTAGTAGAGCGCTTCGCCACTGGCCTCGCCCACCCTCTCGTGCTGCAACAGGTTGCTGAGAATCGGCACCGTCTGCCCGAGCAGCCAGGCCACCGGACAGAGCACGCCGCCAATCAGCAGGAGATAGGCGATCTCGGGCGGCTTGATCGCCGTGAAGATGAGATCGACGCCGACGCCCGACAGCCCGACGCCGATCAGCAGCGCGGCAAGCAGGAAGTTCCTCGCGACGGTCGCGACGTAATCCGCGGCCACCCGGGCGCCGGCGTGGTAACCGAGGGCCAGCGCCAGCAGAAAGAAGCCGATCGTCGGCGCGGTGACGACGATCGAACTGCCCATGTGTGGAATGATCTGGCGCAAGGCGATGACTTCGGCTCCGAGCGAGCAGAATCCTTCGATGAAGACGACGGCAAACAGCTGGAAGCGGGCGGGCGGCAACTCGGGACGTTGCCCGACGGTGCTCGCCAACTAGAGGCCCGCCCTGCCTGATCCGCGGTCGTCGTCCAGCAACCGCGGCAACAGCTCCGGCGGTACCTGCAGGCGATCGAGCAGTGTCTCGCGGTTGATGTGCAACAGATCCTGCACGGCGCTGAGGTCATCGGTGATCGCCGGGTCGGTCCAGCCGTCAGCGGTGTGGCGGGCAAGATCAACCGCCAGCTTGACGTTGCGTACGCGCGGCAGATGCGCGTTGCCGTCATCCATCATGGTGACCAACAAATCCGGAAGCCGCCAGGCATGGCAGAGAGCCAATTGCAGTTCGGCCAGAGGAAAACCCAGGACGGCCTGCTGCACCGTGCCGCTGCGCAGACCGCGGTCGGCCTGCTGCCGCTGGCGCATCTCGATCGCCAGCTCCGGTGCCGTGCACCAGATCAGGATTTCCGCCGTATCGTGCAGCAGCGCCGCAAGAGCAACTTCCTCGACATTCATGTCGTGGCGTGCGAAGGCCCAGTCATGCGCGTAACGCGCCGCACGCTGCGTCCGCAGGACGACCTGCAGCACACCGAGCAGCGCGGCCGGCTGTGGCCCGAGCCTGCACTCGAGCGTCTGTGGTCGGACGAAGGCGCGAAAGAAGGGCTCGACACCAAGCATCATCACCGCACCGGCAATGTTCGTGATGTCGCCGCGCAAACGGCGGCTGCCCACCGACTGGATGTATGCCAGAACGCGCACCGCGAGCAGCGGATCCTGCAGCACGATGTCGGTGATCTCGCGACCGCCAACGCGATCGATGTTCTGCCGCGCCTCGTCGAGACGGCGAACCGTCTGCCGCAGGACCGGAATCTCCTGGCTGGCGATCAGGCTCAGCCAGGCTGCCAGGTCACGGGGTGGGCGCTTGTCGAGCATGATTCCTGACTCCAAGTCCTGAGGACCTGCTGCGAAAGGGT
>JAEUOM010000158.1 GCA_016788495.1 Accumulibacter sp. | reverse complement strand
GATTCAGTCGGCCTATGGCGACTCTGGCCACACCACCTTCTTCATTGCGTCGGAAGATGATTTCAACAAGTACAAGGACGAAATCATCAACGACCCCGAAGTCAAGATCATGAAGCGCATCAACTGCCGTGGCGCGACGCTTGAAGCCTGCGCCACGCAGTCGGGCACGCTGGTCGGCCCGCTGCTCACGGAAGTGGTCGGTGCCCGCGAACTGACGCCCTACAAGGGTGGCTGGTGTGGCAACGAGGTGTTTCCCGGCGCCTTTACCGAAGATGTGCGTGCGAAGTGCCGCGACATGGCAGAGCGCTTCGGCAATCAGTTGCTCGAGGAAGGTTATCGCGGTTATTTCGACCTCGACTTCCTGATCGACCAGGACAACGGCGAGGTTTACCTCGGCGAACTGAACCCGCGCGTGTGTGGCGCCAGCCCGATGACCAACCATGCAGCGCATGCCTATGCCGACGCGCCGCTGTTCCTCTTCCATCTGCTCGAGTTCTCCGGCGCGCCGTTCGACCTGAACGTGCGTGAAATCAACGATCGTTGGGCGCAGCCGCACTTCATCGATTCCTGGTCGCAGGTGGTGATGAAATACACCGAAGATCATGTCGACCAGGTCACGCACGCGCCCGCTACCGGCATCTATCGCATGAGCGAAGACGGCGGTGTCAGCTACCAGCGCTTCGACTACAACCGCAGGGCGATCGATACCGAGCGCGAAGCCTTCTTCCTGCGCATCACCGGACCGGGCGACTATCGGTATGAGGGCGCCGACCTGGGTATCCTGATCACCCGCGGACGTGCCATGGACGACAACTTCAAGCTCAACCTGCGCGCCCGCGACTGGATCCGCGGCATCAAGAACTACTACGCCGGCAAGCCCATCATCACCACCCAGCATGAGGCCGCACCAGAGCCGGGTGCATTCAAGATTCTCTGACGTGCTGCTTTCCGAGATGCCCATCCATCAGCGCTTCACGGCGCTGGTGGAGGACAGACCCGGCGAGGGGTGGCAGGCGCTGTTCGAGCGCTGCTGGTCGGGATACCGTGACTGGTACCTGCGCAGTGGCGTTTTCGAACGACCGAGCTATCTGGACTGTCGGCGCGCGCTGCGCCAGCATATGCCGGAACTGGTGCCCGTCTGGGAGCGCCTGGTCGAGCTGGCTGGCGCTGGTGACGTCGAGGCCCGCGTTCTCTCGCTGTGGTGTCCGCCGGCCTACATTGCCGGCTGTTCGCAAGGGATCTGGATCGACCCCACCCATCAGCAAGGCCCGGCTCTCCTGCGCAACTACGACTATTCTCCCGCGCTGCTGGAGGGCAACTGGCTGGCCACCCGCTGGTGCGATCACCAGGTTCTCGCCATGGGGGATTGCCTGTGGGGTGCGCTGGACGGCATGAACGAAGCGGGCCTGGCAGCATCACTGAGTTTTGGTGGCAGGAGTCAGGCCGGCCAGGGCTTTGGCATCCCGCTGGTCGTCCGCTACCTGCTCGAAGTGTCGAGTACGGTGGAAGAGGCTTGCGATGTCCTCAAACGCGTCCCCGTGCACATGTCCTATACCATCACCCTGCTGGATGCTGCGGGCCATTGGGCGACCGTGTTCGTTGGGCCGGACATCGCCACCTATGTCACCCGTCGTCGGGCCATCAGCAACTTCCAGCACCAGGTGGATTGGCCACAGCACGCCCAGGCAACCTGCGCCGTGGAGCGTCTGGCCGCCATGCAGCAGCTGGTCGAACGGCCTGGCACCTTGTCGCAAGCAACGGCCGCGCTGCTGCGGCCACCGCTGTTCCAGACCAGTTACCGGCGCGGCTACGGGACGCTGTACAGTGCGGTGTACCAACCGGTCAACCGCAGTGTCGGGCTGTTCTGGCAAGACCAGAGCTGGCAGCAGACGTTGCGTGCGCCGCTCCCCGGCGAGCGCGACATCGTGTTTCCGAATGGCCCCACCCACCCTTGAGTCAATCAGCAAAGGAGACAGAGACGATGTTCACCACTTCTCGGCGCCTCGCCATTGCCGCAACACTTGCCACTGCCCTGATTTCGGCGCCAGCGCTGGCGCAGGAACTGACGGGAACCCTGAAGAAGATCAGGGATACGGGGGTCATCACGCTCGGGCACCGCGAGTCGTCGATCCCGTTCTCGTACTACGACGACAAGCAGCAGGTCGTCGGCTACTCGCAGGACATGATGCTCAAGGTGGTGGACGCGATCAAGGCCGAATTGAAGCTTGCCAAGCTCGACGTCAAGCTCGTTCCCGTCACTTCCGAGAACCGCATCACCCTCGTACAGAATGGAACCGTCGACCTCGAATGCGGTTCGACGACCAACACCACCGAACGTCAGAAGCAGGTCAGCTTCTCGAACAGCATTTTCGTCGTCGGTACGCGTCTGATGACCAGGAACAACTCGGGTATCAACGATTTTCGCGACCTGGCCGGCAAGACCGTGGTGACCACTGCCGGCACCACCTCCGAGCGCCTGCTGCGCAAGATGAACGACAGCAACAACATGAGGATGAAGATCATCAGCGCCAAGGATCACGGCGAAGCTTTCCTGACCCTCGAAACCGGCCGTGCGGCGGCCTTTGTGATGGATGAAGTGTTGCTCTACGGCAAACTGGCGAACGCCAGGAACGCCAGCGACTGGGCGGTGGTCGGTACGCCACAGTCGCTTGAAGCCTATGGCTGCATGATGCGCAAGGATGACCTGGCGTTCAAGAAGGTCGTCGACGCGGCGCTCGCCAAGGCGATGACCTCGGGCGAAGCGGACCGGATCTACACCAAGTGGTTCCTGCAGCCGATTCCGCCGAAGGGTTTGAACCTCAACTTCCAGATGTCGTACGCCCTCAAGAAGCTTTACAAGTCGCCCAGCGACAAGGCGTACGACTAGGTGTGGCGCTGGAGCAGGCACTCGCGGCACTCTGGCTGTCGCAGAACGACAAGGCATCCGGCCAGCGATCGCAGCGGGAACGAAGCGACTCTCCAATAGCCGCTTCCGAAGCAGCAATCAAGAACCCGGCAGCCACCGGCTGCCGGGCCTTGGGGCAGCCGCCCGCGCCGAGCGCAAGTGCTGGCGGCTGCCCGCGCAGTGCCCCTCGGATCAGATGTGGGCGTGCAGCAAGGGCATCGCCTCGGCCGATGCGAGCGTCATGCCGGCATCGCCGACGATGCCGACCGGCCCGGCGATGCAGCCGTCACCTGCCGCGGTCACCCGCTCGGGCGGCAGCGCGCGATCGGAACGTGAGCCGCGCGTTGGCTTGATCAGCGGCCCCAGGCTGTCGAGGTAGTCGGTCTTGCCCAGATGCTTCTGGTAGACGGGAAACTCGATCGGCCGGTCGCGGAAGCTCTTCAGCGTCTGCCCAAGGCCGCGGATGCCAACCTCGCGCTCGCGGCGAACCCGCGACAGGTCGATTTCTACGGGCATGGTCTCTTCGCCTCCCCCAGCCTCGTGAATCACGTAGCCGGAAGGGCCGACGATGATCGACCGCCCCGTGCCGCAATCGCCGACCCCGTTGACATCGAAGAAGTAGCACTGGTTGATCGTTGCGCTGGCGCGCGCGATCGGCAGTTCGACATCGCGGTCGATGGTGTCGGTCATCGTCGGATGCAGGATGCACTCGGCGCCCATCGACACCAAGGTGCGCGTGGTTTCGGGAAACCACATGTCGTAGCAGATCGAGACACCGAAGCGCCCGACATCCGGCACGTCGAAAACACAGAAGTCGGTCCCGGGCCTGATTCCCATTTCGTAGGGCAGAAAGGGGAACATCTTGCGGTAGCGCGCCACCACATGGCCATTCGGATCGATCACCGGGGTCGTGTTGTAGATGTCGTCACCGACCCGCTCGAACAGCGAGCCCGGCAGCAACCAGAGTCCGTGCCGCGCCGCCATCTGGCAGAAAGCCAGCTCGGCCGGCCCGCCGGTGGGCTGGGCGTGGCGCGGCGCCGGTCCGAACGGCGCCAGCTCGCTGAACACCACCATCTGTACCCAGGGGAACCGTGCCACCAACACATCCAGCTTGTGCCCCATGGCATCGATGTTGGCGTGCTCCATCGAAATGTTCATCTGGATGCCGGCAATTGAGAAAGGAACCATCACTGAGCGTCTCCTTGCGCCTGATCTGACTGTACGAGCATGGCAGTGATCGAAAGCGGACGGTACGGAACCATCGGCATCGCCATCGATGCCGATGGTAGCACGCGCCAACCGTCACCGCCCGCGCTTTACCGGGATCGGGGTGCAGACGGTCACGAACCTCCGCCCGCCTGCGCCGCGAGCGCCCGCTCAGGCCCCGACTTCCCGCAGGGCCGCCTCGATGATGTCCAGTCCCTCGTCGAGAATGGCATGCTGGATGGTCAGCGGCACCATGACCCGCAGCACGTTGCCATGCGGCCCACAGAGCAGGAGCAGCAGGCCGCGCTTCGCCGCCTCATTCTTCAGGGCGGTGGCGATGTCCGCCGCCGGCTGCTGCGGGTCGCCATGGTGACAGAACTCGACCGCGGTCATCGCACCGAGTCCGCGCACCTCGGCGATCGAGGGGAAGCGCGCCATCATCGCACTGAAGCGCGCACGCATCCGCTCGCCGAGCGCCATCGAGCGGGCGCAGAGCTGCTCTTCCTCGACGGCGTCGAGCACGGCCAGCGCGCCGGCGACCGCCACCGGGTTGCCGGCATAGGTCGAACCCAGGCCACCAACGTCTGCCGCGTCCATGATTTCCGCCTTGCCGACCACGGCGGCGACCGGAAGGCCACCACCGAGACCTTTGGCCATGGTGATGATGTCGGGCTCGACACCGTAGTGTTCGCTGGCGAACATCTTGCCGCAGCGGGCAATCCCGGTCTGCACTTCGTCGGCAACGAGAAGGATGCCGTGCCGGTCACAGAGGGCCCGCAGACGGCGCAGGAATCCGAGCGGCGCCGGAACGTAACCGCCCTCTCCCTGCACCGGCTCGATGAAGATCGCCGCCACACGCGAAGCTTCGATGCTGGTGGTGAACAGTCGCTCGATGGCCGTGATCGAATCGTCTTCCGAAACACCCTGCAGGGCGTTCGGAAACGGGACATGGAAAATCTCGCCAGGAAATGGCCCGAACTTGATCTTGTACGGAGCCACCTTGCCGGTCAGCGCCATGCCGAACATCGTCCGGCCATGGAAGCCGCCGCCAAAGGCGATCAGGCCGGAGCGTCCGGTGGCCGCACGAGCGATCTTGACCGCGTTCTCGACGGCCTCGGCGCCGGTATTGACGAGGAAGGACTTCTTCGGCGTACTGCCCGGAGCGGCCGCATTCAGCCGTTCGCAGAGCTCGACGTACGATTCGTAGGCGACGACCTGGAAGCAGGTGTGGGTGAAGGATTGCAGCTGCTGACGCGCGGCTTCCATGACCCGTGGATGGCAGTGACCGGTGTTGACGACGGCGATGCCGGCGCAGAAGTCGATCCAGCGACGCCCCTCGACATCCCAGATCTCGGCATTCTCGGCCCGCGCCGCGAACAGCGCGTGCCCCTGTCCGACGCCGCGCGGCAGCGCCGCTGCCCGGCGGCGCATCAGGTCGCCGTTGGTCTTCAGGGGCAGTTTCTCGTTTGGTGCATTCATGTTGATCTCCCGTGCAGGATTGGATTGAAGTGAAGGATCAGTTGATGCCGCCGATACAGAGGTACTTGATTTCGACGTAGTCCTCGATCCCGTACCGGGAACCTTCGCGGCCCAGTCCGGATGATTTCATGCCCCCGAACGGCGCCACCTCGGTCGAGATGAGTCCGGTGTTGATGCCCACCATGCCGTATTCCAGAGCGCTGGCAACGCGCAGGCTGCGCGCCAGGTTCTCGGTGTAGAAATAGGACGCCAGACCGTACTCGGTGTCATTGGCCATCGCCACCGCCTCGGCCTCGGTGCTGAAGCGGAACACCGGTGCCACCGGCCCGAACACTTCTTCGCTGGCGAGCCGCATCGCGCGCGTCGCCCCGGCAAGGATGGTCGGCTCGTAGTAGGTCCGGCCGAGGCCGTGTCGTCTGCCACCGCAGACGATACGGGCGCCCCTGGCACAGGCGTCGGCGACCAGTTCCTCGACCTTGGCGATCGCCGCATCGTCGATCAACGGCCCCTGGGTCACTCCGTCCTCCATGCCATTGCCGACACGCAAGGCGGCCACGGCGGTGGCCAGCCTGGCGACGAAGGCATCGTGGACCCCGTCCTGCACCAGCAGGCGGTTGGCGCAGACGCAGGTCTGGCCGGTGTTGCGATACTTGGAGAGCATCGCTCCCTGCACCGCAGCGTCCAGGTCCGCGTCATCGAAGACGATGAACGGTGCATTGCCCCCGAGTTCGAGCGACAGCTTCTTGATCGTCGGCGCGCACTGCTGCATGAGAATCCGCCCGACTTCGGTCGATCCGGTGAAGCTCAACTTGCGCACGGTCGGGTTGGCGCACAGTTCGCCACCGATGGCGACGGGATCGCCGGTCAGCACGTTGAAGACGCCCGCAGGGATGCCGGCCCGCTCGGCCAGTTCGGCCAGCGCCAGCGCCGACAGCGGGGTGGCCTCGGCCGGCTTGAGGACGATCGTGCAACCCGCGGCGAGCGCCGGTCCGACCTTGCGGGTGATCATCGCGGCCGGGAAGTTCCACGGCGTGATCGCAGCGCAGACGCCGATCGGCTCCTTGCTGACGAGGACGCGCTTGTCGGCGTGATGCGCCGGAATCACGTCGCCGTAGATGCGCTTGCCCTCCTCGGCGAACCATTCGATGAACGAAGCCGCATAGACGATCTCGCCGCGTGCCTCGGCGAGCGGTTTGCCCTGCTCTGCCGTCATCAGCCGCGCCAGGTCTTCCTGATTGGCCAGCAGCAGTTCGTACCAGCGGCGCAGAAGCTTCGCCCGCTCGCCGGCCGTCCTGGCACGCCACCCCGGCTGCGCCAGACGCGCCGCCTCGATGGCGCGACGGGTCTCGATCGCGCCGGCGTCGGGTACGGCAGCCAATTGCTCCCCGGTGGCCGGGTTGGTCACGGCAAAGGTGCCCGCGTCATCGGCGCCGACCCATTGCCCATCGATGTAGCACGACTGCCTGAGCAGTGATCTGTCGCTGAGTTCCAATGGCTTGTCTCCTCGTGGTTGGTCCAGACGGCAAGAAAGGTCGCCCGCAAAGCAGGCCGTCGCTGCCGCCCGCCGCGGATTGGCAACACTGTACCCGCGCAAACGGTCCCCTGAAGAACCAATTTCTGCCACAATCACGAGACCAATTTGGCGAGACCACCAATGGACAAGTCGCTCAGCGCCGAACTGATCCGGAGCCGACTCGAGAGCCTGGCGAGCGAGTCCGGCTCACCGGCCAGCCTCTACCTGGCGATTCGCCGCCTGATCCTCGATGGCGAACTGCCGCCGGGCACCCCGCTGCCGCCGAGTCGCCTGCTGTCGACCGACATCGGCCTCAGCCGCAGCACGGTCGTCAGGGCCTACGAGAAGCTGCGCGTCGAGGGCTATCTGCAGAGTTGCGGCGGCTCCGCCACACTGGTGTCGGAGGCCCTCGCACTGTCGGCACCTGGCAACACGCGGCGGGATCGCCCGTGGCGTCAGGGCAGGCCCCTGTCGCGACGTGGCTCCGAGATCGCACGCCACGCAACGAGCAGCCCGATCCAGAGCGGCGCCTTCGTTCCGGGCGTGCCGGACGTCGGCCTCTTTCCCTTCGCCACCTGGCGACGGCTGCTGGCCAGGTATACCGACTTCGAGCACCGCCACCTGGCCCGTTACGGGCACGGCGGCCATGGACCGCTGAAGGCCGTTCTGGCGGAGTACCTGCGGGCATCACGAATGATGTCCTGCTCGCCGCGCCAGATCCTGATCGTCAACGGTTCGCACCAGGCCATCGACCTCTGCGCGCGCATGCTCTGCGACCAGAAGGATCGAGTCTGGATGGAGGATCCGGGCTACTGGGGCGCGAGCAACGTCCTGCGCGCGAGCGGACTGCAGATCGAACCGATCCCGGTCGACGAGCAGGGGATGGCACCACCGGCGGCGCCGGTTTCACCGCCACGCCTGATCTTCGTCTCGCCATCGAGCCAGTACCCGACCGGCGTCGTGATGTCGCTGAACCGGCGAATCAAGCTGCTCGAACTGGCCGAGGAACACAACGCCTGGATCATCGAAGACGACTACGACAACGAGATCCGCTTCCATCCCTACGCCATCGGCTCGCTGTTCGGCCAGGCACGGTCGCAGCGGGTCATCTATCTGGGCACGTTCAGCAAGACCATGTTCCCCGGGCTGCGCCTCGCCTACCTAGTGGTTCCCGAGGATCTCGCCGAATCGTTCACCATCGGCAATGCCGAACTCTACCGTGAAGGACGACTGATCGAACAGGCCGCACTCGCAGAGTTCATCGACGGCGGGCACCTCGGCACGCACCTGCGGCGGGTCCGCGGCATCTATCAGGAGCGTCGCAACGTGCTGCGCAAGGCGATCGAATCCCGCCTCGGCGAACTGGTGAGCACAACGGGCGGACTGGCTGGCCTGCACCTTCCCTACTTCTTCAGGCAGCCAGTCGACGACGTCGCCCTCGCCCGCGAGATGCTCGAAGCGGGGATCGTGCTGCGCCCGCTGTCGATGTACTACGCCGATTCCCGCCAACAGCGCCCGGGGATGATTCTCGGCTTCGCGGCGGTCGATGCGCGGGTCATCGAGGCGGCCGCGCCGAGCCTGTGCGCCGCTGTCGAGCGGCGAAGCCGGGATGCACGACCGTGCCCCGCGCCGTCGGCCACGGGGCACGGCTGATCGCCGGCAGCCGCCGACGTTGGGCTAGCGGTAGACGATCACCGGCACCCGCGAGTGCGACAGCACCTTTTGCGTCACGCTGCCGAGCAGCAGCTTCTTGATCTCGCTGCGCCCGCGCGACGCGATGAAGATGGCATCGCAGCGCTTCTTCTTCACGGCATCGGTGATTCCTTCGTAGGTGATCACCGGTTTGGTGATCAGACCCACATACGGGACGCCAGCCTCCTTGGCGGCCTCGGCAATCTCGTCGAGATACTTCTGTCCGGTCGTACGCGCCAGCCGGTCAAGCTTGCTCACCAGTTCCTTGTTCATCAGCTCGCCGTCACCGAAAGCGGAGGGCTGCAGGAAGGGTATGGCGTAGTAACCCGTCACCTTCGCCCCCAGCGACTGCGCCAGTTTGACGCCGGCCTTGATCGCCCTGCGCGACACTTCCGAGCCATCGGTCGGAATGAGGATGTTCTTGAACATATGGCTTGCTCCCGGTAGACCTCGAGTTGACAAGGGCGCAGCCCCCCCATTCCGCCGACGCCCGACGGCAAGCAGGAGCTGCCGGCGCCGTGTCGCTGGCCAGTGGTTCGCGAAGGGCAGGAACAGTCGGTGCGCTGCCCATCCCGCTTCCTCTCCCGACGACCTGCCGTGCACGGGAAGAAGGATATTCGACGACACGCCAGTATAGGCCGGCTCGGAAAACGGAGTCAATCGCAACCCCCCGGAGCACGGCACACGCTGGCAGCGGCGGCTGAACGGGCCACGCGGCCCACCCGCGCCCGGGTGCAATCGGAAGTGCGACTGGCGCCGGTGCCGGGTGGTGGGCGGTGGCATTCGGCACTAGACAAATGGCCGGAGGTGAGGTAAATAGTCATGGGTCACTTTAACGTGGAGTGAAACCCATGCCAGAGCAGTGGTCGGAAATGGAGGGGCGACTCAAGCCGAGTCGGAGTTTGGAAGATCGGTTACGAGATCATCCCGAGCTCAGGGCCAAGATGGAGTCGTTGTTGGCGGTGGTCGAGAACGCGGCCGGCGATGTCGAGAAGGCGGC
>JAEUOM010000210.1 GCA_016788495.1 Accumulibacter sp. | reverse complement strand
GGACTGGAGAAGGTGATGTTGGGCATGGCAGGCTCCTGGTGAGTACAAGGGGTGGGACGAAAGCTCAAGCGGGCTGGACGACGATGCAACCACCCAGCACCTGCGCCTGACAGGCCAGACGGTGGCGGCGCGGCGCCAGGTTGTCCCGGAGCACCTGATGCTCGAGGACCGAAGGGGCGGCGAGGTGTTCATGACCGGAAACGATCCTGGTCAGGCAGGTACAGCACTCCCCTTCGCGGCAGCCGTAAGGGATGCCCGCGCCGACCTTCTCCGAAACCTCGATCAGGCGGGTTCCCGCCGGCACGATGACGGTGACGCCGATATCCTGGAAGGTGATGCTGGCCTTGGGCATGGGGTTTTCTCCGCTGGGTGGACTGGGAAATCATCAGAGCTGCGCGAGATCGACGGTACGTGGCGTCGGGCGGCCCAGGAGGTGGAGCGCCACCTCACGCCCGAGATCATGGCAGGCGGCAAAGTCTTCGCCGGTCGGCGCCAGGCGCGCCCGGACACCAGGCAGGGGAACGCGCAGCTTCAGGCGGCGCAGGCGGTCTTCGATCATCGGTACCGCCTCGCCGCTCCAGCCGTACGAGCCAAAGGCCGCGCCCAGCTTGCCCTTGAGATCCACCACGGTCAGCGAGGACAGCAGGTCCCACACCGGCTTCACCGCATCACCGTTGATCGTCGGACTGCCGAAGACGAGCGCGTCGGCTTCCTCGATGAGGTCGACGAAAGTGCCTGCATCACCACCTTCCAGGTCATACAGCGAGACACGCACCTCGCCGGCCGCCGTCGACGCCGATTCGGCTCCGGCCACCACGGCTTCCGCCATGCGGCGCGTGGCACCGTAGGCCGAGATATAGAAGACCAACAGGGTTCTGGTCGCAACTCCGTGCACGGCGGGCGCGGCAAGGGCACGATAGCGGGCGACGTACTCGCGGGGATCGCGCCGCAGAATCGGGCCGTGCGCGGGAGCGATGATGCGCAACGGCAGCGGTTCGATCAGGTCAAGCGCCTCGCGCACACAGGTGCGGAACGGGCGCATGATGTGTCCGTAGTAGTAATCGAAGGAGAAGCGGAAATCACCGACCGCGTCATTGAACAGACGGCTGTCGCAATAGTGGCAGCCGAGGAAGTCGGCCGAGAACAGGACCCCTTCGGCCGCCAGCCAGGTGCACTGGGTATCCGGCCAGTGCAGGTACGGCGTGTTGAGGAATTCGAGTTGCCGATCGCCAAGATCGGCTCGGTCGCCGCTGCCGACGAAAGCGATCCGCCCCGCCAGGTCTGCCGGGTCGAAAAGCCCCTTCAGCATCAGACGAGCCTGCGGCGAAACCAGCAGCGTCGCGCGCCGGGCGCGCCGCAGCAGCTCCGGCAGGGCGCCGGAGTGATCCGGCTCAAGGTGATTGAGGACGATGGTGCTGATTTCGTCGTAGTCGGCAATCGACTCCAGACGGCGAAAGAAGGTTTCCGAGAAGCCGATCTTGACCGTGTCGATGATCGCCACACCATGGCTGCCACGCACCGCATAGGCGTTGTAGGTGGTGCCGTTGGCCGTGCGCAGGATGATGTCGAAGCGGCGCAGGTCTGGGTCGAGGGCACCGATCCAGTGCACTCGCGGGGCGACGGGCACCGCGCCATCAGGAGTGGCCGCGACGGTCATCGCTGCTCGAAAAAAGTCACCCGAGCCATGGCTCAACGCGCCGCCACCTCGGCCTGCGTCAGCGCCCAGCGCTCGGGGGGAACACCGGTCAGCGAACCCGGCGGATTGAGTGCCTTGCCGAGTCCGTCAATGATTGCCCCCTCGATCGGGCAGATGCTGGCACACTGCGCCGCGGCAAAGTCGCCGGCGCACTCGGTACAGCGCTCTGCCTTGATGCCGAAATGCGGCTGCGCCGCCTGGATCGCCTGATTCGGACACAGCGGCAGGCAGGCCCAGCAATTGACGCAGCTGGCGATGATGGTGAAGGCCATGCTCTGCTCCTCAGGCGCGTCTGGCGCCGCTTCTCGGGACCGTCAGCTTGCCGGCAGCAAGCATCTGCTGCCAGACGGCCATCACTGCCTCCTCGACCGCCTCCATGGCATGCTCGCCGTTCGGCTGGATGCCGGCCGCTTCGAGGCGCCCCCACGGTTCGTAGCCGATGCGCGCGCACAACAGCACCTCGCAGTCGACCAGAGCCTCGATCGTTCGCGTCAGCGCCGAGTCGGCATCGCCGCAGCTCTCGTCGCCCGCGCAGTAGGACTCCACCCGGCGGTGACCGATCAGGCGGGCGCCGGCTGCCGAGGCCTCGTAGATGAGGAACTCGCGGGCATGCCCGAAATGAACGGCAACGACGCCGCCTCTGGCCGCCACCGCCATCAGCACCGGTCGACCGGCAGTGGCTGCAGCCTTCGTGACGCGCGGCTGGAAATGGACGACCTGCGGATTCGCCCGTGACACAGCCGGCGAGGGTCCGCGGGCACGCTTTGCCGCCAGCCTGGCGGCAATCTCCGTGCGCACTTCCTGGCGCACGACCATCGCTGCCTCGTAATCAACGTCCATGGCCTCGATCCGGTCGAGCGTGAACTCGGCGCCACGATCCTCGCCGAGCAGGCCGACCGCGTCCGCGCGGCACTGGCGACAGTGACGCATCATCTTCATGTCGCCGGCGCAGGCATCCTGCAGGGCCTGGAGTTCGGCCGGCCGCGGACTCCTCTGGCCCATCAGGCCATAGAACGTGCCATGCTCGGGGCGGGCGATCAGCGGCATGACGTTGTGCAGAAAGGCCCCCTTGGCCTTGACGATCCGGGATACTTCCGGCAGATGCGCATCATTGACCCCGGGGATCAGAACCGAGTTCACCTTCACCAGGATGCCGCGCGCACTGAGCATCTCCAGCCCCAGTTGCTGCTGCTCGACGAGAATCGCCGCCGCCTGCCGTCCGTAGACGCGCCGGTTCTGCCAGAAGATCCACGGATGGATCCGGGCACCGACATCCGGGTCGACGCAGTTGATGGTGATCGTGACGTGGTCGATGTGGTACCGGCAGAGTTCCTCGACATGCCTGGGCAGCATCAGGCCGTTGGTGGAGACGCAGAGCTTGATGTCGGGCGCCTTCTGCGCCAACTGGCGGAAGGTTTCGAAGGTCCGCTCCGGGTTCGCCAGCGGATCGCCGGGACCAGCGATGCCGAGCACGCTCATCTGGGGAATCCTGGCCGCTACCGCGAGCGTCTTGCGAACGGCCTGGTCCGGGGTCAACAGCTCGGAAACGACACCAGGCCGTGACTCGTTGGCACAATCGTACTTGCGATTGCAGTAGTGACACTGGATGTTGCAGGCGGGCGCGACGGCGACATGCATGCGCGCAAAATAATGGTGGGCATCCTCCGAATAGCAGGGATGATCCTCGATCCTGGCCCGAATGGCGTCCGTCAGACCGTCGATCTGCCCGGCTGTGGCGCCGCAACTGCCGGCGCCACAGCCGGCAGCGGCGCGCGGAAAGCTTTCGTTGACAGGCAGGTCCATGGCAGGCGGTTCCTTTCAGGCTGGAGGCAGGAGCAATGCAGCAACTGTCGTGCCAGCTCTCTGCTTCGGTCAAGCCATTGATTCGTAGCCATTGTTCGGGTTCTTCGATGATGTCGCAAAGGCGACAAACGGGGATTGACGAGATCGCGCAACCACCTGCAGCGCGACCGCAGCCGCCCGCGACCGGTGCTGAAACTGGTCCCGGCGCTGGATGAGCCACCGCCTCGTGTCCGCCGCCTCCTCACCCTCGTCTGCCGAAGCCAGGGCCGGGAGCGACGGAAGGCGATCAAATCCGCTTCATCTGGATGTTCAGGATCTGGACTCGGTAGGCGATCTGCCGCGGCGTCATGCCAAGCAGACGGGCGGCCCGCGCCTGCACCCAGCCGGCGCGCTCGAGGGCGGCGATCACCCGCTGGCGTTCGCCTTGCTCGGCCGCCGGCTCGCTGTCGCCACCCTCCACGGCCACGCCTGCAGCCCCTGCACCGGGCAGTGCGGTGGCTGCGACCGGTACGCCGGGGACGGCCGTCGGGGCCACACCGGGCTGGCGTTTGCTGCCCCGCTCGCGCCCCCTGTCGATACGGATCAGCTCGGCGTCGATTTCGCCGCTTTCCGACATCACGGCGGCACGCTCGAGGCAGTTTTCCAGCTCCCGCACGTTGCCTGGCCAGTGGTGCTGCGCCAGGCGCCGCTGCGCGCCGGCGCTGAGACGCAGCGGCCGGCGTTGCAGGCCACCGAGACGGTCGAGCAGGTGCCTGGCGATCTTCGGCAAGTCCTCGAGACGTTCGCGCAGCGGCGGCAACACGATGGGCATCACGTTGAGACGGTAGTACAGGTCCTCGCGGAAGTGACCACCATCGACCGCCGCTTCGAGGTCGCGATGCGTGGCGGCAAGCAGCCGAACGTCGAGCTTCAGTGTCCGACCGCCGCCAACCCGCTCGAGTTCGCCCTCCTGCAGCACGCGCAACAGCTTGGCCTGAAAGGCGGGTGAGACGTCGCCGATCTCGTCGAGAAACAGCGTGCCGCCGTCGGCCATCTCGAAGCGCCCCTTGCGCGAACTCACGGCGCCGGTAAAGGCACCCTTCTCGTGCCCGAAAAGTTCCGACTCCAGCAGGTTCTCGGGCAGGGAAGCACAGTTGAGACGCACGTACGGGCCGCGTGCCCGTGGCGAGTTGTAGTGGATGGCGTTGGCGATCAGCTCCTTGCCGGTACCGGTCTCGCCGCGGATCAGGACCGTCGTTGACCACTTGGCAACCATGCGGACCTGGTCGAAGACGCGCATCATGACGGGCGAGTGGCCAACGAGGTTGCCGAAGCCGGGACGGTGACGCAGGGCGTGGCGCTGCGGCTCGCGCTCCTCGTCGCGCGGCCGGCCCTCCTCGCTGACGTCGAGCGACAGCCGGACGTTCTGGGCGATCAGATCGGCGATCAGCTCGACGAAGCGGACCCGCTCGTCGAGCAAGCCGTCGTCCGGTGCATCGGGCTGCACCGCCAGCACACCCTGCAGCGTGCCGCCGAGACGAATCGGGACGGCAATGAATGGCAGCTCGCGCTCATACAGGCCGAGCCGGTTCAGGAAGCACGGATCCTCGCCCACTTGTGCGATCGCACAAGACCTGCCGGTCTCAACGATGCGGCCGAGCAGACCCTCGCCCGCCCGGTAGCAGACGGCCTGGAAATCATCGTGATCGAGACCATGCACGGCGTGCACGCTCAGGTCGCCGCTCTCGGGACGGGCCACGGCGATCAGGCCGCGACTCAAGTGACCACTGATCTCCAGTGTGCGCAGCACTTCGCGCAGGGTCTGCGGCGCATCGAGCGAGCGCGCCAGCAACTGTCCGACGCGCGCGAGGATCGCAAACTGGGACTGCAGCAAGGATGCTGAATGATCGTTCATGGTCGTCGGTGCAGCGGCAGCAGGACGCGCACGCGGCAGCCGCGAGTCGTCGTCGGCTCGATCTCGAGGAAGCCGCCATGCTCGGCGGCGACCTGCTGCGCCGCCGACAGGCCGGTGCCGAGATGGCCGCCGCCACGTTTGGTGGTGTGGAACGGCTCGAACACCTTCAGCAACTGGGCTCGGTCGATACCCGGCCCGCTATCGGCGATATCCACTTCAATGCCACCGAGACGCGCCCGGCTGGCCACCGTCAGCTCGCGCTCCCGGCAGCCACGGGTGTTCATCGCCTCGATGGCATTGTCGATCAGCGCCTTGAACAGCGAGCGCAGCCTGTTCGGCGCGCCCAGCAGCGCCGGCAACATCGCCTGCGGTTGCCAGATCACCGTGATGCCGGCGGCGAGCAGGCGGCCGGTCGACAGGTCGAGCACGTCGCGCAGCAGTTCGTTGAGGTTGACCGCGCCGAGCGGCTCGCGAGTCTTGGCGGGGATCATCGAACGGAGATCCGCGAGCGCCTGCTGGCCAGTGGCAATGGCCTCCGCGAGAGCGGCCGCCATCGGCTCCGTCCCGCCCTGGCGCCGCGCCAGCATGCCGACCACGGAGGCCATCATGTTGAGCGGCCCCTCGAGCCGGAAGATCGCCGCCGCGAGGCTCTCGCGCAAGCCCGACGCGCGATCCTCGTCGGCCATCACCGCCTGCAGTGCGGCGACGCGTACCTTTTCCTGCTGCGTGCGCAGGCTGGTGATCTCCTTCGCCACCAGCAGCAGGTAGTCGCGCCCCTGACCGGCGAGAAAGGCATCGGCAGAGGTGTCGTCCTCGCGCACGCGGCTTCCCGAGCACGAAAACCAGCGCGGTGGGCGACCACCGGGAGGATCGAGGCGCACTTCGCGATCGAGGAAGAGGTAGCCGGACGGGCGGCGGAGACGTCCCACCTCCGGTTCGAGGCTGGCGCGCACCGACGACATGAGCATCGGTGCCGGCTCGGCCATTCCCAGATCGGCCTGAAGCTTCTTGTACTCATGATTGTCGAGGACGACGCGGTCGTCGGCGTCGAGCAGCGCGATGACCATCGGTGCGGCGTCGACAACCGACTCGATCAGCGCCTTCTGGTTCCGCACCTCGGACTCCAGGCGGTGGAGCTCGGTGATGTCGCGATGCATGCCGAGATAGTTGAGGACCTCGCCGCTGGCGTTGACCAGCGGCGAGATGCTCAGTTCGGCAAGATACTTGCTGCCGTCCTTGCGCCGATTGACCAGGTGCCCGCTCCAGGGTTCGCCGTGCGAGATCGTCTGCCAAAGGGCGCGATAGAAATCACGCGGCATGCTGTGGTTGGAGACGATCGACTGGTTGCGGCCCACAGCCTCGTCGCTCGCGTAGCCCGTGACGCGGGTGAAAGCCGGGTTGACGTAAAGGATGTTGCCCTGCCCATCGGTGATCGAGATCGCCATGTCGGCCTGATTGACCGTCTGCTGGAAGACCTGTGGATGGACGCTCGGCAGCAGCACCTCCGCCGCCCGCGGCGCGCCGTCGGTCGCTGCCTGGAACTGATTGCTGGTCATCGCGTGCCTCCCTTTCGAAGTGTTTGGTAAGTACCGAGCACTTTTCGTGCCGCCCTTGATTCGCCTGCCCTTTCTGGTTGCATTCATCGCGATTTGTCGGCTTTGCGACAACGCTGGCGGTTGCCGCGCACAGCTTGCCGGGGCTCGCAGGAGAGAGAAAAAACGCCATCGTGGTGCGCACTTGGCAACGCCGGCACGGCTTTGGTGTGCCGTGCCGAAATCAGTGGCACGGTTCGTGCACGATCATTCTCAAGGAGCTTGCCGACAATGACCGCCCATTTCCTGCTGCTGCTCGCGACCGCCCTGGTCAACAACGTCGTGCTGGTGAAGTTTCTCGGACTGTGCCCCTTCATGGGGGTCTCGCGAAACATCGACAGTGCGCTGGGGATGGGCCTCGCCACGACCTTCGTCATCACCCTGGCCTGCGCCGCCACCTGGATGCTCGAGCGCTGGTTGCTGCTGCCCTTTGACCTCGGTTACCTGCGCATTCTGAGCTTCATCCTGGTCATCGCGGCGACGGTGCAGTTCGTCGAGATGGTCGTCAGGAGATCGGCGCCGGCGCTGTATCAGGCACTGGGCATCTATCTGCCGCTGATCACCACCAACTGCGCG
>JAEUOM010000063.1 GCA_016788495.1 Accumulibacter sp. | reverse complement strand
AGCAGCGTGGCGACGATCAGCCCGCCCATGATCGCCACCGCCATCGGGCCCCAGAAGACGCTGCGCGTCAGCGGAATCATCGCCAGGACGGCCGCCGCGGCGGTCAGCATGATCGGCCGGAAGCGGCGCACGGTCGAACCGACGATCGCCTCCCACGGTGGCTTGCCGGCCTTCTCGTCCTGTTCGATCTGGTCGACGAGGATCACCGAGTTGCGCAAGATCATGCCGGAGAGCGCGATCACCCCGAGGTTGGCGACGAAACCGAAGGGAACCTGAAAGAGCAGCAGGGCAGCCGCGACGCCGATCAGCCCGAGCGGCGCCGTCAGCAGCACGAGCAGCATGCGGCCGACGTTCTGCAGCTGGATCATCAGCAGCGTGATGACGCTGACCAGCATCAGCGGCATCACCGCCTTGATCGAGTTCTCGCCCTTCGCCGACTCTTCGGTGGCGCCGCCGGCCTCGATGCGAAAGCCCGGTGGCAGGCGCTCGCGCAGCGGGTCGAGGAGCGGATCGATGCGCGCCGTGACGGCGGGCGCCTGCATGCCATCGCGGATGTCGGCACGCACCGTCACCGTCGGCAGCCGGTTGCGGCGGGCGATCACCGGTTCTTCCAGCTCGTAGCTGATCTTCGCCAGCTGCGCCAGCGGCACGTAACGACCGCTGCCGGTGTGGATGTTGATGTCGGCCAGCGCCGAGATGCGCGCACGCTCGTCGCCGGCGGCGCGCGCGACGACGTCGATCAACTGGTCGCCCTCGCGCATCTGGGTGACCGCGACGCCGGTCAGCATCGAGTTGAGGAAGGCGGCGAGTTCCTGCGAGCTGATGCCCAGTGCGCGCGCGCGGTCCTGGTCGATGTCGACGCGGATGGACTTGCCGAGTTCGTTCCAGTCGAAATTGACCTCCTTCAGCTGTGGGCTGTCGCGCATCACCGCGGCCACCTCGGCGGCCACCCGCCGCAACTCGCCGATATCCTCGCCGGAGACGCGGAAGACGACCGGGAAGCCCACCGGTGGGCCGTTCTCGAGGCGCAGCACGCGCGTCCGCAGGTTGCTCCATTCGCCACCGGGATCGGCAAAGCGCCGCTCGAGGCGGCGCCGCAGGTCCTCGCGTGCCGCGATGTCGTGCGTCGTGATGACGAACTGCGCGAAGCCGTCGTTGAACAGCTGCTGGTCGAGCGGCAGGTAGAAGCGCGGGCTGCCGTTGCCGATGTAGCTCGCGTGGTAGCGGATCGAGCGCGCCATCTCCGGTTCGGCGAGGAGTTCCTCGACGCGCCTGGCGTAGGCCGCGGTGGCCTTCAGCGACGAGCCGTTCGGCAGCCACAGATCGACCAGCACCTCGGGTCGGCTGGAGGCGGGGAAGAACTGCTTCTGCACGCCGAGGCCGAGTCCGGCCAGTGCCGCCACGAAGGCGAGCAGCGTCGCGCCGATGACCAGCCAGCGATGCCGCAGGCACCAGTCGACGCTTGACCGAACGCGACGATGGATCGGGGTATCGTAGGGATCCGCGCCATGCTTCGCTGCCGCCCGTTGCAGCTTGGCCGCATCGAGGACCAGATAGCCGAGGTACGGGGTGAAAACCACCGCCACCACCCAGGACACCAGCAGCGCGATGCTGACGACGGCGAAGATGGAAAAGGTGTACTCGCCCGCACCCGACTTGGCGAGACCCACCGGCATGAAGCCGACGGCGGTGATCAGCGTGCCGGTCAGCATCGGAAAGGCGGTCGAGGTGTAGGCGAAGGTCGCGGCGCGGAAGCGGTCCCAGCCCTGCTCCATCTTCACCACCATCATCTCGACGGCGATGATCGCATCGTCGACCAGCAGCCCGAGCGCGATCACCAGGGCGCCGAGCGAGATGCGCTGCAGGTCGATGCCGAAGGCGTACATGAGGAGGAAGGTCACCGCCAGCACCAGCGGAATCGACAGCGCGACGACGGCGCCGGTGCGCAGGCCGAGGCTGATGAAGGAGACGATGAGGACGATCAGCACCGCCTCGCCGAGCGAGGACATGAAGAGGTTCATCGACTGGCGGACGATCTGCGGCTGGTCGGCGACGACATGCAGGTCGATGCCCAGCGGCAACTGCCGTTGCAGGCGCTCGCGGGCGGCGTGCAGGCGTTCGCCGAGGCGGATCACGTCACCGCCGCGGTTCATCGCGACGCCGATGCCGATCGCATCGTGCCCCTGCACCCGCATGCGCGGCGCCGGCGGATCGGCGAAGCCGCGCCCGACGCTGGCGATGTCGCCGAGGCGGAAGAGGCGGCCGCCGGCCTGGATGCCGATTTCGCGGATGTTCTCGACCGACTCGAAATCCCCCGAGACGCGGATGCGGACGCGGTCGGACGGCGTTTCGTAGAAACCCGATGGCGTCATCGCGTTCTGCCGCTGCAGGGCGTCGAAGATGGCCAGCGGATTGAGGCCGAGCGTCGCCAGCTTGGCGTGCGAGACCTCGATGAAGATCTTCTCGTCCTGCACGCCGAACAGCTCGATCTTCTTCACGTCCGGCAGCTGCCGCAGCTCGCGGCCGATGCGGTCTGCCTCGCGGCGCAGCGCGGCGAGGTCGAAACCGTCGCCGGTCAGCGCCAGGATGGTGACGAAGGTGTCGCCGAACTCGTCGTTGAGGAACGGGCCGACGACGCCCTGCGGCAGCGTATGGCGCATGTCGCCGATCTTCTTGCGCACCTGGTACCACGATTCCGGGACTTCCCTCTTCGGTGTGTAATCCTTCAGCAGGACGGTGATCAGCGACTCGCCGGGGCGCGTCTGCGAGCGCAGGACGTCCACCCAGGGCACCTCCTGCAGCTTCTTCTCGATGCGCTCGGTGATCTGCAACTGCACTTCCGGCGCCGTTGCTCCGGGCCACAGCGTGCGCACGACCATCGCCTTGAAGGTGAAGTCCGGGTCCTCGGCGCGGCCCAGCCGGAAGTACGAGAAGACGCCGGCGAGCATCAGGACGACCATCAGGTAGGCCACCAGCGAGCGGTGGCGCAACGCCCACTCGGAAAGATTCGGCGGCGTCATCGCACCGCCGCATCGGCCGCGCGGCCGCCCGGCGGCGTGCCACGTTGGTCGGGTTGCTCGATGACGCGCACGCGTTCGCCGCTGCTCAGTTTGTGCACGCCGGCGACGACGATCCGCTCGCCGGCGGTGGCGCCGCCGGCGAGAATCGCGCTGTCCTCGCGGTAGGCGGCGATGGCGACCGGCCGCAGGCTGACGATCTGATCCGCGTCGACCACCCAGAGGGCCGGTTGTCCCGCGTGCTGGAAGACCGCCGTCAACGGCACGCTCAGGCGGTTGCTGCCTTCCTGGCGCAGGAAGCGGACCGTGGCCGTCATGCCGAGCAGGACGCGGGCATCGGGCTGGCGGATCGCCACCCGTGCCGCATAGGTGCGCGTCACCGGGTCGGCCACCGGCGACAGTTCGCGCAGCGTTCCGGCATAGTGCGCCTGCGCGTCGGCCCAGAGGCTGATCTCGGCGGCGCCGAGCGAACGCAGCTCGGGCATGCGCGCCTCCGGGATCGAGATCGCCACTTCGAGCGTGTCGGCGCGCGCCAGGCGCATGATGGTCTGGCCGGCGGCCACCACCTGTCCGACCTCGCCGGTGATCAGGCCGATGACGCCGGCCTGTTCGGCGCGCAGCACGGTGTAGGCGGACTGGTTGCGCGCCAGCTCCGCCTGCGCGCGGGCTGCCCGGTAGGCGCTTTCCTTGCCGTCGAGCGCTGCCTGGCTGACGAAGTTCTGCGCCCGCAGGTGGCGCCAGCGCTGCACGTCGGCGGCGGCGAGTTCGAGTTGCGCGTTGGCCGCTTCGACCGACAGCAGGCTGTCTGCCGGGTCGATGCGGGCGAGGATGTCGCCGGCTCTGACGATGGCGCCGGCATCGACCGGCCGGGCGGTGATCTTGCCCGGAATGCGGAAGGCGAGCGGTGTTTCGTGGCGCGAGCGAACCTCACCCGAATAGCTCAGGGTCTCGTCGCCGGCGGTCTCGCCGAGGACGCGTGTCAGTACCGGTCGCGGTGGTTCGGGTACCGCTGCTTCCCGGCCGCAGCCGGCGAGCGCGGCAAACAGCAGCAGCGCGGGCAGCAGCCGCAGGCGCAGTGGCGATGACGCGCGGCGCACGCTCACGAACGGTCTCCCGCCGGCCGCAGGCCGCGCAGCAGCAACTCGAAATGCGTCTCGAGGTAGGCGTCGGGCGACACCTCGTGCCCGCACAGGCGCAGCGAGAAGCGCGAGATCGCCAGCATGAGCAGCGGCGCGATGATGACGTCGATCGCCGCCTCGACATTCAACGGGCGAAACTCGCCACTTTCGATGCCCCGTTCGAGCGCCTGCCGCAACAGCGCCCGGCCGCGGCTGATCACCCGCTCGCGGTAGTAATCGGCGATCTCGGGGAAGTTCCGCGCTTCCGAAATGATCAGCTTGCTGACACCGGCCAGCGCCGTGCTGCCGATCTGCTGCCACCAGCCGAGGAGCAGTTCGTGCAGCAGCTCGGCGGCCGGTCCCTGATGGGCCGCCATCCGTTCCTCGGCAGCCAGCAGCGCCGCCACCATGCCCTCCTCGATCACCGCCTGGAACAGTGCCTCCTTGCTCGGAAAGTAGAGATAGAGGGTGCCTTTCGCGACCCCGGCGCGGCGCGCGACATCGTCGAGCCGGGTGGCAGCGAAGCCCTTGTCGACAAAGAGTTCCAATCCCGCTGCCAGCAGTTCGGAGGGGCGCGCGTCCTTGCGCCGGCGGCGAGTCGAAGCCTCACCCGGCGAGGGGGACGAAGACTCGTGATGGGCCGTGGGATGCATTCGTTCTGGTTAGTGACTGACGGGTCAGTAATATAACGGTCATCGCTGCGGCAGTCAAATCCAGCGCCGGGATCATCGAGCTGACGCTCGATCAGTCGTTCTGACGATCCCAGTCACTTCAACCCGTACCAAACACCGCGTCCACTGCCGTGCTGCTCCAGATGGTTGCGCCCGGTCAGGTCGCGGAAGTGCTGCTTGAGGGTATTGCGGCTGGCTCCGGTCAGTTTGATCGCATCCATCATCGTGACGCGCCCGTGTTCGCGGGCAAATTCGACGATCTGCAGTGACAGTTCGGGCAGCGCGGCCAGCACGATCCTCTCGCGCTCGACCTTCTTCTCCAGACGCCGAACCTGTTCGGCCAGCGAGCGCAAGAAGAACAGCAGCCAGGACTGCCAGTTGGGAGCCCCCGCGCGGATGGTGCCCTGTGTCTGGCGCAGGGCCAGGTAATAGGCTTCCTTGTTCACCTCGATCACACTCTCCAGCGAGCTGTACGGCACATGGGCGTAACCGGCCTGGAGCAGCAGCAGGGTCGTCAGCACCCGGCTCAAACGTCCGTTGCCATCCTGGAAAGGGTGAATTTCCAGAAACACCACGACGAAGATCGCGATGATCAACACGGGGTGCAGATGCCCCCTCTCCCGTTCGTCGTTCACCCACGACGCCAGTTCGGCCATCAACCGTGGCGTGTCAAACCGTGTGGCGGTATCGAAAACGATGCCGATCCGTGTCCCGTTTTCATCGAAGGCGGCGACGCTGTTCGAATTGGTCTTGTACTGCCCCCGGTGCCGAGCATCCCTTTCGCTGTGGCGCAGCAGGATGTGGTGCAGTTGCTTGATGTGGTTCTCGTTGAAGGGGATGTCCTGCCACGAGCTGAACACCAGATCCATCAGTTCAGCGTAACCGGCCACTTCCTGCTCGTCGCGGGTGTCAAAGGACTGGATGGCCAGATTGGAGAGCAGGCGCTCGACCTCTCGGTCACTCAGCTTGCTGCCCTCGATGCGGGTGGACGAACCGATGCTTTCTATGGTCGCCACCCGCCGCAGCGCCGAAAGGCGCTC
>JAEUOM010000199.1 GCA_016788495.1 Accumulibacter sp. | reverse complement strand
TTCCATCCGCAAGCCCGAAACGTCTCCAGTTCCTGCGCTATTGGCTCGGACGTACAGCGCATTTGTCCACTCCGCTGTACCGGCCCCGCTGTACGCGCCAAACTGCCCAGCGTTTTTTTGCCCACCTCCCTCCACGATACTCGTAATGCCTTCTTTTGGTCCGCTTCCCGAACCACTTGCGTACACCTGAAGGCCTTTGGTCGCACCGTTTCCTTCGTTGTTGGCATGAACCTCAACGGCACTCGTGTAATCCGTGGAGCCCGCCCGACTGTCCGCCCCAAAGTAGGCCGCACGTTTCTCACCAGCCCCGCTTGCCCAACATTGAATACCCTCTTTGAGACCGGCTCCGGAGCCTTCTGCATTGACCCACAGAGCCATCACCGGACCACTCCCATCGCTGCCAGCACCAGCCCGCAGCGCATTGGTGAAGCCCGGCGAACCGGCTGCACTCGATGCATAGAATTGCCCAGCGAACTTGTCGCCGCCCCCACTCACCTCGCTCGTGACCCCGATCTTCAACCCGGTTCCCGATCCGGTCAGGCCCGACCACAGGCCCATCACGACGCCAGTCCCTTCACTGCTCGCGTCGGCATGCAGCGCCTGGGTGAAGTCCGTTCCGGCTCCGCTCGTCGCGCTGAAGTAGCCCGCGTGCTTCTCGCCCGCGCCGCTGAGCTTGCAGTTGATTCCTCGTTTTTCGCCACTGCCGCTGCCGGCCGCACTGACATCGACAGCGGTGACGTTGCCACTGCCATCGCTGGACGTTGTCGCGAGGGTCGCAAACGCGATGCCTGCCGGGCCGTCATCGGACCTGAGCGAAAGTCTGCTCAGCGGTTGCGGCGTGGTTCCCAGGCCGACATTGCCGCCATACAGGTGCAAGTTGCCCACTATCGTTCCACCCGTGCTCGGCAGCGCACCGACATCGCCCGCCGTCGTCCCGTGCGGATTGCTGCCGCCATCGAGACTCAGCGAACTGTGCCGGATCGGTGCGCCATCGCCGCCGGAGTGGTCGTGACCATCGCCGTGGGTGACCAGCTTGCCGCGAACGCCGCCACTCAGCTTGTTTTCCTCAACTGCACCATCGGCGAGTTTGTCGGTCGCCACCGAGGCCGGCGCAAGTGCCGCGCCTGCGAGTTGTCGCCAGTCAGCGAACACGTCGCCAAGATTGCCGGGAAGGCTTCCGCCAGCGGTCAGCGTGAAGCGCGCCAGCCGGATCACGCTGCCGTCGCCCGCCGGCGCCGTGGTGGACGCAAGTACTCGCGGCCTTTCCATGGTGCGGGTGCAGCCGGTGACGCCGGTGGCGGTACTGGGATCGCTTTCCTGTTCGTCGTAGGCGATCGTGACATGGACCGTCGCCCCGGCGGGAAAAGCCGCCGTATCGCTCAGGCTGACGGTGCGGCTTTCGAGCAATACCAGCTCCCGTCCGTCGCGATCGATGGCCATTCCGCGCTGGACGGTGATCTCCCTGTCGCCGCTCCGCGTCACCGCCAGACCCTCGGCAACACCGTAGTCATGCAGTCCGGCGTTGTGTCGGCGGCGCATCGCCAGATGGTACTGTTGCTCATCGGTGAAATCCGACTCGACTAGAAACTGGTGATTGAAATAATGCAAACGCTTGATATCAGACATGGTCCTTGCCTCTCAGTTTAACGGGCGGGATCTCCCAGCAGCGTGTCAACGCCGATCTGGGAGTGCACGCCGATCTGCATCGTGGTATGCGCGGGATGGTAGTCATAGGCGGTGTGGGCCGGCTTCTCGAGGTCGATCAGGGCCCGGATGATCTGATTCTGGCGCTGCAGAGTGGCCGGATCGGGATTGGGAATCGTCACCGTCACCCGGAAGTAGTGCGGCGCGTTCCCGTTGATCCGGGTATCGACACCGACGGTCGAATGCTGGCCGATTTGGAAGACGGTGTTCTCGCCTTCCGAGATTTCCGGATCCAGGCCCGTATAGATCTTCAGCAGCTCGATCAGATTCTGCTTCGTCCCACGGCGCCGATAGAGCGGAACGATGTTGGCGAGGAATTGCCTCTGCTGCTCTTCGCGCCAGTCGGCGCGCAGGCCGAGCGCCACCCAGCCGGCCAGCCAGTCGAGAAACTCGCGTGGTGTCGCGAGCGGGTCGAAGAGCTGCGGGATCGTGGCGATGATCTGTTCCAGACCCCGGCGTGGCTCACGGTCGCTGCCCTCGAGACCCGTCAGGATCTGCTCGAAGGCGAGCAGGAAGCGACCCAGCAGCGGGTCTTCCGAATAGATCGCCGGCAGGTACCCGAGATAGCTGCTGCCTTGTGTTGCGCCGATGGCCATCGTCTCTTCTCCTAGGTTGTTGCGACCGCCAGCGTCAGCGTTCGCGCGGCAACCAGTTCATGTGGCTTGACCGCCACTCCGATCTGGTTGCCTTGCTCGTTGTGGATCAGGCGCGCGGAATCGTTGCTGGCCAGTTCCACTTCGGTCACATGGTCGACGCCCGGCAATTGATCGAGCAGTTGGTAGATCTCGGAGACGAAGACATTGCGCCCGAAGGGCCAGCCGGTCCGTTGCTCACCGCCGCGCAGCGGATCGAGGAAGGCACGCAGGGCGTCGGCGACGCGCGGCAGCAGCCCGCCCGGCTCGGCATCGGGCAGGGGGACCACGGTGGCCTCGATATCCACCGGCACCGATTGTGGGCCGACGACATGGACAAAGGTCGTCAGCAGCCGGCGCGGTTCCAGGTAGGCTTCGACCGCCTCGAGTACGGGCAGCAGACCGGTATCCTGCCGGGGGACGACGATCACGCTGACGTGGCCCGGCTGCTCGGCTTCGAAGCCCATCAGCGCGTTGCGCCGCGGTAGACAGCGGGCGCGGGCGACGCGCGCGTCGGCCTCGAGTGCCAGCGCTTCGAAGTCATCGCAGGAGATCGCCCGCTCCTGGCGCCTGAGTTCCTGGACGGTGGCACGGATGTCCGCGGCCAGGGCTTCCGGGGTCGAAGCCGAGGGCATCCACTCCTTGCCGTTGAGCAGCTTGAGAAAGCTGCGCAGGTTGTCGTCGCTCACCCGATTCAGCCGGTAGATCAGCATCTCGGACAACCAGGCGAAGAGCTCGATCAGGGTGATGCCGGGGTCGGACGGATTGTGGTTGGTCCATTCCGGCGCGTAGCTGGGGATCAGCGCGCGTGCTTCCTCGAGCAGGTCGGCATAGCGGCGATCGTCGAGATCGGGGAGGGTCAGCGGCATGGCGATCAGGTTTCCGCGAAGGTCAGATGAATTTGATGGGTGCCGGAATGCACCAGGAAACGGCCGCTGACCAGCGCACCCGGACGTTCCTCGGTTTCGGTGACCTGCAGGAGGCGCAGATGGTCGACCCCCGGCACCGCTTCGAGCAGCGCGTAGAGGTCTGAACGATGCGGCTTCCGGCCGAAATCCCAGCCGCTGTGATCGAGTCCACCGGTCAGCGGGTGAAGAAAGCGGGCCAAGGTCCGTGCGAGCTCGCTTTCGACTGCGCTGGCGCCCTCAAGGGATCGCAGCGCCACCTCGACGGTCACGTCGACGCGCAGGTACTCGGGTCCGACGACGACCAGGTCGGCTGTTGGCATTCGGCGCTGATCGAGATAGCGCCTGACCTCCTCGAGGAGCGTCACGCTCGGCACCGGCTTGGTATCGCTCGAGCGGGGGACGACGATCAGGCTGACCGTTCCCGGCCAGGAGCGCAGGGCCGCCGGGTCGCGGGCGAGATCGTGGAGCGGGATGCACCTGGCGCGCGCCACCGCGGGTGAGGCGAGCAAGGCCAGGTCCTGATAATCCTCGATGCTGACCGCACGGTGCCGATGACGCAGGGCGCGTGGCGCGCGTTGCCGCAGCGACTCGAGCGTCTCCGCTTCGGCACCGCCCCGCGCGGGTTCCGGGTTGCTCACCCGGTCAACGTAGGGGACGGTGGTCTTCAACTGGACGATGGTGTTCGCCGGCCGGTTGCCGAGGATGCCACCACCGGTGCGGTACCGGGCCATACGGACATTGCCGGTGCCGACCGGCGGGATGAGGCCGTTACGGCCGTTGCCGAAGCGAATCTCACCGCTCGCGGCGTCAAGGACGTAGTGCCGGTCGCGCGGACCCGACCCGTAAAAGTCGGCTACCGGCAGCCAGCGTACCCAGATCTCGGGCGGCCGACCGGCCGCATCTTCGATGATGGTGATCGCCTCGTCGTCGCTGGCCTGCTGGATGGGCGTCCGTTCCGCACTGGACGGCACTTCGCGTTCACGCACTTCGAGGCGTTCGCCAGCCAGCAGCGGCGTGCGCACCGTACGAAAGTGCTGGTTCTCGCTGCCATCGCTCGAGCCGAGGATTTCTTCGCGCACGGTGACGGCCTGCAGGGCGATCGTCGTGTTGAAGAGCACGCGGCTCAGATGTGGAGCGAGCGGGTAGTGGCCGCTCTCCCAGCGGGCGCGCAACCAGTACGCCTGGCGGGCAAACTCGGCACGGCTGGAAAAATCGCTCGGCGCGAGCCATTCGAGCAGACCCGTGCGGGTGAAGTTCTCCGATCCATCCCGGACCTTCAGATCGCTCCACTGCATCCCGTTCCAGTACGCCCAGACCAGCCGCAAGGGGTCGGCCGAGGTTGCCGCCGCAGGAGAGGCGCTGGTCTCGCCGTACTTCACCTCGGCACTCGCGAGGTACAGGCTGAGCTTGCGATTGGGAAAGACGCGCCGCGCCGCGGGCAGGGTGAAACCGAGGTAGACCGTCGGCCGCGGTTCGGGTGTTGCCTGAAACGGCCTGAACGGGGCGCTGCGGACGGCAGCGTAGTCAAAGTCGTTGTACGTCAGCACCTCTGCGAGCGGTGTTGTTCGGGTCACCAGGTAGTCGATACTGAGCCGGCGGATCGAAGGGGGGGCAAAGGTGGCCGGGATGAAGCGATAACCATCTTCCGGATGTTCCGGATCGACCGGCTCGTAACGCGCTTCCTGGCCATAATCGCCGGCATCGAGGCGTACGCGCAGCCAGTGTTTCTCCAGGCCATTGAGCGCTGTCGGTTGCGGCGGCTTGCCCAGTTTGCAGGTGATCGTGCCGGACTGGGTCAGCTTGGCGGTGGTATCGACCAAATCGTCTGGCGGTACCCACGCCTGGCCGTCCCAGTAGTCCCAGGCCAGATCGAGATCGTCCGACGCGCGCGTCGCTGGAATGGGTGGCTTCTTGGCGTCGCTGGGATTGGTCAGGTCAACGTGCAGGACGATCGTACTGCCCGCTTCGGCAAACGCCTGACCACGAGCCAGATACAGGGTATCGCCGAATCTCGGTCTGTCGCCGAAGGGAAAGAAATCCTTGCCGAGGTCGACCGGAAGCTGATTCGCGAAGGCCGCCTCGGCGACCAAGCCGCTTGCTCCGAGGGTGATCCAAGCATGGACCGACTGGATCTCGGGCAAGTGGCTGGCGCGTACCATCCCGGCCTGAAAGGCGTCAGCCGGTGTGATCGGCGTCAGCAAACGGCAGCGCAGCCAGCGACTGGTCTTGTCGGCGACACGCTGCTCGGGAATCGGAAAGTCCCCTGGACTTGGCACCAGCACGACGGCACCGCTGCGTGTCAGCGCTTCGGTCTGATCGACGGGTGCCAGCGGGAGCCCATTCCTGCCGTCCCAGATCTCCCATTGCACGGTACGGGGATCGGCAGCCGGGTGCTGGCTCGCCAGGTCGAAGCGCAGGCACAATTCATGCAGATCGGATCGTCCGAACAGCGCGTCGTCTCCGAGATAGAGGACATGCTCCAGTTGCTGGTTTCCCTCGAAGATCGGGATTGCAGGCGCCGGCTGTGCGTTCAGTTGGGCGCTGTAGTCCGCATAGCGGTCGTGTTCCGGTGCGCGGACAAACAGGCTGGAAAGCTGTGCTGCGCTGACGACCAGTTCAGCCTCGGTCTCGAACACCACAGGCTCCTTCTCGCCTTCGGCCGGTGGCGAGGCGACCAGGGTTCCCTTCGGCACGACGGCATCGGCGGTGCTGCCGGGCGCCAGCGAGAAGGTCAGCGGAACCCGGGCGGGCTGTGGTGGCAAGCGGGCCTCGCCGAGCATGTCGAGAAAGGCGAGGAGGTTCTTGTCCGGCACCTGGTTCAGTCGATGCAGGATGATTTCGGCGAAGCGGCTGAAGATGCCGATCAGTGCCGTCGCCAGACGGTCGCTGCGGGTCTGTCCGGTCGCGGGATCGGTATGTTGCTCGTGCCATTCCGGTGCATGAATGGCCAGCAACTCGCGCAGCTGTGCGGAAATGGCGGCGGCTGTACGCGGATCGACTGGCGGAGCGGTCTTGATCATCAGGCCGTACTCCGGTCCAGATAGAACGGATAGACCAGATTGAAGGCGTTGTTGGTGGCGCGGACCTCGTAGTCGATGCTGATCAGCAGCACCTCGCCGCCTTCGCTCGCCTGCACCTCGATGTCGAGGACATCGACGCGCGGCTCGAAGAGCAGCAGAGCCTGGCGGATGGCCTGCGCCACCCTGCCCGCGGTGGAAGCGCTGTTGATCTCGAAAACCAGATCGTAAATGCCGCAGCCGAAATCCGGACGCATCACGCGTTCACCCTTGGCAGTGCCCAGGATGATCCAGATCGACTGACGCACGCTCTCCTCGTACTCGGCCGTGTGGAACAAGCCATTCACCTGATCGACCTGGATCGGGAATCCCCAACCGACGCCAAGAAATGGTTTCGACATACGCTTTCCTAACCGATGAACACTGTGCCCACGGCGATGACCTGGCCCGCCGGCAAGTCCGCGGGATCGTTGCACGTGGTCGCCATGTCGCCGTTGCGCGCGGCCATCCTGCCGTTGATTTTCACCGTCGGGCTGCCGATCCTGATCGTTGCCTTGTTGGTCGGCGGCTTCTGGAACGTCGTTCCGGGTGGCGTCGGCAGATGGGCAGGCGTGTTGTCGGCCGTGCTGTCGACGGTCGCCGCCGGCTTCCCCTGGATGTTGACGTCGCTGCTCAGGTTGCCGTTGATGATGCCGGCAAAGGGGTGCGGCAACGGCGTCGGCACCGGTGGCGTACCCGGGACGATGACGATGTGGGTGTCGCTGGCGACGATCCGGTCGCCCTGTTTGGCGGCAGGTTGGCCCATGGTTCAGTTGATATTGACGGTTGCACCCTTGATGTTCAGCGTCCCGCTGGCTTTCACGTCGATTCCCGCGCCAGCCTCGAGTCTGGCGTCGGCGGAGGACTTGATCTCCACCTTCTGGGCTTCGAGCCTGATCGTTCCCTGTGGCGCCAACAGGGCGATGTCCTTGTCGCTGTTGATGGTGATCGTGTTGCTCGTGGTATCGAAGACGATGCTGTTCTTTTCGCTCTTGTCGATGATTTCGATCTTCTCCTGGCCGTCCTCGTCGTTCAGACGAACGAGATGGCCGCTGCGCGACCGGATCAGGCGCAGGGCATTCTTGCCGTCGGCGTTGTCGGCCGGGGGTTTGTCCTTGCCGTTCCAGAGGCCGCCGAGCACGTAGGGGAAACGCAGGTCGCCCTGTTCGAAGGCGACCAGCACCTCATCGTCCACTTCCGGCAGGGAGTACCATCCGCGCCCGCTGCCGGCCATCGGCGTGGCGATCCTCGCCCAGGCGCTCTCGTCGGCGTCGCTCAGCCACGGGAACCTCAGCTTGACCCGTCCGAGCCCATCGGGGTCCTGATTGTTGGTCACCACGCCAAACACCACGCCGGCGATGCGGGTGGCGCCGCCATGCTCGACAAGCAGGTCGAAGAAGCTCACGTCGCGTTCCTCCTGACGGTGAAGCGGGTCAGATAACCCTGGTGGGGCGTATAGCCATGGTTCGCCGAGACGACATAGTACGGGCCGCTGAAACGCTGACCGAGCCCGTCGATCCTGATGACTGCTCCGGCCCGCAGGTCGGTGCGTCCCTGGCACGCTCCTTCCCCCTCGATGAGTTCCAGTACGCTGCGATTGAAGCTGGCCCTGGCCAGTTGATCGGCTTCGGCCTGGGTGGCCACCGGGTGCCGGCTGATCAATCCGACGGCCGCGCCGAAGGCGCTGTTCGCGAACGCGGCGCCCGTCTGCTGGCCGCCCATCTTCGAGACTTCTGCGCCGGCCCTGGCCTGACCGATGATTTCCTGCTTGTCCTTGACGTTCCAGCCGCGTACCTCGACTTCGCTGATCTGGCCCGCCGCCGAAAGCCGCGGGTAGAACTCCAGCAGGTCGTCGTTCAGCGTCAGGGTCATGATTTCGCTCGCTGCGTTGGCCACCGGCCGGAAGGACAGCGTCTTGTCGTCGACGCTGACTTCGTATTCGATCAGGCGGGCGCGCTCCTGAAGAAACGCCAGATCGCTCTGGCCGGCCTGGAGCACGTAGTCATGGACGACACGGCTGTCGCGGGTCTGCGCGCTCAGCCCCGCCTCGCCGGCGATTTGCGCGGCGATATCGCTGTCTTTCTGCTGCACGAAGGTACGCACCTTGCGACCCCGTTGCAGGCGGTGGCGGCGGTCATAGCCGCGCACCGTCACATGCGGCAGTCGGTCGGCCGCGAATTCGAGTTCCAGGGCGGTAATCTCGCCCTTGATCAGGCTGGCCAGGTCGTCCACATAGCCGAGCCGGACTTCAATCGCCTGGCCAACGGCAAACAGCTTCCGGTCGTCGATCCAGGCCAGGATCTGATCGTCGTGCTCTGAACCGGCCAGTTCGATGGCGAACATGCTCGGCAGCTCGACGCTGTCGTCGACCTCGACCGCAATGACGTGCGGTGCGACAGCCTGCGCCAGGGGCGAGCCGTTGACCGCAATCTGAAAGTCGGCGACCAGGGGGCTGCGCGGATTGGCGATGGGCATCGATGCGCTTCCTCAGCCGCGCTTGGGAATCGTCAGTGTTCGACCGACGTCCAGATGGCGCGCATCGTTCAGGTTGTTCGCCTCGGCGATCAGTCGCCACTGCGCCGGGTCACCATAGGTTTCGGCGGCGATCGCACTCAGGGTGTCGCCGCGCTTGAGCCGGCGAGTGGTGAACTCGGGGTCGGTCTGGCGCTGATCCAGAGCCGGGTCGAGGAACTCGGTGACGGTGACCGTCAGGGTGGCCCGCAAGGGTTTTCCGTCGCTGCTGAAGAGGGTGAAACGCTGGACGAGGTTGCTGACGACGCCGGTGAAGGGAAAATCGGAGCGGGCCGGCGGCGCCGTGCCCCATGTGATTTCGACCGCCGGTGGGCGCTGCAGCTCTTTCTGGATGCGCGTCAGTTCGACCACCTTGTTGGTCTGCTTGCGCACGTCGTCGCGGACGACGCCGTTGAGCGGTTCGGTCACGTCGTAGAACAGCTCCAGATTCAACAACCGGCTGCCTCCGCCAGCAAAGAACAGGGTCGGCGCATTCACCATGCGGTTGGTTCGCGCGCTCGTCGGGCCGGTCGCACTGAGGGAATTCCAGGTGACCGCCTTGCTGATCGAGTAGGTGTTCGGGTTGAAAAGCACCTCGAACCCCCTGTTTGTGATTGATTGGCCACGCTTGTCGAGGGGCGTGATCGTCAGCTTGCTCAGTGCCATCCCTTGATTCCTCGACGTTCGCGTTCAATGGTCAGTTGGCGGAGGATACGACGGCTGATCTGGGTGATCAGGGCATCCCAGTCCACTGTCGCTGCCGGCAAGGGGATATCGCTGGTGGGCGCAGCAAGGCTGGGCTGGCCGTCCGCAGATGCGTGAGACACGCCGCCATCTGCCGGATGGGCGGCAACAGTCAGCGCTCTCGTCGACTCGAGGATTCCCGCGGTGCCCGCTCCGGAAGAGGGCGAGGCGGTGACGCGCTGGCGCCAGACCATTCCCGCAGCGGGGTCAGTGGCTGCCGCAGCGGCTTCTTGCTGGATCACCGGCCGTGCCGATGTGACTGCCGCCCGCGGTGTCGCTTTATTGCTTGCAGCCAGTTGCCGAGCCGCGGCCGGGTCGGCAAGGGGCAGGCTGCCGGGACGTTCGGCGGCGCTGCCTGTCGCCAAGGCTTGGCCTGCAAACGGTGGGTCGGCTGTCGGATGCGTGGCCGACACCAGAGTGGCGGCCACCGTGCGCGCAAGAACCCGCTCCGACCCTGCTTCAACCGCGTATGGGGCAAAGGCCCGCGCCGCACGCGGCAAACGCTCGTGCAGCCAGGCGTTGCTTACCGTGAAAGTCGCGCGAGCGACTGGCGAATCTCCCCTCGCCCGCTCGCGGGGGAGGGATCGGGGGTGAGGCGAACGGCCATGGCTTGCATCATCCGGAGTGTCTGACAAAGCCATGACCGTTGGGGCAGAGAAGTCGGGCGGGCGCGGTGCGCGGACTGCTTCGCTTCTGTCCGCAGCGGAGCGGTCGATAGCCGGGCGCTCGATGGCCGCCGCTGGCGGCCCGACGTGGGCAGCGCGCTTCGCGTTCAGAGCGGTCGCCCCGTCAAACCGATGGTCGTCGATGGGTGCCGGGTCACTGACTGCGCCGGGCGTCGCGGAGGGGGTCGCAACCGGGGTCCGGGTATTTCCCGGTTGTCGGATCAAGGCGCCTGTTGCCCGCCTGAAGAGGGTTGCCGCGTCGCCGACGGCCCGGTCGTGCCGCGTCGCCGATGCCACGGCGTGCGCCATCGCTTGCCGTCCGGTGGCGAGTGGGAGTCTCGCCGCCACCCGGGCCTCGGGAACGGCTCGTCGATTCGCTGCCGCTGCCTCCGGGGGAAACGCTGGAGTCGGGTAATCGGACAGCAAACGCTCGCGCAGGCCGGCGTTGCTCGTGGCAGAGAAGTCGGCGGTGCTCGCTGAGAGGATTGTGGCAATTCTGTCCGACGACTGTGGGTCAGTCGTGCTGCGCGTGCCGGGAGTTGCCGGACCACCGATGGCAGCGGGCGTTGCCACTCCATCAGTGGGTTGGTCGTCGGGTTGCCGGTCGTGCGCCATTGGCTTCCCGTTGGGCGCCGCTCCGTGTCGAGTCGAAAACACCGGCGTCGCGGGCAGCGCTTTTCGCCTGACCCGAACGCTGCCGACAGTTGGCGGAGATGGTTCTGCCGTGAAACCTGCCGACGGCGGGCAGTCGACCTGCCCGGCGATGCTCGATCGCCGGGCCATTTCGGGTGTTGCGCCAGTTGCCTGGGTGACGGCAGAGCGCAGGCTGCCGCTCTGGCCGTGGTGTGTTGGTTCCCCCGTCGGCCCGCCGAAGAAAGAGTCGTCAAACGCAGTGCGCGGAGTCGGATCCTGGTCGTCGTGCCCAGTTGCCGGCCATCTGGCGGGGGAAGCGGCGATCGCGCGGATACTGCCGGACCCAGTCTCGGCACCTCGGCCAGAATCGTAGCGGGCGAGCAGGGGTCTCAGCAAGGAGAGCGCCGGTCCGAACTCGCCGGCGGTACGACTGGCCTGCTGCCCTGACGGCTGCACCTGGATCACCCCGGGCGGCCGAGTCGCGCGCTGTGTGAGGTGGTCAGCCAGCGGGCCGGCGTTCGCCGTGCTCGCTGCCGAGGGAAACGGCTCGCGGCCAACCTTGCCACTGGAATCCGGGGTGGCCTGCTGGCGGATGTCAAACGGAACCGCCGCGGTTGTCGGCCAATCGGCTCCGCTGCTCGTCAGGGTCACCGGGAAGGCGCGCGCCGTTCGGTAAACCAAACCGGTGTGGCCACCTCCCGAGCGTGTCTCGCCGTCACCGGCACGGGCCAGCAGTCGCTGCAGCAATGGCAAGCGCTGTCCAGCCCAAACCGCCGTGCGGGCGTAATGCTGCTGCGGCCAGCGCAGGTCAATCATCGCGAGTTCCTCGCCGCAGCGGGCGGTCGTGACGTTCCGCCAGCGGTCCTGCGGGCAGCGGAACGCTCGTACCGGTCGGGCGCGCAGCCATCAGAAAAGCCCCCCTGAAAAGCTCAACGAACTGCCACTGATGCGCTCGGCAATGGCCCCGGCCACGGCGTTTGCCAGTCTCGGCCGGCTGAGCCCACGGTGAGCCAGTTCCACGCTTTCGATGGCGACCTCGCCCGAATTGGCCATCAGCGAGGGACCGCTCCAGCGGATGGGGAAGGCCTCCTTGAAGTCCCACCAGATGACCGGGATGCGTTGCCGGTTGAGCAGGTAGATGGTGCCGTTCCGGCGTCTGATCCTGCCCTGTACGACATCCTGATGCCAGCCCCAGAGTCCATCGATCTGTGTCAGGCCGTGTTTGAGCAGCAGGGGTGGCGACTTCGTCGGCCCGCCGAAACGGTGCATGTACTCATTGACGCCGCCTTCGCGATACTCGAAGGTTTCGGTTTCCACCTGCAGCCCACTGCACTCCGAAAAGCCGCCAGCCAGGATCCCTTCGATCTCCACCAGGAAATTGAAAGCCTGGTAGGGGTCGACACGCACCCCTGACAGATTGGTCGCCAGACTGAAGGCGGCGTTCAAACCCAGTTCAGGCATGTCGCTTGCTCCCCGTTACCCGCTCTCGGACTGCTCGTTCAGGCGTCGATTGATCCTGGCGATCTCCGAGACCCAACGGCGCCGTTCCAGATGGTCGAGATCCATGATCTCGTGTTGCGGCCAGTGAAAATGAAATCCGATGTACGCTACCTCTTCATAGAGCCGCTCTATGGGGTAGCGCCAGACTCCCCCGGCTCGCTCAACTCCACTTCAAATTCCTTCTCACAGTACGGGCACTGGGTGTGCACCCGGTTGCCGCCGGAGTCGTTGAGCCGACGATAGAGATTCTGCAGGTACCCCAGATCGGCGGCGAAAAAACCCTCGACGATCTTGGGATTGATCTGCTCGAGCGTTCCCAGTCGAGTGACGACGCGCGCCAGCAGGATGATCAGCAGGTACGCTGGATTGTTATGCACCCGCGGGTCCTTCAGCGGCGCGATTTCATCAAAAGCCGTGGCCAGACGCATCACACCTTCCTTGTGCAGGTTGCCTTCGCTGTCGATATAGCCCATCGGCAGGGTGAACGGGAACTCGGTCTGCAGCATGATCCTTCCTGTCTCCTGGAAAATCCTTCGTACGGCGCCAAGTCTTTCCACAGCCTGTCGCGGGTTCATCCGGCCGTTGCCTGTGGCACACCAGCGGGTTCGTTGCCGGGGGCGCCGCGATGGCGAGAACCCGTCGCCCGCAGCGCACGCCCCCGCGATGCGGTACCCGGCCCGGGTGAACGAACACAGCAGGCCGCAGGTTGCGCTCTAGGCTTTCTTCAACTCCTCGTGCGTGATTTCCAGAGTCTCGATGGCGACGGCGTTGTTGGTCGAGTTGAATGCTGGGCCGGTCCACTTGGAAGGCCAGGCGCCGACGAAATTCCAGCGCAGCTTCTCGGCGCCGGTTTGGTCGAGCAGAATGATCGAACCGTTCCGTCGTTCGGTCTTGCCATCGATGACCGTCAGACGCCATTTCCACAGTTCGTCCGAATCGGTGATGCCGCGCTTGAGGGTCACCGGGACGTACTTGTTCAAGCCGGTCAGCTTGCGCACATGATTGGGGTCGGTCCCTTCGCGATAGTCGACCGGATCGGTGCTGACATCGAGGCCGCCACACTCCTGGAATCCGGCCTGGGTGATGCCATCGATTTCGACCATGAAATTGAAGCCCCGATAAGGATCGGTTCGTGTTCCGGTAGGCATGGAAGCTCCTTCGCTTGGGTTTGATGAAAAGGAAAAAAAATCCTCATGTGATCAGGCAGGCTGGACGGTGTCCGTCGGCCCTGCCCGATGGATGATGCGCACCACGATGAATTCGGCCGGTGCCGTCGCGGCGAGACCGATTTCGGTCACCACCTGCCCGACCTCGCGGGTCTCCGGCGGATTGGTTTCGCCATCGCACTTGACGTAGAACCCTTCGGCCGCTGTCTGCCCCTGCATAGCCCCGGCCCGCCACAAGCCGGTCAGGTACGGACTCAGCTCGCGCTGAATCCGTACCCATAAACGCGCATCGTTGGGCTCGAATGCAGCCCAGCTCATGTTCCGGTCGATCCAGCGCCCGACCGTCAGGAACAGTCGGCGGACATTGACATGCCGCCAGGCGGGATCGCGATTCAACGTGCGCGCGCCCCAGACGCGGATGCCGCGTCCGGGGAGCGCACGCAGGCAATTCACCCCTTCCGGGTTGAGTCGATCCTGCAACGGGTTGTCGAGCGCGGCTTCCAGATCCAGGGCATCGACTACCTTCTCGTTGGCCGGCGCCTTGAACACGCCGACCCGGGCATCGGTACGCGCAAAGATCCCTGCCACGTGGCCGCAGGGGGGAACCCATTGGTCACGGCCGGTTTGCAGCCACGGATGATACAGGGCTCCGTTGAGTGGTTCCGTCAGTCCCTGTGTGAGGCGTTGACGCTGATCGAGCACACTGTCGACCGAACTTTTCGGCGCCGTATCGAGAATCGCCAGGCGATCGCCATGCTCCGCGCAGTGGCTCAGCATGGCGCGTTGCACCTCGTTGATGGCGGAATGGTCCGGCAGGAGTACGGCGTCCGGCATCGCGACCAGGTCGACGTCGCTGAGCGCTCCCAGCTTGGCCAGAGCATTTTTCAGGGCGGCCAGCCGATCGGCAGCGGCGGGATCGACAAGTGCCACATAACACCGGCGACCACCGTTGGCGAAGAAACCCGTGATCGCCGCGCCGAGATAGCCGACTGGAGGGCACGGCAGGGCATCGACGAGTTCTTCCCTGCGATGCAACAGAATCGGAGCGGGCACAGCCGCTCCGGTGACCGCAGCCAGACCGACGAAACCAGCGATGCCGGTCGGCAGGCCGGTCGCTGGCTGGACAAAGACGTCCTCGCGGTAGACGCCGGGAGTCTGGTAGGTGGCGGCCATCCGCGTCGCTTACTTGCCCGCTGCAACGAACTGGCTGATGCGGAAGATGACGAACTCAGCCGGCCGCACGATCGATACGCCGATCTCGGTGACGACCTGACCCAATTCGCGCAACTCGGGCGGGTTGGTCTCGGCATCGCACTTGACATAGAAAGCCTCCTGCGCGGTGGTACCGAACAGCGCTCCCGAACGCCAGACGTTGGTGAGAAAGGCCGTTACGTTGCGACTGATCTTCTGCCACAGTGCGGGATTGTTGGGTTCGAACACCGCCCATTGCAGACCCTCATCGATCGACTCGCGGAGAAAGAGCAAGGTCCGGCGCACGTTGATGTATTTCAGGTCGGCGTTGGCATCACCGCCGACGGTGCGCGCTCCCCAGGCGAAGATGTTGTCATTGAGAACACGGATGCAATTGACCCCTTTCGGGTTCAAGCCGTCCTGCTCCGCCTTGCTCAGCGGTTGCGTGACACTGAGCGCGCCCAGGATGACTTCGTTGGCCGGGGCCTTGTGCACGCCCCGCAGGTTATCGACGCGTGCATAGATGCCGGCCAGATGACCGCTGGGGGGCACGCCGATCACACCATCACCGCCCTGCAGTCTCGCAGCGGGATCGAAAACCTTGATCCACGGGAAATACCAGGCCGCGTAATCGGTCTTCTTCGGCATCACACCGGGATTGGGGTCGGCCGGAATCCGGGTCAGAGTGCTCAAGTCGCTGACGCTCTCCGGTCCATCGAGAATTGCAAAGCGATCGGATGTGCGGACACAGTGCGTCACGAGCTGATCACGGGTGGCCTCATCGGTCATGCCGGGAGCCGCGACGAGAGCGATCTCGTCGATCGCTGCGAAGGCCCTGAGCGCATCATCGAGGTCGGCCGTCGAGAGGATGCGTACCACATGGCAGCGACTGCCGCCGTTGTTGAAGAAGCCATAGACCGCATGTGCGAGATGGCGATGACCCTCGTCCATCGCCGGGGCGGCATCTGCGGTCGCTGCGGCCGCCTCGCTGCCGATCAGGTCGCCGAAGGCCCTGGTGAATTGCGTCCAACTGGTGATCAGCCTGGGAGTGCCGGCGGGTGTTGGCAGGTTGAAGTCCACGAACTTCGTCGCTGCGGGCGTCTTCGTCGGGTCTTTCGCCAGAAGGTGAATCTTGTCCGGCACGACGCCGACGAATCCGGCGGTGCTGGTACTGACGCCGGCGATGGCCTTGATCGCCGACGGGACTTCTTCAACATAGACACCGGGTGACAGGTATTGTGACATACGCCTTACTCCTTAGCGGTTTGGGTAGCCTACAGTTGCACGTCGTAGTTGTGGCCAGCGGTAACCGGAACGGTGATGCTGATCGTTGTCTGGGTTGCACCCGCCTGGACTCGCAAGTCAAAGGTGCCCGGCCCCGGTACCGTCAGTGTATAGCGGCCTGCCGCGTCGGTCACCGTCCCGACACCCGTCCGCAGCAGCGTCACCCGGGCGTCCGCCACCGGCAGGCTGCTGGCGTCGGTAACCCTCCCGGCAATGCGCAGGAGGACTTGCCGGGTAGCCGGCTTCAGGTCTTCGCGTGTCGCGTTCGTACGTTCCCCGAGATCGACCTGCCCGGTGATCGCGAGCGGTTCCGTGATCGGTGCAAACCTCGACATCGCCAGCGTTGCCGTCAGGGTGATCGACGGACGCAGCTTGTTCCCGATGGCCGTCCAGAAATCGGCGGGATCCTTCAAGCCGTCGGCTTGCGCAGCAAGCATCGGCAACGGCGGTTGCTGTCCCGCCAGCTTGCCTTGCAGGAACGCGGCGGGAATCGTCGGATGGCGGGCGAGAACCTCCAGTGTCTGGCTGAGCAGGCGGTGCTCCTGCAGCGGTAGCTCGCTGCCTCCGACCGGCCAGGCGGTGACCAGATACGCACAGGCGACCCGCAATGGCGGCGGATGCATGGTCGCCCGATTGCCGTGGCGTTCGAGCAGAGGCTCGCTGCTGCGCAGTTCGAGATTTTCGCGGATGTCGTACAGGAACAGGTTGACCGTCGTCTGAGCCGGGTTGAAGGATTCCGCCGGCCGATCGAAGACGACCTGTGCCGCGGCAAGTTCCGGGTAAGCGCTTGCCAAGGCTGGATCGTCCAGCAGCGATCGCAGGGTCAGGCTCAGGTCGCGAATCATGGTCAGTAAACAGTCGGTCTATTCCGCTGCTGAATTCCGCCGAATCTCGAGGATCACCACCCGGTGTCTGTCGCTATCATCAACTTGGGGAATACCTTCCGCGCGCCAAATGTCTTCGCCATAGACGCGCGGTACGAAGTTGGCACGCGGTAACACATCTCTGATTCTGCTCAGTATGTAGAGCGCGCGCGCCCTGGCCAACTCCCGGTTGCGGTCGACGTGACCAAGGGGACTTGCATAGCCGTCAACGAACCCGGACAGATCGCCGCCCCCTTCGCCCTGTGGATCAAGATTCCTGAGAAAAGCCGTCAGACGCATGCTCTCGTCTTCTCGTGTCGAGGGATTCGTCCCTAGTGTCGCTTGACCGGTGTTGAAATAGTAAGCGTGGTGTCGTATCACGCTGATGGGTCCGAAGGTAGTCTGCGGCGGTGGGGCGGGCGTTTCGATGTCAACGACGAATCCGCGCCCGGCGGTCAGCGTCGAGCCGACAGACGTTTCCCATGTGCGGGAGTATCCAGCGGTGGCGTCAATACCCACGCCGAACGGCGTAACCTTGCCCCCAAGTTCCACAGCGACCGCATTGCCGACACTTGCCGATTCAGTTGAGCCAAGCGTCAGAGCCAATCCCACGCTTCTCTCGCCTTGAACAGGCGTGACGCTGAGAGACCAGGGAGCATCTCCGCCGCCACCCGTAAATCCATGCGTCGGTGGATCAAGCTTTATCGTGCCACGTTCATCAGCGGAAACACGCCATGTGTAATCGATCTCCCAGGAGTTTGTGTTGTTGCTGACGTTCTCGTCGCGCTCAACAGCGACCGAGCCTGCAATTCGTAGGTGGGCATTGGTGTTCAAAGGGATGGAAATACTTTCCCGCTGACTACTGGAAAAAGCACGCTCCATGGCTTTTCGTCCACCGACCCACAGCGAGACGCTGAGCTTGATCTCCATGTTGGAGTCGTCAAGGGATCGTAAGACCTCACCCCAGCCCGGCAGAGGCACGGTCAAACGCTGCAGGTGCGGCATCTTTCCAGCAACGACCGACGGCACCATTTCACCCGGTAGCGCTGCGTGGCTCGCCGTGTCTTGCCTTGTCTGTTCCTCCTGTTGCATGACCGCTCGCGCGAACCGGTCCGCCTCCTCTTCACAGGGGTCTTCTGGTTGACTCACAGTGAGCTTGGACTGCAATGTGCTGCCGCCCTGCTGCAGCACATGCGTCAGTTCGTGAGCCAATATCTCCCGTCCAGCCGCACTCTGCGGGTTGTACTCTCCCTGGCCAAAGAAGATGTCCTTCCCGGTGGTAAAGGCACGTGCGCTCAGCGCTCGATTGAGCGCATCAGCTTCTGCATTGGTGTGCACCTGCACGCCGCTGAAGTCGGCGCCAAAGGCGGATTCCATGCGAGTACGGACGCCGCTCTCCAGGGGCTGTCCACGGCCAAGGGAACGTTGGATGGCCTGTTCCACCCCTGGAGCAACCGCGGAACCGCCATTTGCCTCTGCACGTTGGGCCAGGAGCCGCTGCACAAAGCGATTGCCGTGCGTGCGCTGGAGATCCTGCAACGCACCGGCTCCTTGCAGCGGCCTTGCTACCGGCTCAGGTTGCAGCGAGCGCTGCCTGATCGGTGCCTTCGTCGAGATTTCGCCATTGCCTTCGTGAACAGTCCTCGTCCTCACTGCCGCGCCCCCCGATGCTGACATCATTGACGTGTTTCACTTCACGTCATTCCACGTTCGCCCAATTTTCTGATGCTCGCGCCGTGCAGCCCGCAGCAGATGCGACATGCCGATCGTCTCGCCGGCGTCGGCAGCGTAAAACGCCGCCGTCAGCGCGATGTTCCTGATGTTCCCTCCCGCCAGCTTGACCTCGCGGGCGAGCACGGCGAAATCCACATCCTCTGCCAGCGGCGCTTCGCGCGGAAAAACGACCTCCCAAATGCGTCGTCGGAGCATCTCGTCCGGGAACTGAAACTCGACGATCGCATGCATCCGCCGGACGAAGGCATCGTCCATGTGAGCACGCAGATTGGTCGCCAGGATGGCAACTCCTTCGTATTCTTCCATCTTTTGCAGCAAGTAGCCCACTTCGATGTTGGCGTAGCGGTCGTGCGCGTCCCTGACTTCGGAACGCTTGCCGAAAAGGGCATCGGCTTCATCGAAGAAGAGGATCGCATTGGTGTTCTGGGCGGCAGTGAAGATTCGTTCGAGGTTCTTTTCGGTTTCACCGATGTACTTGCTGACGACTTGGGACAGATCGATCTTGTACAGCGTTAAAGATAGTTCATTGGCGATGACATCGCCAGCCATTGTCTTGCCGGTACCCGGCGGGCCCGAGAACAGGACGTTCAGACCCTTGCCCAGAGCAAGCTTGCGGCCGAAGCCCCATTGCTCGTAAACGATGTGCCGCTGCTTGGCCTGCTGGCAGATTTCGTGGAGTTGAGCCAGTTCATCGGCTGGCAGGACCAGATCGTCCCAAGTGTATCGGGGCGTGATCTTGCGTGCCAGATCACGCAGATGGTGGTCGGATTGGCCACGGGCGGCGGTAAAGAACTCGGCAAGGGTCGGCTGGCTGTTGCCCGCCTTGTCGGATCCCGTGGCCGTCCGTGTTGCCCGCCAAAGGGCCAGGTTGACCGCATCGGCAACCGTCCCGGAAATCTGCTCGGGCGTCAACTGCAGGCGTCCCGCCAGTGCATCCAGTTCAGCCGCGGCCAGCGCGACGCCGCTGGCCGCCAGGCAGCGCTGCAGGTACGTTTGTCTCTCGCAGGAATCAAGCGCCGGAAACGGGACCACCTGCATCGCCAGGTTGGCGTCGGCGCGTCGCCAGGCCTGTGAACCGGCCAGGATGACCATGCCTTGATGCCGCTCGATCCTGGCCAGCAGCTCGTGATGCTCCCGGATACGCCGCTCATCGAGCAGAACATCAATCCCCGTGCAATAGAGGACGGCCTCCTGGAGGAGGGCCGCGTGCAGCAAAGCGGTGAGCGCCGCTTCGAACTCCTCGACGGCGGCCGGTGCGCGTGCCAGGTCGGCAACCAGCAACGGTGCCTCGAGCAGATGAGCCAGCGCCTCGGCGACGCGGCGTTTGCCAATGCCTCGCGGCCCCTGAAAGTGGAGCCGCAAAGACCGGCGCCTTTCCCTGGCCTGCATCGCCAGGCCCGGCAGTGCCTGCTGCAGCTCGGCGCCGACCGGCAGCTCGGCCAGGGTGGCTGCCGGCTCGGCCCATTGACAGAACGACGTCAGACGGGCGTCGAGGGTGTCTTCAGCCAGCAGGTAACTGATGATCTGTCCATCGAGCTTGAGGTATTGTGCCAACAGCGGCGGCCGAACCTGCTGGGGATCAACGAGCAGGGACAGCAGACCGTGGCGGGTCAGGGGCGCCGTCGCGGCCAGATGGCGACGTCTTGCCAGCTTGTCCTCTGCCGACGTGCAGAGCAGATTGAAAGCCAGATCGGCGCTGGGTCGGCGGCGGGTCACATCGTCCTGCAGATAGGCATAGAGCCGTTCGTAACGCAGATCCAGTTCCGGCGCCAGGGCAACCAGAATCAGGTCGAGATCGAACAACGAGAGCTGGAAGGCTCTTGCCAGCCGCTTCAACCGACACTGCTCGCCCAGGGATTCCGACAGCGGAAGCTCAGGTGCCGCGTTCTGCAGCACCGGGATGCCCGGTTGCCGCGCCAGCAACTTCTCCACCTCGCCCAGTCCGGTGTACAGCCCGCGGTAGGGATCAGCCGCAGCCTCGGGTCCGTAGGCAAGTCGCGCTGCGGCGACGGCCGCCTGCAACATCGTGTCCAGCCGTTGCAGCGCTGGCTGCAGATCGTTGAGTACCGAGTTTGCGGCGTTCAGCTCATTCACCGGAGTACGACCCGTTGCGTTGACTTCTCGTGCCATCTGGGCGACCGACGTCTTCTGCTGACCAGCTCAGCGCTTTGCCTGAGCGCGCCTTCCTGCTCACGCCCTCATGCTCCTGTGCCTTGCCCTGGCCCGAGCGTGATGGCGGGAGACGGTCCTGTGCCGCGAGTCAGCGCGTCCCGTTGCGTGACGGTCCGAGGAGCGACGTCGTCAGGACGCTTGCCCCTCTTGCCCAGCGCACCCCGCCCGAGGCAGATCCCGTGATCAGCGGCAGGTGGATACTGCCTGTCTTTCCGTCGTTTGTCATCAGTCAACACGGGTACGGGCGCCCCGCTCGGGTTCCAGAGCAGCAGCCTGCGGTGCCGGTTGCTTCGTTCAGGCCCGACTGTGGGTCAGAGCCGGGCGATCGCAGGGCATCATCGACCTCACCTCAGCGGTTCCCCGCATGCCTGCGGCAGAGCGTGCTCCGAGTTCCCGAACGAGCTGCAGGCGGTCGGCGGATCCCGGTTGGGGAGGGCAGGCGCTGGACCACGCAGGCACGCTGCGATCCGCTCTGCCGGTACGGCCAGATCGGTCGCGGCGCTGGTGGCGACGGTGGCGACGGTGGCGGATCCGCTGCGGCAACTCTCGCGGTGAGCAAGCGGAATTCGCGTCGGACGCGTCGCGACCTGCCGTTGAAAGGGCCCGTCAATCGATCACGGGCCGCCGGTGTTCGACCGCAGGCTTGCCGGCTCCGCCGACAAGCCCTCACCCGTCACCGGCTCCGCCGGTGACCCAACCCGCTCGCCTGGACCTAGGGCGAGCCGGAACCCGATGTTGAGGTAGCGGTCGCCAGGCTCGTCCCCGCTCCGGTCGGCGGAACGCACGAACCTGCCGTAGCTGCTCCACGAGCCGCCGCGCAACACGCGGTCGTCGCCAGTTTGTGGGCCTTGTGGGTTCACCTGCGGTTCCGTCGGATAGGCGCCATACCAGTCGGCGCACCATTCCCAAACGTTGCCGTGCATCTCGTACAAGCCCCAGGGATTCGCTGGCAGCGAGGCCACCGGGACCGTCTTCTGGCGATACAAACCCTTCTCGCCGCCGGCGTAGGGATAGTTGCCGTCGTAGTTGACCAGATCCGGGGTGAGGTTGTTGCCGAGCGAGAACGGCGTCGTCGTTCCGGCACGGCAGGCGTACTCCCATTCCGCCTCGGTCGGCAGCCGCACGGGCAATCCCGGTAGTCGGCGCCCCATTTCGGCGATGAAGGTCTGCACGTCATCCCAACTGACCTGATCCACCGGGTTGCGTGGGTCGTCCTGGAAGTGGCTCGGATTGCTGCCCGTCACCGCCTGCCAGAAAGCCTGCGTGCAAGCCGTATCGGCGAGCCAGAAACCGCGGCTCAGCGTCACCTCGTGCAGCACTTCGTTGTCAAAGCGCTCGGGCTCGTCCACCGGCGAACCCATCAGGAAACGCCCCGGCGCGATCCAGCGGAAGACCTGCCGCGCTGCACCGACCGTCAGCGCCAGCCACAGGCCGTGTTCATCGTCCTCGCCCCAGTCGCTGGCCCACGGCAACGGGAAAGGGTCGGGGAAGAAGCTCGCGGCAGCGTCGGCAGCAGACATCCGAAACATCCCTCAAGGCGCCGCTTCGGCAGGCGTTCGGCGTCGTTGCCTACCAGCCTGCCGAAGGGCATTGGCTTTTTGCCGCCGCGACGCGGCGGACAGGAGGGCCATCTGGTCAAGAGCCGGTTGCATCGACACCTGAGCTGGGGCGAGCCGGAACCCGATGTTGCGGTTGCGGTTGCCAGGCTCGTTCCTGTTCCGGTTGGCGGAACGCACGTTCCTGCCGTTGTTGTTCCACGAGCCGCCGCGCAACACGCGGTCGTCGCCTGCGATGACCACCCTTGTTGCTGCACTTGCCGAGCGGCCGGCCGTGAGACTCGCACAACCGCTCATTGATCACTATACCGCGAAGGGTGCAGTTCGAGGTGGCGTTTTCGCCAGGTCGCACTGTCGGTGTGCAGTGTCGCCGCTTGTACCGCGTCGTAACCGCGCTGCAACTCGTGGCCCAAGAGACGATGTCGTCCATGCGGCGGACATGCGCGCAGACCAGCGGATGGTCGAGCAGGAAGCGGTCGGCGCCGTCGAGGTAGTGGTTGGCGAAATGCTGCGAAGTCAGCGAACCGATCGGCAATCCCCTGCCGGGTGCGGCCGGGCACGAGTCGATGATCCGTCCGAGCAAGGCCAGGAAGCCGTCGCCCTTGAGGCGTCGGGCAAGCTGCAGGCGTAGGTTGGGCTGAGCCTGCGAAGCCCAACACCCCCGACCATCGGGCAACCTATTGCTCGCCACGCATTCCCTGGAGCGCATACCCACCCCCGTCGCAGTCCGCTTGCACGATGGCGCGTTTGATGTAGCCATGCAGTGTGGAGTGCAGCCAGTCCGTCGGTTCCTTCACCCAGCCGTGCTTCACCGGATTGAAATGGATGTATTCGATGTGCCGCGCCAGATCGGTCTCGTCACGGATCTGGTGTTCCCAATAGCGGCGTTGCCAGATGCCGCGCTCGCGCTTGCTTTGGCGGCTGGCGCCAATGACTTCGCTTTTCGGCAATTGTCTGGAAAAGCCCGCCTTGATCAGTGACCAGCGGAGCGCAAAGTTCGCGTCGTCAGGCGGTAGGCGCCATATCGCGTGCAAATGCTCCGGAAGGACGACCATGGCCAGCAGCGTATAGGGGTGCGCCTGCTTGACTGCCGCCATAGCGGCTCGCAGCTCTTCGATGTGGCGTACCAAGGTATCGGAACCCCGGTCGGCGAGGTTGACGGTGAAGAAGTAAGTACCGCCGGGAGTATTGGCGCGTCGATAGTCCATGGTTTGGTCTGTTTGCGGGGGATGTTGGGCTTCGTTCCTCAGCCCAACCTACGGTCCTCGGCCATCGTCTTGCGCAGTTCACGCAGGTCGGCATAGACGGCGAAGTCGGTCTCGCTGAGCACCTCGCGGTAGTCGATGCGGCCGCGCCTGGCAGCGCCCGACGAGCGCTCGCCGCCCTCACCTTCGACGGTCGTCAGGCAGAACAGCCAGTAGCCGTGCGTTCCGTGGGCGACGAACTGCTTGTCGACCGAGGCGATGCGATGCCTGGCGCAGAAGGCGTTCAACTCAGCTTCGCCGGCAGTTGGCGCCAGCGCCTCGACGGTGAAGAAGTGAAATCTCATTGGGCTGCTCATTTCCTGCGTTTGAAGAGGCTCGTGAATCGATCCCAGGTGCCCGGTTTTTTCGGCGCAGCGCTGGCCGTACCGGCCAGCGCTGCGGTCGAGGACGGCTCCGCCGTCCTCGACCGCAGGCTTGTCGGCTCCGCCGACAAGCCCTCACCCGTCACCGGCTCCGCCGGTGACCCAACCCGCTCGCCTGGACCTAGGGCGAGCCGGAACCCGACGCTGCGGTCGCGGCCGCCAGGCACGTACCCGTACCGGTAGGCGGAACGCACGAACCTGCCGTTGCCGCTCCACGAGCCGCCGCGCAACACGCGGCCGTCGCCAGTTTGTGGACCTTGTGGGTCGACCTGTGGCTCCGTCGGATAGTCTCCATACCTGTCGGCACACCATTCGTAAACGTTGCCGTGCATCTCGTACAAGCCCCAGGGATTCGCTGGCAGCGAGGCCACCGGGACCGTCTTCTGGCGATACAAACCCTTTTCGCCGCCGGCGTAGGGGTAGTTGCCGTCGTAGTTGACCAATTCCGGGCTGATGTTTTCACCGAACGAGAATGGCGTCGTCGTCCCGGCCCGGCAGGCATACTCCCATTCCGCTTCGCTCGGCAGCCGCACGGGCAACCTCGGCAACCGGCGCTTCAGTTCGCCGATGAAACCCTGCACGCCGTCCCAACTGACCTGCTCGACCGGGTTGCGCGGGTCGTCCTGGAAATGGCTCGGGTTGCTGCCCGTCACCGCCCGCCAGAAAGCCTGTGTGCAGGTCGTGTCGGCAAGCCAGAAGCCGCGGCTCAGCGTCACCTCGTGCAGCACTTCGTCGTCAGACCGGCCGGGTTCGTCCACCGGCGAACCCATCAGAAAACGCCCCGGCGCAATCCAGCGGAATCGTTGATTGACGCCGCCGACGCTGATTTCGCCGAACAGCCCGAAAGCGTCGACGCCGAGCGCCTGCTCGCTGTGCCAGCGACCGGGCTGGTCATCCCGCGGCGGCAGCCAGTCTAGGCGGCAGCGTTGGCTGAGCCAGATCACTTCGGCAAACAGCCCGCGCGCGTCGCGCCCGAGTGCACGTGCCCACGGCGGCCGTTCGAACGCGCTGACCACGAGGTCGAGGTGCGGCGCGTGCAGTTCGATGCGCTCGACGTCGCGTGTCAGCCGGGCGAGAGTTTGTGGCAGCGCCGCGGCGGCGACGTAGGCGTCGGCGGACGTTGCCGTCCCCGTCGCGGCTGAGCGGATGACGCGGACAAAAACGCCGCCGTCGACGAGTGTCAGATCGGCGTAATGGCTGCCGGCTGCCGGCAGTCCCGGGATCTTCATTTCGAGCGGTTCGAGCCGCAGTTCCTCGCCGCGTTGCCGCAAGGCGCAGGCGGTTCGCTGGCGGGCAGGCTCGGGGTCGAGGAAGAAGCGCACCGCGTCTTGGCGTACGCCGGCAGGCAGTTCGACCACTTCGCCACGCGCCAGGCGTTCGCGTTGTGCGAGTGCCCAGAGAGCGGCCTGGGCCTCATCTGCGGCCAGCACTTTGTCGCTCTGGCGGCCCACGTGGCGGCGCAGCCACTGCTGCAGTCCTGGCGAATCGCCGCGTTCGAGAGCTGTCCGGGCAATGGCGTGCTGCCATTGCTCGATGGCCTGTGCGTCGGCGGCTGGCAGGCTTGCCGGCGCCAGCCGCTGGCAGGCAGCGCGTTCGGCCAGCCTTGCCGATTCGGGCAGGCCGGCATGGTGGGCGATGATCAACCCGATTGCCGCGTCCTGCTGCTCGGGCGGGAGTTGGGCGAAGCGGCTCTGGTATTCCTCGATCGCCCCCAGCCCGGCAAACTGCACACCCTGCGCACCGGCGAGCACGTCCGGATGCTGCCAGAGCATCGCTTCGGCCAGCACGTCGGCTTCAGCGGCCGGCAGCAGATGGCGCATGGCGCGCAGTAGTGGCGGTTCGACGACTACCGCTGGTGCGAGCAGGCTGAGCAGTTTCTCGACGGCAGCCGCGCTACGCTCGGCCGCCGCTTCCGCCGGCTGTGCGCCTGCCGCCGGGCGGCGCAGCAGGCTGTGCCGGTCCCATTCGACGAGCTCGAAGCAGCGCTGCAGGCTGCCCGGGTGCAAGTCGGCGGGAACCGGGCAGAGGACCAGCGCCGGACACGCGGCGCTGCGCAAGCGGGCGCCGAACTTTTGCCA
>JAEUOM010000168.1 GCA_016788495.1 Accumulibacter sp. | reverse complement strand
CACGAATCTGGTGGCTGATCGCCGTCGGCGTCACCGACAGTTCGGCGGCGGCGTCCTTGAAACTCAAGTGCCGGGCCGCCGCCTCGAAGGCGCGCAATGAATTCAGCGGCGGAAGACGATAGGTCATATGGCTGAGATTTTTTCACCTGTTGCGTGATTATTGATCGTTTGCCGCCCTCCTGGCAAGCGGATACAGTGGCGCCACCCTCTCGGGAAACCGGGAAACCAACCAGGAAGAAACAAATGAAAACCGATCTTACCCGCGAACAGATGATGATGATGGTCGAACGTGCCCGCTACGAGCGGAGCATCGCTGCCGGCGACATGATCGCCACCGGTGCGCGCCGGACGCTGTCGGCTCTCGCGAGATGGACCGACAGGTTCCTGCACCTTCTGCTGATGTCGCCGACCGCCCGCCAGTGATCGCCGGAATGGCCTAGAATGGCCGTCTCACACGACTTCCAGGCCAGGGCCAGGCCATGCCAAGAATCCTCATCGAACTGCCCGAGCAGTTCGCCTTTTCGACCGGCATCGCACTCTACGTCGGCCACATGAATTACGGCGGGCATCTCGACAACGCGCTGCTGCTGTCGGTGGTGTCGGAAGCGCGCGCCCGCTTCTTCCGCTCGCTCGGCTACAGCGAACTGGATGTCGAGGGTCTCGGCATCATCATTGCCGACGCCGCGCTGCAGTACCGGTCGGAAGCTTTCGCCGGCGAAGTCATGCAAGTCCGCATGACGGCGGCCGATTTCACCAGCAAGGGCTGCGACCTGCTCTGGTGCATGAACGAGAAGTCCACCGGGCGAGAAGTCGCCCGAGGCAAGACCGGCATCGTCTTCTTCGATTACAGACTGCGGCAGGTGGCTGCGATACCAGAGGCCTTCCGACTGCGCGCGACAGCGACGACCGGCACCGCCTAGGTCGGCAGGTACTCGCGGCTCAGCCGTCTCTGCAGGATCTGGACCTGCTTCAGCGACTCCTTGAGGATCAGCCGGTCGAGTTCGTGCAACTCGTCCGGGTTGACCCGGTTGGTCGCCGCCATCAGCGGCGCAGCCGCTTGGCGGCCGAGACGCAGGCGCTGGATGTGCTGGAAGGCGTCGATCAGTGCCGCCAGCTCCTCGCCGGGAATTCCGCTTCTCTCTCCCGTGACCCGCAGTCGCTCGCCGGTGTTGGTGTCGGGTATGCGCAGCGCCAGGGCGTAGATCCGCGCACTGTCAACGAAGGGGCGCGAGCCGTGTTTCTTGAGGTCGATGGTGTGCGGGAACTCCTTGTCGCCGTCGTAGCGGAACCCCTTCCACCAAGTGAGCGGCGACTCCCAGTTGAGCGAGTTCTCGACCATCGCGCGCATGAAGATCGGGTAGGACGCGGCTCTCTCGAAGAGCCAGTCCCGCAGGTCGTTGGCCAGCGAGTCCTGCCCGTAGAGCGCCCGCAGGTCGAAGAAGATGCTCGCGTTGAGCAGCGCGTCAGGCTGAGGCTCGGTGAGCCAGCCGAGAAAGGCTCCCTGCCATTCGCTCGCGGACAGGCACCACTGCGGGTTGCTGGCCATGATGTTGCCCTTGCAGAGCGGAAAGCCGCAGGCGTCGAGCGCTTCATTGACGGCCCGGGCAAAGGGAAGGAAGGCTTCCCGCAAGGCGGGCGCGTCGTCCTCCGACTCGGCAGCAAAGATCAGGCCATTGTCCTGGTCCGTGGCCAGGGTCTGCTCCAGTCTTCCTTCCGAACCGAAGACCAACCAGCACCACGGTACGTAAGGCAGCTCGAAGTGGCCGGCGAGCAGTTCAATGACCTGCATCGTCAACAGATCGTTGAGCGAGGAAATCTGCTGGCAGAGCGTCTCCGCCACGACCCGCTCGCTGACGAGGCGGACGACAAAAGCCCGGATCTCACCCGCCAGAGCCACCACCGTCGGCAGGTCGCGCGCGCCGAGGATCGCCCGCACGAGGTCTCCCTGCCGCGTGCCCGGCAGCGAGTGCAGGTCGGCTTGCGACACCATGTTGAAGTAGCTGCCGTCGCTTTCGGTGAGCACCAGATGATGCACGCCACGCCGCACCATCACCACGCTCGCCTGGTGCGCGCTGCCGTCGGCCGGGACGGTGATCAGGCCACCGGTCATCACCGATGCCACCGGCGCCTGCAGCTCGCAGCGCTCGAGAGCAATCCGCCGCAGCACGTCGTGCAGCGTGATGATGCCGAGGGGCACCCGGCTGCCTTCATCGACGACCACCACCGCGTCGGCACGCCGCTGGTCGAGGAGGAGCAGGGTTTCCCGCACGCTGGCGGCCGGCGGGACCGTCAGCGCCTCGCCGCGAACGAGTGAGCGCAGCGAAACGTAGGGCGAGAACGGCGCGGCGCTGGCCGCCGGCTCAATACCTGAGGCGGGCATGGAAGGTCTTCTGGCTCGCTTCGCGCGCTTGGCGCAGGGTGCGGATGCCCATCTCGGCCAGCAACGGCAGCATCTTGAGGAAGACTTCACCCGTGACGATCGCGTCACCGAGTGCCGTGTGCCGGCCGAATACCGACACGCCGAGGCGTTCGGCGATCGCCTCCAGCCGATGCGTCGTCTGGTTGCTGTGCAGAACCGCCGACAGCAGCAGGGTATCCAGAACCGGCTGCTCGAAGCGCACGCCGGTCTGTTCCTCCTTGAGCTGCAGGAAGCGCATGTCGAAGGCGGCATTGTGTCCGACGAGCACGGTATCGGCGCAAAAAGCATGGAATTTCGGCAACACGACATCGATCGTCGGCTGGCCGACGAGAAGCTCGCGCGTGATGCCGTGCACTTCGATCGACTGCGGCGACAGGCGGCATTGCGGATTGACCAGCTGGTCGAAACACTCGTGGCGAAGCAGGCGGCGATTGACGATCCGCGTCGCGCCGATCTGGATGATCTCGTCGCCCTGGGTTGGCTGCAGCCCGCTGGTCTCGGTGTCGAAGACGGTGTAGGAGAGATCGGCCAGCAGCCGGTCGTCGAGTTCGTGACTGGCGGCCGACCAGCCGAAGAGATCGAAATCGTAGAACTCGGGTCGCTCGCCCTCGGCAGCGGCGATGACCGCCCGCGGCAGGTCGGTCGGTGCATCGGCGATCGGCAGCATGGTGCGGAAGAAGGCACGATGCGATACCCGTTCGCGCTGAAACCAGATGTCGCCGTTGCAGCGCTCGACGACATCGGTGACGCTGAGCGGCGAAGCGTCGCCGGCGACCGACATCGGATCCTGCAGCCAGCTCATCGCCGTCTCGTTGTTCATGAAGGTGCCCAGCCAGGACAGGTCGATCTGTGCCAACTGCGCGCTGCGTGTCAGCGACAGGCGGACCTCGCGCACCGCGTACTCGTCCTGCAGGCGCCAGGCGAGGTAGCGCAGCGCCTGAAACAGACCGAAGCCATCGACGCGCAGCCAGAGGTCCTCATCGACGTTCTCGGTCTTGACCGCCAGCGCCCGCCGCTCGCCGGCCCGCCTCTCACCGATGCGCCGGGCGGCGACGACCAGCAGTTCGGCTCCGCGCATCTCCTCGAGAAGCCAGCGCTCGCGCAGGTCGTTGGAAAAAGCGCTGGCAGCGGTTTCGAACTGCGCCGACAGCTTCGCCGCCTCGTCATGGACGACCCGCAGGAAGCGGTCGCGCTGCTGCGCCGGCATGTCGGCGACCTCGGAGAGCATCTCCGCCGCCGCCCGGATGCTGCCCAACGGCCCGCGCCCACCCTCGATCAGCGACTGGATCAGCGCATCGCGCCGCGCGTGCCGTTCGTTGCTGCTGGTCACATCCTCGAGCACGAGGACGAAACCGGTGATCGACAGCCCGCCGACCTGCGCATGATGCGGACCGTCGCCGCCGAGGACCGGCGACATGTGCGCGCGCAGCAGGCGGCCAGCCGGCGTCGCGGTGACGAACTGGGCCGAGCCGAGGAGTTGCCCGTTCTCGGTCTCGCCGAGTTGGCTGGCCTGCTGCAGGCGCTCGAGCGCGTGCGTGATGAGTGCGCGATCGAATACCGTGTAGATCGAGCGGCCAAGCCCGAGCAGATCGACGTGACCGCCATCCGCGCCGGCGGCCAGCTCCTGCCGGGCACGCTGGTTGTAGAGCAGGACACGACCGTCCAGGTTGCAAACGATGACGCTCTGGCTGAGGTCCGCCATCAGCGCCGCCAGCCGGCTCCGCTCTTCCTCGAGCGAGGCGCGCGCCTCGCGCACCCGCTCGGCGACGTCGTTCTCGCTCGCCTCGCGCAGGGCGAGCAACTGATTGACCGCCTGCGCCAGGACCCGCAACTCGGCCGCTCCCTGCTCGCCAACGCGCAGACCGCTGTGTGCCAGGGTCGCCGTCACTTCTTCCGCCATGCGCAGCGGCGAAGCGGCATACAGATCATGCAGCCGGACGATCAGCCAGCCGCAGAAGGCGCTGGCGAGCAGCAGCAGGACGACGAGGACGACGACGCGCTCCGCCGCCGACCTGCCGACCCCGTTCTCGTCGGGCTCGCCCGCCAGCATCAGTGCCGCCGTCGCACCCACCAGCACGAGCGTGAACAGGCCGGCAGCAACGACCGTCAGGATGAGCTTGCGGTGGGCGGTCATCGCTTACATGCCGAGCAGCTTGCGCACCTCGGCCAGCAGTTCCTTGGTCGAGAACGGCTTCGTCATGTAGCCGTCGGCGCCCAGGCCGAGCCCCTTGCTCACCTCGGTGTCGCGCCCCTTGGCGGTCAGCATCAGGATGCGCGTGCCGGCGAGATCGGGGTCGGCGCGCAGGGCTTGGCAGACGTCGAAGCCGTTCATCTTCGGCATCATCACGTCCAGCAGCACGAGGTCCGGCCGCTCACCGCGCACCTTCGCCAGAGCTTCTTCGCCGTCACCGGCGACGAGCACCTCGAAGCCCTCGCGGCGCAGCAGAAACTCGATCGAAATGACGATGTTTTGCTCGTCGTCGGCAATCAGTATTTTTCTGTTCATCAGCACTCCGCTCCTCTATCAACCACTCCTGCCGCCCTCGGCAGCCTGTTCCCGCGACCCGATCGCCGGCTCGTGCTGCGGCGCGAAGGGTAGGGTGAACAGGAAGGTCGCGCCCTCCCCCGGCACGCTCTCCACCCACAACCGACCGCCCAGATACTCGACGATGCGCCGACTGATCGGCAGTCCGAGGCCGGTACCGGCTGGCTTGGCGGTCATCGTGTCGCCAACCTGGCGGAACTTCTCGAAAATCAGTTCCTGATCCTGCGGCCGGATGCCCGGCCCGTTGTCGGTGACCCTCACCTGCAATCCGTCGGCCAGCAATCGCAACACGACGTGCACGCGGCCACTGCCCGGCGGCAGGAACTTGGCCGCGTTCGACAGCAGGTTCAGCATCACCTGGATGAGGCGATCGCGGTCACCCAGGATGAGCGGCAGATTATCGGGCAGATCGAGCTCGACGTGCGCCTCTTTCTCGCGAAACAGCTGGCTCGTTGCCGCCACCGACTGCTCGATCACCTCCTTCAGATCGAGCTCGCAGGCGTTCCAGTCAGCCCGGCCGGACTCGATCTTCGCCAGATCGAGGGTCTGGTTGATCAGGCGGGTCAGGCGCTCGGTCTCACTGACGATGAGACCGAGAAAACGCTCGCGGTCAGGCAGGTGCATCTTCGGATCGTCGCGCAGCAGCTCCGAGAAGGCGCGAATCGAGGTCAGCGGCGTGCGCAACTCGTGTGTCACCGACGACATGATGTCATCCTTGACGCGATCGAGTTCCTGCAGGCGCTCGTTGGCCTCGCGCAGCTCGAGGGTCGCCGCCGTCAGCTCGCGCGACTTGCGCTCGAGCTCGCGGCTGTAGGTGCGCAGCTGCGAAGCCTCGTCGAGGATGTGCATCACCTCGTCGATGCTCAGCGGCTCCTCCTTCGCCACCGAGGCCACCATGACCCGTGCCGAAGCACTGCCGATCGCGCCGGCGAGCAGCGATTCGGCAAACTGCACCAGGCGGGCGTCGGCATCCGGCCTGTCGCCATGCCGGCCGCCATGGCGACGGGCGTAGCCGGCAAACGCCACTTCCGCCCGCGCCGGGCCGAGAAAGCGCCCAACCAGCTCCTGCAGGTCGCTGACCTTCGCCCGGCCGCGCCAGAGGACGGCGCCGATCGGCCCGGTCTCCTGCAGCGCATCGACGAAGACGGTCGCCTGCGTCGCCTCCGCGACCATCGGCGGTCGCAACAGCGAGACGCCGACATAGGCACCGATGTTGGCGAGAAAGCTCCAGAACAGGCAATGCGAGATCTCGTCGATGCCGCTCAGCCCGAACAACTGCTGTGGCCGCAGGAGGTCGATGCCGAACAGACCCTGCGTCAGGAAGTCGCTCGGCAGCCATCCCGACTTGGCGAAGGAGGGCAGCAGCAGCGTGTAGCCCCAGACGACGAAACCCGCCAGCAGCCCCGCCAGCGCACCGCCGCGCGTGCCGCCGCGCCAGTACATGCCGCCGATGATCGCCGGCGCGAACTGGGCCACGGCGGAAAAGCTGATGAGACCGATGGCAACCAGTGCATAGGCCTCGCCCGCGAGCCGGAAGTAGCAATAGCCAAGCAGCAGGATGAGGACGATG
>JAEUOM010000165.1 GCA_016788495.1 Accumulibacter sp. | reverse complement strand
CAGGTCGCGGTGCAGCGCCATTTCCTCGGCTTTCTTCTTGCCCATCGCCCGGCGCAGCAGGTCGGCGGCGCCCAGCGTGTAGCCGCCGATGATCTGCGCGATCTGCATCACCTGTTCCTGATAGACGATGACGCCGTAGGTTGGCTCGAGACAGGCCTTGAGATCGTCGATGTAGTAATCGATCTTCTGCTGCCCCTTCTTGCGCAGGATGAAATCGTCCACCATACCCGAGCCGAGCGGGCCCGGACGATAGAGCGCGAGGACGGCAATGATGTCCTCGAAGCGGTCCGGCGCCAGCTTGCGCACGAGCTTCTTCATGCCCTCGGATTCGACCTGGAAGATCGCCGTCGTATTGCCGTCCTTGAGAATCTGGTAGGCCTGCGGATCGTCGAAGGCCAGCGCTTCGAGGTTCGGGCGTTCGCCGGTCAGCCGTTCGACGTACTGCAACGCGAGCTCGATGATCGTCAGGTTGCGCAGTCCGAGGAAGTCGAACTTGACCAGCCCGATCTTCTCGACATCGTCCTTGTCGAACTGCGAAACCACCGAACCACCGCCATCGGCCGAGTAGACCGGGCAGAAGTCGGTCAGCTTGCCGGGGGCGATGAGGACGCCGCCAGCGTGCATGCCGACGTTGCGCGTCAGGTCCTCGAGGCGGCCGGCGAGATCAAAGAGCTGCCGCACCTCCTCCTCGTTGTCCAGGCGCGCCTGCAGCTGCGGCTCGGCGGCGAGCGCCTTCGCCAGCGAGAGCGGCTTGTTGGTCTCGACGGGGATCAGCTTCGACAACTGGTCACAGAAGTTGTACGGCAAATCGAGCACCCGGCCGACGTCGCGAATCACCGCCTTCGACGACATCGTGCCGAAGGTGACGATCTGCGCCACGGCCGCGGCGCCATACCGCTGGCGCACGTATTCGATGACGCGCCAGCGGTTGTCCTGGCAGAAATCGATGTCGAAGTCGGGCATCGACACCCGTTCGGGGTTGAGGAAGCGCTCGAAGAGCAGCGCGTAGCGCAGGGGATCGAGGTCGGTGATGCCGAGCGCGTAGGCAACCACCGAGCCGGCGCCCGAGCCGCGTCCCGGGCCGACCGGACAGCCGTTGCGTTTCGCCCAGTTGATGAAGTCGGCGACGATCAGGAAGTAGCCGGGAAAGCCCATCTGCACGATGGTGTCGGTCTCGAGCCGCAGGCGCGCGTCGTACGGCGGACGCTCCGCCTGGCGCACGGTGGCGTCGGGAAAGAGCTGTTGCAGGCGCTGCTCGAGCCCGGCCTCCGCCTGCTGCCGCAGGTAGTCGGCAAGCGTCACCCCTGGCGCCGTCGGGAAATCCGGCAGATAGCTCTTGCCGAGGGTGAGCTGCAGGTTGCAGCGCTTGGCGATCTCGACCGAGTTGGCGAGTGCCGCCGGGCAGTCGGCGAACAGCTCGACCATCTCTTCGCTGCTTTTGAAGTACTGTTCCTCGCTGTAGAGGCGCGGGCGGCGTGCATCGCCAAGCATGTAGCCTTCGGCGATGCAGACCCGCGCCTCGTGCGCGGTGAAATCCTGCCGATCGAGAAACTGGATCGGGTGCGTGGCGACCAGCGGCAGCGCGAGTTCTGCCGCCAGGTCGGCGGTGGCAGCAACGAGAGACTCCTGCTGCGCCAGCCCCGGGCGCTGGACTTCGAGGTAGAAGGCGTCGGCGAACAGCTCGCTCCACTGCCGCGCGCGCTCGGCAGCCTGGTCGCGGTGGCCTTGCAGAAGGGCCTCCCCGATATCGCCGCCAGCCGCACCGGAGAGCGCGATCAGCCCGTCTACGCCGACTTCGCGCAGCATCCGGCGGCTGATCTCCGCCCGGCCGCGTACGCGTGGCGTCAGGTAAGCGCGCGACAGCAGCTCGCAAAGCTGCAGGTAGCCGCGCTGCGAGCGGCAGAGCAGGAGCAGCCGATGCGGACGATCGGCATCGGCATCGTTGGCAATGAACATGTCGCAGCCGAACAGCGGTTTGATCCCCTTGCTGCGTGCGGCCGAGTGGAACTTGACGAGGGCAAAGACGTTGGCCAGATCGGTCAGCGCCAGCGCCGGCATGCCGCAGGCGGCGGCGCGCGCGACGGCGGCGTCCAAACGGACGATGCCGTCGGTGATCGAGTATTCGCTGTGCAGGCGAAGGTGGATGTACGGCGTCTCGGACATGCGCGCATTCTACTCCGCGGCGTTCGTCAGCAGACGCCAGGCGGGCGGTGCGACGCGCACCCCGGCGCCGGCGATGGGGCCGGCCCGCAAGGCAGCGTGCCCCGGACCGATCCGGGGCGGCAGCTCAGCTATTGACCCAGTCGATGATCGGTTGCCACTGCTCGAGGTCCTTCGCTGCGCGTGATGCCGAAAGGTCGAACATGGTCATGCCATGCATCGTCGTCTGCACGTAGAGCTGCGTCGTCCGCAGATGCGTCAGCACCGGCAGATCGTACTGGGCGAGAAAGCGTTCGAGTTCGGCGGCAGCGCGGGTGCGCGGATCGACGCGCATGCCGACGACGGCAACGAACGCCTGTTCGTTGCGTATGGCCTTTTCTTCGAGCAGCACGTCGAGAAAGTGGCGGGTGGCGAGAATGTCGAACAGCGACGGCTGCACCGGCACCAGGACCCGGTTGACCTGCTTGACGACCGTGTCGAGCGCCTTGCCGTGCAGGCCGGCGGGCGTGTCGAGAATGACGTGCGTGGTCCCCTTCGGCGGCTTGGCCGTCTTGCCGGGTTCGATCTCCCAACTGCGAATCGTGGGCAGCAGCGATGGCCGCAGGTGCAGCCACTCGCGCGACGATTGCTGACGATCGACATCGCCGAGCATCACGCGATGACCGCGGCGTGCGAGATGGCCGGCCAGATTGACCGCCAGCGTCGATTTTCCCGAACCGCCCTTGGGATTGGCAATCAGAAAGGATTTCATTGCTTGTCGTCTCCGTTCTCGTTCTTGTCTTTCCTGGCGCCGAGGTTGCGCAGCTCGTCACGAACCAGGTTGATGTGCTCGCGCAAAGTGTAAAGCAGATCGCTGAAGGCCAGCGGAATCTTGAGCGTGCTCGCCGTATCCTCGATGGCCTGCAGCTTGCGTGCGTACTCGTCGTGTCGTGCCGGATCGTCATGCTGCCGCAGGTCGCTCTCGAGCAACTTGAGGTCACCGTAGCAGCGGATGATCTTCGACCGGACGCGCCAGCTGTAGATCGAGGGCGCGAATTTGAGCAAAGGCAGCAACAGCATGACCAGCGGCAGGATCATGACGAACAGACGCTCGACGAGTACCGCCACCCAGAAAGGCAGGTAGCGCTGCAGGAAGGGTGGTCCCGACTTGTAATAGCGCTCGGCCTCGGGCGACAGCGCGAAGCTGCGATCGCGATACGCCGGGAACTCGCCGGCCCGCTGGAAGAAGCCGCCCTTGCCGTTGACCTCGGTCATCGCCTGCAGCAGCAGGCTGGCCAGCGCCGGGTGCAGGTCCTCGCGGACGATGACGTTGGCAGTGGTCGCCAGCAGGACCGTATCGCGTGGCGGCAGGTCGCGGACGAGGTTCACGACGCCGCGCGGCAGGACGATCTTCGACAGGAACGGGAACAGCCGCAGGTAGGCATCGGCCTGGCTGAAGCTGACCACACGCAGACCCGGCGAACGCAGCATCACCTGTACGACGGGTGCCTCCTGTGCGGCGACGATGAACGCGGCATCGATCTCCTCGCGCTGCAGGGCCTCGGCTGCACTCAGTCCGGTCAGCGGTAGCAGGTTGCGGCTGTCGCTCTTGATGTCGTTGGCGGCGAGCAGTTGCAGCGCCAGGCCGCGGATACCGCTGCCATCCTCGCCGACGGCAATGCGCCGGCCGTCGAGATGATAGAGCTTGTCCACGCGCGCCTCGCCACGGTAGAACACCCACACGGGTTCGTAGGCGACGCTGCCCAGCGAGCGCAGCGGACCGGGCTCGTCCTCATCTGCACCCGCTGGCCTGGCCACCACCCCGCCCTGGACGAAGGCGACATCAGCTTCGCCGTTCTCGAGACGCCGGACGTTCTCGTAGGAACCGGCCGAGCTCCTGATGTCGAGGGTGATCCCCTTGCTGGCGAGCACGGCGGCATAGCGCTGGGCATAGGCATGGTAGGCGCCGGCCTCGCTGCCGGTGCTGATGGTGATCCGCCGTGGCGGCTCGGGGGCAACGAACTGGTAGGCAACGACCAAGCCGACGGCGGTGACCAGGATGATCGGCCACGCCGTCGCCAGCATGAAGCGCAGGGCGATCAGGCGGGCACGCAGGCGCTCCATCAGGGCAGCAGGACGGTCGAGCCGGTATGCCTGCGCGCTTCGAGATCGCGATGGGCGTTGACGACGTCGGCCAGCGGGTAGGTCTGATTGATCTCTACCCTGAGCTTGCCGGCGGCGACGACGGCGAACAGATCGGCGCCAAGGGCCAGCAGATCCTCGCGCCGCGCCGTGTAATGCATCAGGGTCGGTCTGGTGAGAAAGAGCGAACCCTTCTGTGACAGCAGCAACGGGTCGAACGCTGGCACCGGGCCGGATGCATTGCCGAAGCTGACCATCATGCCGCAGGTTCGCAGGCAGTCGAGTGAGCCGGCGAAGGTGTCTTTGCCGACACCGTCGTACACCACGGCGACTCCTTCGCCATTGGTGATCTCGCGCACCCGGCGCGGAAAGTCCTCGCGCGTGTAGTCGATGACGTGATCGCAGCCATGGGCCGCGGCAAGGGCGGCCTTGGCCGCGTTCGACACGGTGCCGATGACGGTGGCGCCGAGCGCCTTGGCCCACTGGCAGGCAAGCAGGCCGACGCCGCCGGCGGCGGCGTGGATCAGCACGGAGTCACCGGCCTGCACGCGATAGGTGCGGCGCAGCAGGTAGGCGCTGGTCAGCCCCTGCAGCATCATCGCCGCTGCCGGCATGAAGTCGATCGTCTCCGGCAGCTTGAGCAGGCGGTCGGCGGGCAGGCAGCGCACCTGGCTGTAAGCGCCGACCGGGCCACCGGCGTAGGCGACGCGATCGCCGGGGCAGAAGTCGCTGACCTCGCTGCCGATCGCCTCGACGACGCCGGCCGCCTCGAGGCCGAGACCGTTCGGTAGCTGCAGCGGGTAGAGGCCGCTGCGGTGGTAGATGTCGATGTAGTTGAGGCCGACCGCCCGGTGGCGGACACGCACTTCAGATGGCTGCGGATCGCCGACCGCGACCTCCTCCCAAGACATCACTTCGGGGCCCCCGGTGCGATGGATGCGAATGGCGAATGGCATGAAAGTCTCCTCGGCATGGCGAACGCGACAGTCTAGTGCTCCGCCCGCTTCTTAGGCAAGCACCAAAACTCCTTTGCCGGCTGCCACTTGCCGCGTTTCAGAGGCAGTCGTGCACAGGCTTGTCCACAAAATCGGGGGCAAAAAACGGCCGCGACAACGGCGCGCCGTGCGCGCGCGCACCCTGCCTCCTGGCCGGGCCGCGGCGATCGCCCGCCCGGCGCTCAGGCGGGGGTCAGGCGGGCAATGCTCAGGGCGAGCCACTTCATGCCGCCGCTGCCGAAATGGATCTGCACGCGTGCCTGCTCGCCGGAACCCTCGCTGGCGACTATGACGCCGACACCAAAACGGGCGTGGCGCACGCTCTGGCCAATGCGCAGGCCGCTGTCGCCGGCCGCCTGGTAGCTGCCGGTCGAAGTGCCCGCTGCGCGTGTCGCGCTGCTCGCACGACTGCTCCGGCGCAACAGCTCGGCCGGCAGTTCGTCGAGGAACAGCGACGGCAGACAGTAGCGCGTCTGGCCATGCAGCAGCCGGGTCTGCGCATGCGTCAGGTAAAGCTGGCGGCGTGCACGCGTGACGGCGACGTACATGAGTCGGCGCTCCTCCTCGATGCCGTCGCGCTCCTGCGCGGCGTTCTCGTGCGGAAACAGCCCCTGTTCGAGGCCGGTGATGAAGACGACATCGAACTCGAGTCCCTTGGCCGAGTGCACGGTCATCAGTTGCACGGCTTCCTGGTCGACTCCGGCCTGATGTTCGCCGGCTTCGAGAGAGGCGTGCGCGAGAAAGGCGGCGAGGCGGTCGTCAGCGCTGCGGTCGCTTTCGTCGGTCGCCGTCGTGGCGTCGTCGGCGACGAAGACGGTCGCCGCGTTGATCAGTTCGTCGAGGTTCTCCAGCCGGTCCTGGCCATCCCTGTCACTCAGGTAATGCTGCCGCAGGCCGCTGCGATCAATGACCTGCTCGATCACCTCGGGCAGCGGCAGCGTGACCGTTTCGCCGCGCAGTGCCTCGATCAGCGCAATGAAGCGGGCGATCGTGCTGCCGCTCTTGCCGGAAAGACTCGCGGCGGCGTTGTAGAGGCTCGACTGCGTCGCGTGGGCCGCCTCCTGCAGCGACTCGATGCTGCGCGTGCCGATTCCCCGGGTGGGAAAATTGACCACACGGGAGAAGGCCGTGTCGTCATCGGGATTGACGATCAGGCGCAGGTACGCGAGCGCATGCCGGATCTCCTGGCGGTCGAAAAAGCGCAGCCCACCGTGTACCCGATACGGGATGCCGGCCGTGAAGAGTTGGTGCTCGAGAACCCGCGACTGTGCGTTCGAACGGTAGAGGAGGGCGATCTGCTGCCGGGAAACGCCTTCCCGGACCAGATCGGCGATCTCGTCGACGATCTGGCGCGCTTCGTCCGAGTCGGAAAAGGCCTCGTAGACCCGTATGGGTTCGCCGGCTCCGGCTTCGGTCCACAGATTCTTGCCGAGGCGGCCACGATTCTGCCTGATCAATGCGTTGGCGGCGTCCAGGATGTTGCCTTGCGAACGGTAGTTCTGCTCGAGGCGAATGACGCTGGCCAGCTCGAATTCGCGCTGCAGGTCGCGCATGTTGCCAATCTCGGCGCCGCGAAAGGCGTAGATCGACTGGTCATCATCGCCGACGGCGAAGAGGCATGCGGCGGGCACCTCCGGATGGACGCTGCCGTGTCCGGCGAGCAGCTTCAGCCACGCGTACTGGAGGCGGTTGGTGTCCTGGAATTCGTCGACCAGGATGTGCCGGAAGCGCGCCTGGTAGTGCTGACGCAGTGGCTCGTTGCGCTGCAGCAGTTCGTACGAGCGCAGCAGGAGCTCGGCGAAGTCGACCACTCCTTCGCGCTGGCACTGCCGCTCATACTCGACGTACCATTCAATGCGGCGACTGGTGTACTGGTCGTAGGCCTCCGCCTGTGCCGCGCGGATTCCCTGCTCCTTGTGGGCGTTGATGAACTGCATCAGCTCGCGCGGCGGATACTTCTGCTCATCGACGGCGAGCGCCTTGAGCAGGCGCTTGATCGCTGCCAGCTGGTCGGCGGCATCGAGAATCTGGAATTGCGCCGGCAGTCCCGCTTCGCGATGGTGCGCGCGCAGCAGGCGATTGCACAGCCCGTGGAAGGTGCCGATCCACATGCCGTGGGTGTTGATCGGCAGCATCGCCGCGAGGCGGGTCAGCATTTCCTTCGCCGCCTTGTTGGTGAAGGTGACGGCGAGGACTCCCGCGGGAGTGACCTGCCCGGTCGAGATCAGCCAGGCGATGCGCGTCGTCAGTACGCGCGTCTTGCCGCTGCCGGCGCCGGCAAGGATCAGCGCGTGCTGCGGCGGCAGGGTGACGGCGGCGAGCTGCGGCGGGTTGAGATGGGCAAGCAGGTCGGACATCTATCGCTCCAGGCGCGTCGGGTGTGCCGGATTATAGCGGCCGCACCCGTGGCGGAAGTCGCCTTTCGCAGGCCGGTCGCCGGGCGCGGCGGTGCCGCGGCAGCGCTCGCCCGGTGACTTCTCGTCGCCATTCATGTGCGCTGGCCGCGAAGACCACTAGAATGGCGATTTTGCGGCCAGCGGCGGGCATCGAGCCTGTCCTGCGGCAGGATTGCCGGGGTGGGCGGTGCCCCGAGGACGGGAGGGCGTGATGGCACAGGAGATGGCACCGGAGCTGATCGAGAAAACGCTGAAGGGGATCAGCATCCCGGCGCGACCGCAGGTCCTCGTGCGGCTCGACAGCGAGCTGGCAAAGGATGATCCGGAGCCCGTGGTCATCGTTCGCCTGATCAGCAGCGACGTGGTTCTTTCCGCGGCGATGCTGAAGACGGTGAACTCTCCGTTCTTCGGTCTGTCGCGCAGGATCAGCTCGGTCGGGCAGGCGGTGAACATGCTCGGCCTGAAGATGACCGCACGCATCGTCACCGGGCTGGTGCTGCGCATGACCATGGGTGGCAAGCAGGCGTCGCTCGAACGTTTCTGGGACACTGCGGAAAAGGTGGCCTGCATCTCCAGTTACATCGCCTCGACCCTGCCGAGGGGACCGCGCGATGAAGCGTACTGCTTCGGCCTTTTCCGCGACATCGGTATCCCGATGCTGCTGCAGAAGTTTCCCGACTATCGGCAGACCCTCGCCCTGGCCGACAACAGCGTTGATCGCCCGATGACGGTACTCGAGGAGGAGCGCCATGCCACCGACCATGCAACGCTTGGATATCTGGTGGCGCGAAGCTGGTTTCTCCCGGAGGCAATCTGCGAGGGAATCCGTTACCACCACGACCCGTCCGTTTTCGACAGCCGGGATCTGCTCAACCCCACGGCGCTGGCACTGATCGCGATCAACGCGCTCGCCGAGCACCTGCACGACGAGTACTTCCGCATGCGCGCCAATGCCGCCTGGCAGCAGATGGCAGATCGTGTGCTCGCCTGTCTGGGTCTTTCCGAAGACGAGTACTGCGATCTGCGGGAAGAGGTAACGACGCTGGTGCTGTAAGGCTTGTCCGCGAACTCCCGACGTCTGGGTCTCGCGGGTTTGTGGCGCTGCGGACTCGTGCCGGGCGACCGCGTGCGTCGCTGCCCGGTGCGCTGGGCGGGTGCTCAGCCGGAATCCCGGTGGGCGGAGCCGGTCGACCCGACGCAGCGCGAGATGCCGACCTCGGTGACGATCAGGTCCAGCGGCTCGTCGTGCCGCTCGGGATGCACCGAGGCAAGTCGCGACAGCTCGAAGCCGACACCGATTGCCAGTGGCCGCGGGCGTAGGCTGGCGAGCGTGCGATCGAAGTAGCCGCCGCCGTAGCCGAGGCGGAAGCCGGCGGCGTCGAAGCCGACGACCGGGATCAGCAGCGCTTGCGGCAGCACCGGTGCGCCGCTGGCCGGCACGGGGATGCCGTAGCGGTCGGTGGTCATCGCCACTCCTGGTGACCAGGCGCGAAAGGCGAGGCCGCAGTCGGCAGCGACGACGACCGGCAGCAGCGCCATGAAGCCGGGATCGCCCTGGCGATGCCAGTGCGCGATCAGCGGGCGCAAGTCCGGCTCGTTGTCACGTGGCCAGCAGAAGCCGACGCGCAGGGCGGCGAGTCGGGGGAGCGAGTCCTGCAGCAGGCGACGGATCATCAGTGAGAGCCGTGCCCACTCTTCTGCCGGCAGCGCGCGGCGACGCGCCAGCAGAGATCGGCGCAAGGTACGCCGGCCTTCGGGACTGACCGCAGTCTCGTCGGCAGCGCTGCCGGGCATGAACCCGCTGAGCATGTGTTATCCTCGACGGCGCCATCATTCGAAAGCCTCAGCTTAGCATGAACCTCCTGTCGACGACCCTGTTGCTGCTGCTCCTGTCTTTCGCGCCGACCGACGTCGTGCTGCGGCACGCCGCTGCGCAGTCTGCCGATGACCAGTTCCTGGCTGCCCGCGAAGCGGCGCGGACTGGCGACCGCTCGCGGCTCGAACGGCTGGCGCCGGTGCTGCAAGGCTACGAACTCGAACCCTACGTCGATTACTGGCTGCTCGTCCCCGACCTGAAGGACGCCGACCCCGACGTGCTCAGGGCTTTCCTGGGACGGCACGAGAACTCCTACATTGCCGAGAAGCTGCGCGGCGACTGGTTGCGGCAACTCGCCCGCAAGCAGCAGTGGGATCTTTTCGCCGCCGAGTACGCGCGCGCGCTGCAGCCCGATCAGGAGCTGGCGTGCCACGCGCTGCAGGGACGCCTCGCACGCGGTGACGCGAAAGCGCTGGATGATGCCCTGCCGCTCTGGCTGAGCGCGCTCGAGCCGCCCGAGTCCTGTTACCCCGTGTTCGAGGCATTGATCGTCGGCAAGCGCGTCCTCGCCGATGCCGTTTGGGCACGCATTCGTCGTCAGTTCGAGGCGAACAAGATCCCTGCCGCGCTCTACACCATGAACTATCTGCCATCCAGCCAGACGCCGGAGAGGAAGCTGGCGCAGACGGTCGCTGATTCGCCGCTACCCTGGCTGACCAAACTCCCGGGCGATTTCTCCGGCAATCGCATGCAGCGCGAGCTGGCAGCCCTCGCCATCCAGCGCATCGCGCGCAACGAGCCACAGGTGGCCGCCGATCAGCTCGAGCGGATCGGTGCGTCGCTGCGCAGCGGCGAGAAATCCTGGGCCTGGAGTCAGGTTGCCCGGCAGGCGGCGCAGCGGCACCTGCCGGAGGCGATGAACTGGTACCGTCAGGCCGGCGATGCGCCGCTGTCCGATGAGGTTGCGGAATGGAAGGTGCGTGCGGCGTTGCGCGTGCAGGATTGGGGGAGCGTGCGCGCGACGATCGAGAGCATGCCGCCGGCGCTGGCTGCACAGCCGGCGTGGGTCTACTGGCTGGGTCGCGCGTACCGTGCCGGCGGTCGGCTCGAGGAGGCGAACGCGCTGTTTGGACGCATCGCCGGCCAGCCGGACTTCTACGGCAGCTTGGCCAACGATGAACTCGGCCGGCCGACGGCGCCGCCGCCGAAAGCGCCGCCGGCGAGCCGCGAGGAACTGGCGCAGGTGGCTGCGATCCCTGCCGTACAGAGGGCACAGGCCTTCTTTCGCCTGAATCTGCGCACCGAGGGGGTGCGCGAGTGGAGCTGGGCGTTGCGCGGCATGAGCGACCGCGAACTCCTGGCGGCGTCCGAGATTGCCGTGCGCTCGGGCAACTACGACCGGGCGATCGCGGCTGCGGATCGGACGCGCAACGAGCACGACTATTCGCTGCGCTACCTCGCGCCCTACGGTGATCAGGTGCGGCCGGCAGCACGCAATCAGGCGCTCGACGACGCCTGGGTCTACGGCCTGATGCGTCAGGAGAGCCGCTTCATCAGCAGTGCGCGCTCGCATGTCGGCGCTTCCGGGTTGATGCAGCTGATGCCGGCGACCGCCAAGTGGGTGGCGAACAAGATCGGTCTGAAGGATTTCCATCAGGGTCGGGTCAACGATCCGGAAACCAACCTGCTGCTCGGCACCACCTACATGCGGCTGGTGCTCGAGAGTCTCGACAATCACCCGGTGCTTGCCTCGGCCGCGTACAACGCCGGGCCGGGCCGCGCTCGGCGATGGCGTGCCGAGCGCCCGCTCGAGGGAGCGATCTACGCCGAAACCATCCCGTTCAGCGAAACCAGGGATTACGTGAAGAAGGTGATGAACAACTCGATCTACTATGCGGCGCTGTTCGACGGCAAGCCGCAGACGCTGAAGAACCGGCTCGGCGTCATCGCTCCGCGCACCGGTGGTGAGGCCAGAGGCGAAGATTTGCCTTAGAATGACGCCTTCCCGACTTCTTCTTTCTCGGCAGGATGCTATGGACCTCGCGAACGTGTTGTTGATCGGTGGCAGTGGTTTCGTTGGCGGTTGGATCGCCAGTCGCCTTTCGGAAAGCGGTGTGCGGGTGACGATCCCGACCCGCCATCGCGAGAACACCAAGAAGCTGATCACCCTGCCGACGGTGGAGATGGTCGAGGCCGACGTGCATGATCCGGCGACGCTCGTGCGGCTGATGCGCGGCCAGGATGCAGTCATCAACCTGGTCGGCGTCCTGCACGACAGCGATTCACGCCTGCCTTACGGCAAGGGCTTTGCGGCGGCGCACGTCGAACTGCCGCGCAAGATCGTCGCTGCCATGCCGCAGGCGGGCGTGCGTCGGCTGCTGCACATGAGCGCCTTGCAGGCGGCTATCGGGGCGCCATCCGAGTACCTGCGGTCCAAGGGCGACGGCGAGATGGTGGTGCGTGCGGCGATGGATCAGCTCGATGTCACGATCTTTCGTCCGTCAGTGATCTTCGGCCCCGGTGACGCCTTCCTCAACATGTTTGCCAGCCTCGTCAGGCTGCTGCCCGTTCTGCCCCTCGGCGGCGGCAGCGCCCGCTTCCAGCCGGTCCATGTCGGTGACTTGGCGGCGGCTTTCGTCGCCAGTCTGGGCGACGGGGCGACGGTGGGACGGACTTATGACCTCTGCGGGCCGAAGGTGTACACCCTGCGCGAACTGGTCGAGTACACGGCTCATCTCGTCGGCAAGTCACCCTGGATCATCGACCTCGGGACCGGCGGTTGGGCCTATCTGCAGGCCGGGGTGATGTGGCTGTTGCCGAAACCGCCGCTGTCGCCGGACAACCTGCGTTCGATGGAAGTCGACAGCGTCACCGATGGCACGCATGACTATCCCGGCTGGCAGCCGAAGGCGCTCGAAGCGGTCGCCCCGGGCTATCTCTCACCGGCGGAGATTCCGCAGCTTCGTTTCGACCGTTATCGTTTCCGCGCCGGCCGCTGAGACTGCCGGCGGCGGCACCCCTCATGCGGCACCGGTTTGGCGACTGTCGGCGCTCATGCGCGGCCGGGCGCGTCGCTTTGCCGGCGCTGCCCCGACTTCTCGTCGCGTGAAGATCTTCACCGTCGGCGGTGCGGTTCGCGACGAACTCCTCGGTCTGCCGGTGCAGGACCGCGACTACGTGGTCGTCGGGGCCTCCCCGCGTGAGATGCTGGCGCGCGGCTTCCGTCAGGTCGGCAAGGATTTCCCGGTATTCCTGCATCCGCAGTCGCACGAGGAGTACGCGCTCGCGCGAACCGAGCGCAAGGCCGGTCATGGCTATCACGGATTTGCCGTCGATGCCGCGCCGACGGTGACGCTGGCCGAGGATTTGGCGCGTCGCGACCTGACGATCAATGCCATTGCCCGTGCCGCGGATGGCGAACTGATCGACCCGTACCATGGCATCGACGATCTGCAGGCGCGCGTGCTGCGCCATGTCGGCCCGGCCTTCAGCGAGGATCCGGTACGCATTCTGCGTCTTGCCCGTTTTGCCGCTCGCTTCTCCGACTTCCGCGTGGCGCCCGGGACCCTCGATCTCATGCGGGAGATGGTCGCTGCCGGCGAGGTCGATCACCTGGTCAGCGAGCGCGTCTGGCAGGAGCTGGCGAGGGGGCTGATGGAAGCGCGGCCGTCGCGGATGTTCGAAGTCCTGCACCAATGCGGCGCTCTGGCGCGGCTGTTGCCGGAACTCGACGCGCTTTTCGGCGTTCCCCAGCGTGCGGAGTGCCATCCGGAGGTGGATACCGGCGTGCACGTGCTGCTCGTCATCGATCAATCGGCGCAGCGTCTCTGTTCGCTACCTGTTCGCTGGGCCGTGTTGCTGCATGACCTCGGCAAGGGCGTGACACCGGCCGCCGATCTGCCGCGCCATCCGGGCCACGAGGCGCGCAGCGTCAAGCTGGCTGGCGAGGTGTGTGCGCGCCTGCGCGTGCCGGCCGCCTGCCGGGACTTGGCCCTGCTGGTTGCCCGGCATCATGGCGACGTTCACCGGGCACGCGAACTGACGCCGGAAGAAGTCGTCCGGCTTCTTGAAGTCAGCGACGCATTGCGGCGCCCGGAGCGCTTCGAGCGGTTGCTCGAGGCCTGCACCTGCGATTTCCACGGTCGTCTGGGGTGGCTCGACGTGCCCTATCCGGCGCCGGCACTGTTGCGGCGTGCGCTGGCAGCCGTGCGCAGCGTCGATGCAGCGGCCATGGCGGCAGTCTGCAGCGAGCCGGCACTGATTGCGGCGCGCGTTTCCACGGCACGCGTTGCGGCGGTCGCAGAGCTGCTGTCCGGGCACCCGGACGCGGTGTAGCGAGCCGTCGCGGATCGTCCGTCCCCGGCCATGCCGCGCGATGCTCGGCGGCCTGCCAGCCGCATGGCTCACAGGCCTGCGCTGCGGTCGCCGGTGCAAAAACCGCGCAGCGGCGCGGCGATTCGCTTGCCGAGCGCCATCACCTTGAACAGTTCGCCCATCTCGGCCGGTGAAACCAGCTTCTGCACGGCGTTGGCCAGCGGCAGATAGCGCAGCGTGTCGTCGACGGGCGTC
>JAEUOM010000155.1 GCA_016788495.1 Accumulibacter sp. | reverse complement strand
GCTGCCACCGGTACCGAGCGATGCGCTGGCTTTCCTCGACGAGGTGCTTCTCACCTCCTCGTCGCTCGCCGGTTTCGCGATGGACAACATGACGCGCGACGATGGCTGGCGTTTCCTGATCATCGGCCGGCGAATCGAGCGCCTCGTGTTCCTTGCCAATACCGTCGCCGGCTTCCTGCGCCTCGACTCGACGCGAGCTACCGGCAGCCTCGAGTGGCTGCTTGAACTGACCGACAGCATCATCACCTATCGTTCGCGCTACATGACTCAACCGCAGGTGCTGCCGACCCTCGACCTGGTCGTCTTTGACGAAGGCAATCCGCATTCGGTGTCCTTCCAGTTGCAGATCCTGGTCCGCTACCTCGACAACATGACGCGTCTGCTCGGCGGCCCGCGCGAGGAAAGCATGCGCTCGGCGCGCGCCGGACTGCAGGCCTTCGACCTCGGCCGCTTCGAGGGACTGAGCTTCAGCCAGTGCCGCAGCTGCGATCCCTGCCTCGACCTGGCGCTGCTGCTCGGCGACATTTCGCTCGCTGCCGCGGCGCTGTCGGATCGTCTGGAGATGCGTTTCTTCAGTCACGTCGGCGACGTCAGCCGGCAGACCTTCGCTTCCTGATCGACGTGACGCCGCCCCCGGCCCGCTATCACATTCTGCACGAGACGAGCTACCGGTATGAGAGCCCGGTGTCGTTGTCGCGTCAGTTGCTGCATCTGACACCGCGCGATGGCAGGTGGCAAAGCTGCCTCGAGCACCGCATCAGCGTCTCGCCGCAGCCCACTGCCGAGCGCGAGCGCCACGACTGCTTCGGCAACGTCGTGCGCGAACTCGCGCTCGAATTCCCGCACGACAGCCTCTGCGTGTGCGCCGAAAGCACGGTCGAGGTGGCGTCGCATCTGCCCAGGGAGGCTGCGACAGCGCTGGCCAGTGCCGGCAGCGCGGCGGCAGCCGGCTCGGCACGCTCGCCCGGCTACCTGAGCGCCTCGCCGACGTGGGAGAGTGTGCGCGATGCGCTCGCCTACGGTGCGCGGCCGGTTCTGCTCGACGCCGCGTGCTACCAGTTCGAATCGCCCTATGTGCGGGTGAAGCACGAGTTCGCCGCCTATGCCCAGAGCTGCTTCACGCCGCGGCGCCCGGTGCTGGAAGCGGTGCAGGCACTGATGAGCCGCATCTACCATGAGTTCGAGTTCGATCCCGAAGCCACCACGGTCGCCACGCCGGTTCTCGAGGTGCTGGCGGAAAAGCGGGGCGTCTGCCAGGATTTCGCCCACTTGATGCTCTCCTGCCTGCGCTCGCAGGGTCTTGCCGCGCGTTACGTCAGCGGCTATCTGCTCACCCATCCGCCGCCCGGGCAGCCACGGATGGTCGGTGCCGACGCCTCGCACGCCTGGGTTTCGGTCTACTGCCCGGAACTCGAGGGCGGACGCTGGGTGGACTTCGATCCGACCAACAACCTGCTGCCGGACACGCAGCACATCACGCTTGCCTGGGGGCGCGATTTTGCCGATGTCTCGCCGCTGCGCGGCGTCATCCTGGGCGGTGACGCGCACGAACTGGAAGTGGCAGTGACCGTGACGCCGCTCGCCGTGGTCGGAGACGATAGCCTGGCACTACCCTGAGTCGCGTGGCGCTCCGCAGTTGCGCCGCTGGCAGCAGTCGCGTTACAGCTCCAGGCTGACGTGGACGACGCCGTCTTCGGTACGCCTCTGCATCGGCAGGCCACTGCTCCGGAAGACGGCGAGCATTGCCTGATTCGCCAGCAGCGTCTCGGCGACGAAGCGCCTGATTCCCTGCGCCCGTGCCAGGGTCGCCAGATGCTGCAGCAGCTTGCCGGCGAGGCCCTGGCCCTGGAAGTCCTCCTCGATGGTGAACGAGATCTCGGCCTCGCTCGTAGCGGCGTCGCGGGCTGCCAGCCTGGCCATGGAAGCGCCGCCGATGATGCGTTCGCCACTCCCCTCCGCGACGCATGCCACCAGGCGAACGATCGACACAAAATCGACCTCGGTCCAGTCGCGCAACTCCTTTGCCGTTGGCTCGCCGTGCGCGGTAAAGAAGCGCATGTAGACGGTGCCCGGATCGAGTTCATGGTACGCGGCGAGGAGCGCCTGCTTGTCCGCGGGCGTGATCGCCCGGATGACGACCGACCTGCCGTCACGCAGCCGGTCCTCGGCCCGATAATGGCGGGCATCGTTCATCGCTTGCTTCCTCCCCTGCTGGTTGGTGGCTGCCGTGTCACGCGGCCGATCGGCGCCAGCGGCGCAGCAGGGTGACTGTGCCACGTCGCCGCGGCCCGATCAAGACGCCGCCAGCGCCGGTGAGCGTCGGTCGCGGCCGGGCTGGCGGCGAGCGCATCGGCAGTGCCGGCGACAGCCGCTGGCTGTTGTCCCGAAACCACGGATGACAGCGATCGGGGTTGCGTTTCTCGCCACGGTCGGTTCTAATGCTGCATTCGTCCGACCATTTCAGGATTTGGCGTCAATGCTCCGTTTTGCCAAACGCGCAACACATCGACCGGCGGTGGCCGCCGCCACGCGCTTCGATGCGGCTGCTGTCCTGAGAGTCGCTGTAGTACGCTTGGCAGGCGTAGGACCTGACACACCGTCGAGGGTCGAAAGAAGCTAGGTCGGAAAGACGACGACAGATTCCAGAAACCCCCGCCGGTGCAAGCCGAGCGGGGGTTTCGCCTTTTTTGCGGTCCAGCGTCCGCCGCATCCAGTGGCGCCTTTTTTCAGGAGAGTGCCTTGAGCAGAGAAGCCCCAGAATCCCTTAGCGGTGCCCAGATCGTCGTCCGCCTCCTCGAACGACAGGGTATCCGGACGCTGGCCGGGATACCCGGCGGCGCCATCCTGCCGATCTACGACGCCCTGTCGGCGTCGACGCTGATCCACCACGTCCTCGCGCGGCATGAGCAGGGCGGCGGCTTCATGGCGCAGGGAATGGCCCGTGCCACCGGGCTGCCGGCGGTCTGCATGGCATCGTCGGGTCCGGGTGCGACCAACCTGCTGACGGCGATCGCCGATGCCAAGCTCGATTCGATCCCGCTGGTGGCGATCACCGGCCAGGTGCCACGGGCGATGATCGGTACCGACGCCTTCCAGGAGGTCGACACCTACGGTCTGAGCATTCCGATCACCAAGCACAACTTCCTCGTCGGTTCGGCGGAGGAACTGTTGCAGGTCATCCCGCGCGCCTTTTCCATCGCCGCCTCCGGCCGACCCGGTCCGGTACTCGTCGACATTCCGAAGGACGTGCAGAATCAGTTGGTCGAAGTCGTCGAGTGGCCGGCACCGGGCTGCGCCGATCCGCTGCCGCCGCCAGCGGCCGATCTGATCAGCCGTGCGGCCGAGATGATCAACGGGGCCGTCCGGCCGATCCTCTACCTTGGCGGCGGTGTCGTCCATTCGGGGGCGGCGAGCGCTGCCGTCGCACTCGCCGAGAAGGCGAGCCTGCCGACCGTGATGACGCTGATGGCGCTCGGTGCGATGCCGGTCGATCACCAGCTTTCGCTCGGCATGCTCGGCATGCACGGCGCCCGTTGCACCAATCTGGCGCTCGACGAGTGCGATCTGCTGATCGCCGTCGGTGCCCGCTTCGACGACCGCGCCACCGGCAAGGTGGCTGGTTTCTGCCCGCAGGCGCAGATCGTCCATATCGACATCGACCCCTCCGAGCTGGACAAGATCAAGACCGCTCATGTCGGCATCGCCGGCGATGTCGGCGCCGTGTTGCAGCGGCTGCTGCCGGCGGTCGAGGCTGCCCGGCGCGTGGACTGGCTGGCGCGCGTCGCCTGGCTGAAGGCCGAGCACCCGCTGCGCACGCCGGGTATCGACGACCCGCGGACGCCCTACGGGCTGATCCGTGCCGTCGCCGACTGTCTCGACGACGAGGCGACCATCACCACCGACGTCGGACAGCACCAGATGTGGGTGGCGCAGGCCTACCCGCTGCGCCGGCCGCGCCAGTGGCTGACCTCGGGCGGACTCGGCACGATGGGTTTCGGCATGCCGGCAGCGATCGGCGCCGCACTTGCCGAACCGCAACGGACGGTCGTCTGCTTCAGTGGTGACGGCAGCATCCTGATGAACATCCAGGAACTCGTCACCGCCGCCGAGGAGGAGGTCAACGTGAAGATCGTGCTGATGAACAACTCGTCGCTGGGGCTGGTTTTCCAGCAGCAGACGCTGTTCTACGGCGAGCGCATCTACGCCTCGAAGTTCAAGGGGATGCCCGACTTCGTGCGCGTCGCCGAGGGCTTCGGTGTGCCGGCGATCGACCTCGATGGCGCCAGCGATCCGCGGGCAGCGCTCGCCGCGGCGCTGTCGGCGCGTGGTCCGATGCTCATCCACGCCGGCATCGAGATGCGTGAACAGGTGTTGCCGATGGTGCCGCCCGGCGCCGCCAACAAGGACATGATCGGAGGCTGAACGATGAACTCGCTGACAAGAACCGAGAATCAGGCGCTGGCGCGGGCGGTGCTGGAGCTGGACGTCAATAACCACGCCGGCGTGATGTCGCATGTCGTCGGCCTGTTCTCCCGCCGTGCCTACAACGTCGAGGCGATCCTCGTGATGCCGGTCGGCAACGGCCAGACGAGTCGAATCTGGCTGCTGGTGAATGAGGATGAACGCCTGGAGCAGATGGTCAAGCAGGTCGAGAAGCTCGAGGACGTGCTCGCGGTTCGTCGCCACGGAGCCGAACACGAGGTCTTCATCCGCCTCGAGGAGTTCTTCCGCTGATCGCTGCCGCGCGCGTGGCGGCGAGGCTGGCAGTGCTCCCCGGGGACTGCTGCCGGCCGCCTCAGCGGTCTCGCTGTCGCGGCTCGAAACGGACGATCGTCCGCCCGTCGGCAGTCTTCCTGGGCTGCCCTTTCCAGGCGTGTCCGTAGACCACTTCAACAGTCGCCGGCAGGCGGCCGTCGCGTGCCAGTCTCTCGTAGGCCGCGCGTGCAGCCGCCCATGCCGTGCGCCCCGTCAACCCCTGCCGCCGGCCATGCATGGCGCAGCCCGAGCCACTGCGGCGCAGGTCGGCGATGAGGTCGTCGAAGCTGGCGTAGGTCATCGTCAGCATTTCGGCATCCATCACCGGGTCGCTGAAACCGCAGTCGACGAGCATGTCGCCGTAATCATGCATGTCGGTGAAGCGCTGGGTGTGCGGATGACCGTCGCTGAAGCTCGCTCGCAGCTCCTGCAGCGTGTCCGGGCCAAAGGTCGAGAACATCAGCAGGCCGTCGACCTCAAGTACGCGATGCATCTCGCGCAGTGCCGGCAGCGGATCATCGAGCCAGTGCAGCATCAAATTGGTCCACAGCAGGCCGAAAGAGCGCACGCCGAATGGCAGCGCGGCCGCGTCGGCAGCCAGCAATGGCGGCCGGTTGCCGCGCAGGAAGGGCAGCAGCCAGCGCAGACGCGAGCGTTGTGCCTGGCCGGCGCGCAGCATCGCTTCACTGAGGTCGGCGCCGATGACCGCCGCAGCCGCATAGCGTTCGTGCAGCGCGGTCAGGCTGGCGCCGGTTCCACAGCCGAGGTCGAGAATTCGCTGCGGCTCGATGCGCACATAGTCGAGTCGTTCGAGCATGCGGCAGCCCACTTCGCGCTGCAGCACTGCCACTTCGTCGTAGGTCGGTGCGGCGCGGGCGAAGTTGCGCCGCACCTGGCGCTGATCGACGAACTGCGCCGGTGCCGCGCCCATCAGGAACTAGATCGGCCGCAGCCCGAGCCTGTCGAACAGCGCCTCATCGCGGTCGGCTTCCGGGTTGCCGGTCGTCAGCAGCTTGTCGCCGTAGAAGATCGAGTTGGCGCCGGCGAGGAAGCAGAGCGCCTGCAG
>JAEUOM010000152.1 GCA_016788495.1 Accumulibacter sp. | reverse complement strand
CCAGCCACCCAGCGCATGCTGTGCCTGCCAGAGCTGGCCAATGATCTCCGCCACCGTCAGGTTGCGGTTGAAACCCTGCTTGCCGGTCGAGCAGAACGAGCAGTCGAGCGCGCAACCGGCCTGCGTCGAGATGCACAGCGTGCCACGCTCCTCCTCGGGGATGAAGACGGCCTCGACGGCGTTGCCGCCGCCAACGTCGAAGAGGAACTTGCGCGTACCGTCGCCGGCCAGCCGGTCGGCGATCACCGGCGGCGGCTGCACGACCGCCAGCCCTGCGAGCTTCTCGCGCAGGCTGCGGGCGATGTCGGTCATCGCCGCGAAGTCCGCCTGCCCGAAGCGATGCAGCCAGCGCAGCACCTGCCGCGCGCGAAAAGGCTTCTCGCCCCGGTCGGCGAAGAAGGCCGTCAGCGCGGCGGCATCGAAATCGAGCAGGTTGACCGTCATGGCGACCGACGAGGCAGGTCCGCGAAGACTAGCGACCGGCGTAGACGCTCATTTCCGGGAAGAAGAAGGCGACCTCGACCTTCGCCGTCTCCGGTCCGTCGGAGCCGTGCACGGCGTTGGCGTCGATCGACTCGGCAAAGTCGGCGCGAATCGTCCCCGGCTCGGCCTTCTTCGGGTCGGTGGCGCCCATCAGCTCGCGGTTCTTGGCGATCGCGTTCTCACCCTCGAGCACCTGGATCATGACCGGACCCGAGATCATGAAGTCGACCAAATCCTTGAAGAACGGCCGCTCCTTGTGAACGGCATAGAAGGCGCCGGCCTCCTGCGGTGACAGCCAGGCCATTTTGGCGGCAATCACCTTCAACCCATTGGTTTCGAAACGGGAATAGATCTTGCCGATGACGTTCTTCGCGACGGCGTCGGGCTTGATGATGGAAAGGGTACGTTCGCTGGCCATGGAGCACTCTCCGGATGCGGTGGATGAAGAAGAAAAACGACGCGAAATCATATTGCTAGACGACTAACCTGAAGATTATACCAAGACTCGGGCACGCGTGCCGGCAGCGACGCAAATTGGACCGCGAATCGATGGCCGACCGCCACGATCGCCATTCGCCAGAAGCGCGAAAAGGGCGCGCACGGGTTGCCCCGCGCGCGCCCCGACAGAACAGGCCGCGGTGTCCGTCGCCGGCTACATCATGCCGAGTGTCCTCGGCAGCCAGAGCGACATGATCGGCACGTAGGTGACGACGACCAGGAAGACCAGCATCGACAGCAGCCACGGCCAGACGGCGACGGTCAGTTCGGTGATGCCCATCTTGGTGATGCCCGAGGCGACGTAGAGGTTGAGTCCCACCGGCGGATGGCACATGCCGACCTCCATGTTGACCACCATCAGGATGCCAAAATGCACCGGATCGATGCCCAGCTTGATCGCCACCGGGAAGAGGATCGGCGCGAAGATGAGGACGATCGACGACGGTTCCATGAAGTTGCCGGCGAGCAGCAGGATGATGTTCACCGCCAGCAGGAAGGCGATCACTCCCAGACCGTGACCGAGCATCCAGTCCGCCAGCGCCTGCGGGATGTTCTCGTTGGTCATGATGAACGAGAAGAGGACGGCGTTGGTGATGATGTAGAGCAGCATCGCCGACATGTTGGCCGAGTTGAGCAGCACCCTCGGCACGTCCTTCATCGTCAGGTCCTTGTAGACGAAGACGGCGACGAAGAAGGCGTAGACCGCGCTCATCGCCGCCGCCTCTGTCGGCGTGAACATGCCGCTGTAGATGCCGCCCATGACGACGACGATCAGGAACAGGCCCCAGGCCGACTCGCGGAACGACTTGACACGCTGCGTGAAGGAGGCCTTCGGCATGCGCGGATAGTCGAACTTCTTCGCCCGGTACCAGGTGACGCCACCCAGCGTCATCGCCAACAGGATGCCCGGGATGACGCCGGCCATGAACAGCGCACCGACCGAGGTGTTGGTCGCCACCGAGTACATGACCATGACGATCGACGGCGGAATCAGGATGCCGAGCGCGCCCGAGGTGGTGATCACGCCGGCGCCGAAGCGGTTCGGGAAGCCGGCCTTGACCATCGCCGGCATCAGGATCGAGCCGATGGCGACGACGGTTGCCGGCGACGAGCCCGACACCGCTGCGAACAGCGCACAGGCCATCACCCCGGCGAGGCCGAGGCCACCGTACCAGTGGCCGACGACATCGGTCGCGAACTTGATCATCCGTCGCGCGACGCCGCCGTGGGTGAGGAAGTTGCCGGCGAGGATGAAGAACGGAATCGCCATGATCTCGAACTTCTCGATGCCGGTGAACAGCTTCAACGCCACCGACTCGAGCGGCACCTGGGTGAACATGAAGAGAAAGCTGAGTACCGTCAGGCCGAGCGAAATCGAGATCGGCATGCCGGTCAGCATGAGGACCAGCAGGATGGCAAAGATGATCATCGCGTTCATTGCTTCTTGCCTCCCCGATCGGACTGGTCGTCAGAATGGTGTGTCGGATAGTTCAGATCATGCGGATGCAGGTTGTCCTCGAGGCGGTAGGTCTCGGCAACGTCCGGATTCTCCTCGATGCCATCGACGTGGCCATGATCGTGGTGCGGCAGTTCGCCGGTGCGAATGAAGCCCCAGGTCACCTGCAGGAAGCGGAAGCACATCAGTGACGAGCCGAGCGGAATGGCGCTGTAGACGATCCAGGTCGGCCATTCGAGGTCGGGCGTCGTCGGTCCTTCCGGCACCTCGCCGACATCCCAGCCAAACCAGGAATAGAAGGCGTAGTGGAAACCGTTCTCCCAGACGAAGTTGGCGCCCAGGGTGCCGACGATGCCGGTGAACAGCGCTCCGGCCAGCATGCCGAAGATGATGAACTTGCCGCGCGTCTGCTCGCTCATGCGGTTGATCATCACGTCCACGCCAACGTGGATGCCGGTCCGTACGCCGTACGCGGCGCCGAACTTCGCCATCCAGACGAACATGATGATGCACAGTTCCTGCGCCCAGCCGAAGTTGAGGGACAAGAGCCAGTCCTGCAGACCGGGAATCGACATTCCCGAGAGATAGCGATGCACGACCGACAGGAAAATGATCGTCGTTGCCGCCCCCATGAGGAAGGTGATCAGCCACTCCTCGAGGTGGTCCAGTAGTTTCATGGGAAATGACTCCTCCGACTGCCTGCAAAAAGGCCCGCTGGGTCAGGCATCCCAACGGGCCGTTTCCGTCCCCCCGGCCGCGATCAGAACTTGCTCGGATCGAAGCCCGTCTCCTTGTACACCGATTGCAGCAGATCCTTGCCGATGCGCGACTCCATCTTCACATGCACCGGTGCCAGCGCCTTCTTGAAGGCGGTCTTCTCGTCGGCGGTCAGCGTGTAGACCTGCGTCTTGCCGCTCTTCTTCACGGCTTCGAGATCCTTGTCGTTCTGCTCCTTGGCGATCTTGTTGGCGTAGGTAGTAGATTCCTTCATCGCCTGCTCGAGCTGGCCACGGACGTCAGCCGGCAAGCCTTCCCAGAACTTCTTGTTGGCGATCACCGCGTAACCGAGGTAACCGTGGTCGGTCAGCGCGAGATGCTTCTGTACCTCGTACATCTTCTGCGTATAGAGGTTGGAAATCGGGTTCTCGGTGCCATCGACGACGCCGGTCTGCAGCGCCTGATAGACTTCGGAGAAGGCCATCACCTGCGGCAGCGCGCTCAGCGCCCGAATCTCTTCCTCGAGCACCTTCGACGACTGGATGCGCAGCTTCTTGCCCTTCAGGTCGGCCGGGGTCTTGATCGGCGTGTTGGCCGAGAACGACTTGAAGCCGTTGTCCCAGAAGGCCAGCCCGACGACCCCCTTCGGCTCGAGTTTCTTGAGCAGGCCCTGGCCGACCGGACCCTGCGTCACCTTGTGCAGTTCCTCGTAGTTGTCGAAGATGTACGGCAGGTCGAAGAGCTCGAATTCCTTGACGCCGAGCGGACCGAACTTGGCCAGCGAGGGGGCAAGCATCTGCACCGCGCCAAGCTGCAGCGCCTCCATCTCTTCCTTGTCCTTGTACAGCGTCGAGTTCGCGTAAACCTCGACCTTG
>JAEUOM010000139.1 GCA_016788495.1 Accumulibacter sp. | reverse complement strand
AATGGTCGAAACCGCCGCCCATCTGGCCGACCACGTTTTTCCGCGACTGCCGGTCCGCCAGTGGGTACTGTCGGTTCCCAAGCGGCTGCGCTACTACCTGCAACACGATCCGGCGATCGAAACGCTGGCGCTGCGCATTTTCCTGAGCATCGTCGAACAAGTCTTGCGCCGCGCCTGCCCGGCTGCGGGTCCCGATTCCCGCATCGGCGCGGTGGCCTTCATCCACCGCTTTGGGGCGCTGCGCAATCCGTAGGTGCACTTCCACTGCCTCGTCATCGAGGGCGTTTTCGAGGCTGACACCTCGGGAGCCGCGACCTTTCATGAAAGCCGTGGCTCCGACCAGAAGTTGCTCGACGAAGTCCACGCCAAGGTCCGCCGCCGTCTGCTGCGCGCGCTGACCCGACGCGGTGTGCTTGAGGCGGAAGACGCCGAGACGATGGCAAACTGGGCGCATGGTGGCGGCTTCTCACTCGACGCCAGCATGCGCATCGAAGGCGCCGACCGCCCAGGCCTGGAACGGTTACTGCGGTATTGCGCTCGCCCGGCCTTCGCGCTGGAGCGCTTGCGTGAAATCGACGCCGAACACCTGGTCTATGAGAGCCTCAAGCCGGGTCCCGGCGGCAGCGTCAGCCTGATGCTCACGCCCCTCGAACTGATTGGGCGTCTGGCGGCGCTGATTCCGCCGCCGCGCCGGCATCGCCATCGTTACTACGGGGTGCTGGCACCCAACGCGCCGCTGCGGGTGCAGGTCACTGCGCTCGCCGGCGTGCCAGACGGTACGCCGGCGGCAGCCGCGACCGAGTCAATCGCCCCGACCGCTGCGCCAAGCGTCACGCCCAGCCGGGCGTCCGAGGGGACAGAGGAAGCGCCAGGGGAAGCGGAAGCGTTCCACCGTCGCGCCGCCCGCACCGCCTGGGCGCTGCCGCTCGCGCGGTTCCACGAGGTCTTTCCGCTCGTCCGCTCCGGCCGGGTGGATGAGCACAGGCACTGAGCGGGGCGCGATTCGGATGACTTTTCAAGGGCCACCGGGGCGAAACTCGAGACTGACACCCCTTGATGGAGGCTCATATTCTCTCGTTGGTTCCGTTGGATTTCCTGCCTTTGGGTGAAAGCCGAGTCGACACGGGGCCTTCGGCGGTTCGACGATCCCGACGACTGGGTGCGTACCGAGGTCGGAATACTGCACCGGCGCGGCATACGCGTCGTCCCGGTCCCGGTGCAGGGCGCTTCAGTACCCAGGAGCGAGGACCAGCCGGAGGAACTCAAGGATCTTGTGGGGTCGGAAAACAATGCCGTGGAGGCGACATCCCGACAAGCGTGCACGCGATGCGCCAGAGTACGGAGGATTTCCTCACCGAGGACGCGCCGAAGGAGGCGATTCTTGCGGCGGTGAACCGGGAACCTGCGGATTTCCGCATCGCCAGTCTTGACCGTAGCCTGCGCGACGCAAGCGAGACTCTGGGGCTGGCTCGATTTGAGCCTTCCTGAGGTCAGACGGACCGCAAAGTCCATTGCGGAGCGCTCGAGCCTTCGCGCTCACCCCGGCGCACGCCATGGCTCTGGCCACGTCGAGGGTAGTTCCTTCGCGGCAAAGGCCGGGGTCGGAAGGTGAATCCATGCCAACACTGGATAGCGGCCTGCGCCGGCATGACGGCAGTTTCAGACTTCATCGGGCCGCAGCACCAGGGGTGATGACCATCACTTCGTCGATCGCTCCGTCGCGCCTTGCATCTTGGCCTGCTCGCGACGATTGCTTCACAACCTCTCAATCGCCGCAGAAGGGGTTGCTGCGGCGCTCCTTGCCGAAGGTCGACATCGGACCGTGCCCCGGAATGAAGGCGACATCGTCGCCGAGCGGCCACAGCCGGTTGCGGATTGACGAAATCAGCGTGTCGTAGTCGCCCTTGGGGAAATCGGTACGGCCGATCGAGCCCTGGAAGAGGACGTCGCCAACCACCGCCAGCCGCCCGGCGCGATCGAAGAAGACGATGTGCCCCGGTGTGTGTCCGGGGCAGTGCAGGACCTCGAGTTCGACGTTGCCGACAGACACCGTATCACCCTGCTCGAGCCAGCGGTCGGGAGTGAAGCTGCGTGCGTTCGCCAGCCCGAACATCCTGCTCTGTGACGGCATTCCGTCGATCCAGAACTGATCCTCGCGCTGTGGTCCTTCGATCGGCAGCGAACGGCGTGCCGCTAGGTCGGCAACGGCACCCGCGTGATCGATGTGGCCGTGGGTGACCAGGATCTTTTCCAATTCGACGCCGTTGGCCTCGACGGCGCGCAGGATGCGCGCGATGTCGCCGCCCGGGTCGACGACCGCGCCGCGGCGGGTCTGCCCGCACCACAGCAGGCTGCAGTTCTGCTCGAAGGGAGTGACCGGGATGATCTGGTATTTCATGCTCGACGCCGCCGGGCGGGCGGGTATGGGTGACAGCGGTGGCGCAGTATAGCAGAGCCACCGGCCGCCCGGCAGGCGCCGCACGGGGCCTCAGCCGGGCAGCCGCCGTGCGCGTGGCCTATTTCAGTGCCGAGAGCGGCGCGCCGAAGTTGATGTGAAAGGCCTGTCCGTCGATCACCAGGGCCGGCACCGACTGCACGCCAAAGCCTTCAGCCTCGGCAACGCGGCTGGAATCCTGGCCGAGGTGTACCAGCTCGACCGCGTAGCGAGCGGGATCCAGGGCTTGGGCGAACTGCTCTTCAGCGGCGACGCAGACCGGGCAACCGGCGTGGTAGAAGATGGCATGGCTCATGGCTTTCTCCTCTTGACGGAACGTTGGACCGAAAGATGCATCGACTCGATGCATAATGCAGGTTAGCGCCGGTACGAACCGCTTGTCAAGCGATGATTCGAGGCGATACATTATGTCGATGAGCCCGACCGTTTTCGTTTTCGAGCGCCTCGCGGCGCTGATCCAGCAGCTGGTCCGCGAAGATGCCGCGCGCCATGGCCTGTTGCCGGTGCATCTGCAGGTGCTCGGCTATCTCGCGCAGGCGAATCGCTACAGCGATATCCCGATCGCCGTCGCGAGCTACCTCGGTATCACCCGCGGCACGGTCTCGCAGACATTGGCGATGCTCGAGCGCAAGCGGCTGATCAGTCGCAGTGGCGACGAGCGCCATGGTCGCCGCGTGCATCTGACGCTGACTGCAGAGGGCGAGGAGGTGCTGGCCGGCAGCTGGCCACAGCGTCTCGACGAGCTGCTGGCTGCCGGCGGCGCCGACCTGGAGGATCTTGCCGTCCAACTGCGCGGCGTTCTCGGCAGTCTGCAGCGACTCAATGGTCGCCAGGCATTCGGTCAGTGCCGCGAATGCGCGCACTTTCTCGGTGAGCCCGGACGCCACCGCTGCGGCCTCACCGGTGAAGCTCTGGCGGCCGAACAGACGATCAGGATTTGCCGTGAGTGGAGCGCTGCCGGAACGGATCGGAACACCCTGGCGGCGCTTGGCAGCGAGGCATGAGCGGGCTGGCAGCGCGGCAGCCATACTGGCCGAGGTGGCGGGTGCCAGTCCTCGCCGGCATCGCTTCGCTGGCCTGCAGCGTTGCCACCGCCGAGGCGGGAGCGGTGGCGCAGGTCGAGGTACGGCGCGACGCCGAGGCGTACAGTGTGCATGCAAGCGCGCAGCTCGCCGCGGGGCAGCGAATCGTCTGGGAGACCCTGACCGACTACGAGCGCCTGCGCGAGTTCGTTCCCGGCGTCCGGCGCGCGCGCGTGCTCGAGCGCCAGGGAAACCGCCTGCTGCTGGAGCAGGTTGGCGTGTTTACGGTTCTCTTCTTCGAGCTGCCGGTGCAGCTGCGTCTCGATGTCCTCCACCTCCCGTACACGACCGTCATCGCGCAGCTGGCGCCGGCAGACGTGGGCGCCAGCGACGGGTCGACGCTGCGCAGCTTCAGCGGCCGCTACCGGGTCAGCAAAGGGAGCGGGGGACTGCCGCCGGGCGTCGTGCAGCTCGACTACGACGCGCGTTTCGAACTGGCTAACCCGCTACCACCGCTGGTCGGTGCGCTTTTCGGAGTCGCAGCCGTGCGGCAGACGATGCGCGCACAGTTCGAGGCCATGCTGCGCGAGATCGAGCGCCGACAGCAATCGCTTGCCGGCGTGGACCCACCCGGATGAGGCGCCGGTCGTTGCTCGCAGCAGGCTGTTGCGTGCTGCTCGGTTGCGCCAGCCTTGATCCGCATGCCTACGACCCGGCAGCGCAGCGCCGCCAACGGGATGATGCCGTCGGCGATTGCGCGCGCCTGTTCGCCGGGATCGATCGCCAGATCGACGCCGAAGGTACGCGCGATGCGCAATCGCCACGTGTGCCCGGATTTCCGCACCTGCGCGTCGACCGTGTTCTCGCCAGGCTGGCCACTGCCGCAACCGTGGCGTCCAGTGACGGGCCTGCGGCGCAATGGTATCAGGCGCTTGCGCAGCTCGACGCCGCCGATCGTGCGATCGAGCTGGCGAACACCGCCGGCACGACGACGGCAACTGTCGAGGCACTGGCTGCATGTCGGCAGACGCTCAGCCTGGCCGACCAGGAACAGCTGGCGAAGCTGCAGGCCGTGGCCGAGGTGCCGGACGACTATTCGACGACGCTGCGCGCGCTCGGCCTTTACCCGCTGACACGCTACCTCTTCGCCGCGGGCATCGAGCATTGGCGACAGGAGACGCTGGCCAGCTTCGCCGCGCAGGCGGTCGGCCCGACCAGTGGTGCGCAGCGCGTGCGCTACGTTCCCGAGCCGCTGCCGGAGAGCCTGCCGGCAATCCGGGATCTGCCGCGGCTCGGCCTCTCCAGCGTCGGCGGCCCGGCTCTCGCCGAGCTCGTCGTCCGCCATGCTCCCCGGCTGGAGATCGAGACCGCCGGCGACGCGGACCGACCCGGGGCGCTCGTCTGGCAGCCCCACGGCGGCGGCGAGCGACTGGAGGTCGCCTCCGCGGCACCGGTGCTCTACGTCCGCAGCGGGCACGCGCAAATGGCGGGCCGCTGGCTGTTGCAGCTGAGTTACACTGCGTGGTTTTCCGAGCGCCCGCGCGCGCGGGCTCCTGACCTGCTGGCAGGGCGTTTCGACGGTCTGCTCTGGCGCGTCACCCTGGCCGAGGATGGCAGTCCCCTGATTTACGACACGATTCACCCTTGCGGTTGCTACCACCTGTTCTTCCCCGGCGAACGGCTGAGCGCCAGAGCACGGCCAGCCGGAATCGACGAGGGGCTGTTCGCGCCACAGACGCTGCCGGCGCCGACGGCGAACGAGCGTGTCGTCCTCCGGCTGGCCGCCGGCACGCACTATCTGCAGCAGGTCGTGGTCGAGGCGGCCGCGGCGGCTGCGGGAGTGCGGTTGTCGCTGCGTGACGACGACGAACTGCGCTCGCTGCCGTTGCCAGGTGGTGGCAGGCACAGTGTCTTTGCCGCTGACGGATTGCTCCCCGGCAGCGAACGACTGGAGCGTTTTTTCTTCTGGCCGATGGGCGTGCGCAGTGCCGGTCAGATGCGGCAATGGGGGCGACATGCGACAGCCTTCGTCGGCCGGCGCCACTTCGACGACCCGGAACTGCTCGATCGCTACTTCGAGCGCCTGCCATGAGGCCGCCTCAGGAGGGGAGACCATGCCGGACACGGACGTGAAGCTGAGGGTGGCGACCTACAACATCCACAAGGGCGTCACTGGAATCCGCGGGCGGCCGCGAATTCACGATGTTCGGCTGGCGCTCGATGCGATCGATGCCGATATCGTCTTCCTGCAGGAGGTGCAGGACCGCAACGAGCGTCTCGCCCGCCAGCCGGGCTACCCTTCGTCCGGAACGCAGCTCGATTTTCTTGCCACCGGCGCCTACGAGCACCGCGCCTACGGCATGAATGCGGCCTATCCACATGGGCATCACGGAAACGCGATCCTCTCGCGCCACCGCATCGTCGCCCACACCAACCACGACATCTCGGACCACCTGCTCGAGAAGCGCGGCCTGCTGCACGCGGTGATCCGCCTCGGGCGCGGACGGGGCAAGGAGGTGCACGTGATCTGCGTGCACTTCGGGCTGATCAAGCGCAGCCGCCTGCGCCAGGCGACCTTTCTTGCCGACTTCGTTCACCGCGAGGTACCGGCCAGGGCGCCGCTGATCATTGCCGGCGATTTCAACGACTGGCAGCAGCGGGTCGACCGAGTGCTGCGCGAGCGGCTCGGCGTCGACGAGGTAACGGCGGCATCGCCCGGCGAGCCGCCCGACCGCCGCCTGCTCGACTGGCTGCTGCCGTGGCGGAGCGGCCGCACCACGCCGGCTGAAGTTGCCCGTACCTTCCCCAGCTTTGCTCCCTGGCTGACGCTCGACCGCATCTACGTGCGCGGTTTCCAGGTGCTCGAGATGCACGTTCCCAAAGGCATTGCCTGGGCCCGCTGCTCCGACCATGCGCCGCTGATCGCCGAACTCGCCCTGCGCCCACCGCGTCCTGCCGGGGCAGCGTAGAGTGGCCCCCGCAAGCGCTGGCAGGCTACCCCCCGCGATCTCGGCGCGATCGGTCCGCCTGCCCTGCGACAATCGACGGCATGGCGGGTCCGCGCCGGGCCCCCGGTTGCCGGCTGCCGCGGGCACCGTCGCCGCGATCGGAAGAGTCTGTCCCGCCAGCATTCCCTGTCGGGCGGAGCGCAGCCCGCCCGGCAGCACGACGCACGGGAGCACGCCATGACCAACCATCAGCCGCCCGTGGAGGCGGACTTCATCGTCATCGGGGGTGGCATTGCCGGCGCGTCCGTCGCCTGGCATCTGGCACCCTGCGGCCGAGTCATTGTCCTCGAACGTGAATCGCAGCCGGGCTATCACTCGACGGGGCGATCGGCTGCGCTGTTCGCCGAGAGCTATGGCAGCGCGCAGGTCCGCGCGCTGACGATGGCCAGCCGAGCCTTCCTGGAGTGCCCGCCGCCAAGTTTCGCCGAGCACCCGCTGCTGGCAGCCCGCGGCGCCTTGCTCGTCGCCACCCAGGGGCATGAGGCGCTGTTGCAGCAGAGCTGGCAGACCCTCGGCACGCTGAGCGGCCGGATGCGGCTCCTCGGTTCGCAGCAGGCCTGCGCCATGGTGCCCGTCCTGCGACCCGAGAGAGTGGTCGGCGCGGTCTACGATCCCGCCGTTGCCGACGTCGATGTCAACGCACTGCATCAGGGCTACCTGCGCGGCCTGCGCCAGCACGCTGGCAGGCTTGTCTGCGATGCCGAGGTGACCAGACTCTCCCCAACCGACTGCGGCTGGCGGGTGTCCGCCGGGGGGCGCGAGTACTTCGCGCCGACGGTGCTCAACGCGGCTGGCGCCTGGGCCGACACGATCGCGCAGTTGGCAGCGGTCGCGCCCATCGGTCTGCAGCCGAGACGTCGATCGGTGTTCGTCTTTCGGCCACCCGGAGACGTCGATGTGGCGCGCTGGCCGTTGACCATCGGCATCGCCGAAGACTGGTACTTCAAGCCTGACGCTGGCCTGCTGCTCGGCTCGCCGGCCAATGCCGATCCGGTCGAGCCGCAGGACGTGCAGCCCGAGGAGCTGGATATCGCGTTGGGGATCCACCGTCTGGCGGAAATGACCACCCTGAGAATCCGCCGTCCGACGCACACCTGGGCAGGCTTGCGTTCCTTCGTCGCCGACGGCGATCTCGTTGGCGGCTTCGACCCTGGGGTCGCCGGATTCTTCTGGGTGGCTGCCCAGGGTGGTTACGGCATCCAGACTTCCCCGGCGATGGGCGCAAGCTGCGCGGCGCTGGTTCGCGGGCTGCCGTTGCCCGGGCACGTCGCAGCACTTGGCCTGACCGCCGAGCGGCTCAGCCCGGCGCGCCTCAGGTCCTGATCGGCGTCGGCGATGCTGCCGTGGCGGTCGTCGTGCCGCTCACGGCCTTTCCGCGGCGAGGCGACCGATCCGGTACCGGGCGAGCAGCTCATCCGCCTGCGCCGAATGCGGGCGACCCCGCGTCTTGGTCTCATAGGCCTCGGTCGCTTCCCTGCCGCACCACGGTACAACGACACTCGGCCGCGACGGATGCTCTGGCAGATAGGCGCTGACATCATGGACGACGCCGCGGATGGCCATCCAGCAGTCGTTGGGCAGGGCATGCTTGGCGAGTTCCGCGACCGGGATCAGCCGCTCGGGCGCGGGCGCACTGGCCGGGTCTGCAGCCGGCGACCAGTTGCCGACGATCGCGACGGTGGCGACCAGCAGCCAGAAGACGGCGGTGGCGCAGATATACAGTCGGCGCATCAGCGAAAGTCGAAGTTCTCGAAGTGGATGTGGCGCGTGGTGACTCCGCAGCGGCGCAGCGCCCGGCGAACGGCGGCGACCATTGCCGGTGGACCGCAGATGTAGCACTCCCGGCTGGCGAGGTCGCGGCCGGCGGGCAGCAGCGAGGCCAAGTCCGGCGGCAGGTCGCCGGTGGCGTGCGCCTGCAGCGACAGCAGCCGATCGGCAGCAGCGAGCGTCTGCAGTTCGGCCAGATAGGCGGCGTCGGCCGCGCTGCGATAGAGGTAGATGAGGGTCGTTGGTTGGCTCAGCGGGCCGGCGCGCAGCAGGGCGACAAAGGGCGTGACGCCGATGCCGCCTGCCAGCCAGAGTTGCACCGTCGCCGGCCGGCCGGCGAGGAAACTGCCGAAGCCTCCATGCACCCGTGCCGGGACACCGGCGGCGATCGACTGCAGGTGCCGGGTGCAGTCTCCCAGGGCCTTGACGCCGACCCGGATCTCGCCGTCGCCGCCGATCGAGCTGACGGAGAACGGGTGGAACTGGCCGCAGCCACGGAATCCCGCGCCGGCGAAGAAGGCGACGACGACGAACTGCCCGGCGTCGGCGGCGATCGGTTCGGCGAGGGGCTGCAGGCCGATCTCGACGACTCCGTTGGCGATCGGAGTCGCCGAGTGGACGAGGTACGGCCGCGCAGCGAGCCCGGCATCGTCGCGGATGAAGCGCCAGCCGAGCAGCAGCATTGCCAGCGCCAGCAGCGGCAGCACCGGCTCCTCGATTCCCAGTTGCAGCAGGTGGCCCAGGCCGAGGAGAACGCCGACGCCGAGCGAGGCGTGCAGCCAGCGCCAGCTTCGGTAGGGAATGCGGGTCGCGAAGGTGGCGGCCAGCCCGAACATCAGCAGCAGCAGCGACAGCCAGCCGAGGCGGACTGCCCAGCCGTGCCCGAAGGGCGACAGCGTCTGCCAGGCCAGTTCCGGGAATTCCGGCCAGGAATCGGCAGCGAGCGCCAGCGGATGCGCGAGCAGGGCGACGTAGGCGACCACGCCGGCGCGGTGGTGCCAGCGATACATGCCTTCAAGGCCGCCAAGGCAGCGCGACAGCCAGGTTTCGCGCAGCATCAGCAGCAGGCTGCCAAGGAGCAGGCCGCAGCCTGCCCAGCCGAGGATGATGCCGAGGCTGCGCAGCGGCGACAAGCCCTCGGGCAGCGCCCAATAGGCAGGCCCCGCCGTCGACGCCAGCAGGAGCAGCGGGATTGCCAGCCGCTGCCGGTTCGCGCTCAGCATGCCTGGCTGCGGCGATCAGTCGGCATGCTGGCGCGGTCCGGCTGCTGGCTGCAGGTGCTCGCAGATGTCGCGCCGGCCGCCCGGCAGCTCGAGCCCGCGCTGTCGCGCGCGCTCTTCCATCAGCCGGTGATGTTCGAGCTGGTAGCTGCGGCACTCGGCGTAGGTTCTGAAGCCGCGAATCCTCGCCTGATGCTCGATGCGCTCTTCCGGCGTCATCAGCTGCCAGCCGCGGGTGTTCGTCTCGCTCGCCCGCCAGGGGCCGCTGCCCGCTGCCGCGGGGGCGAGAGCCAGCAGAAGCACGACGGGAAGGAGTCTTTTCATGGACCGGTGGCAGGCATCATGCGACATTGTCGGTCGACCGGGCTGGCCGGAGCAAGCGTCAGCTGCATCGAGGTCGGGTGCTGTGGCGCAACCGGTGTGCCCGCGCTGGGAAATCACCCAGCGCTGACGCGCGCCGGCTGGCACCACCGCTGCGCGTGGCCTCTGGTCGCGCGGCGGGCCGGCCCCCCGGGGTGTCGATCCCCGGCTCGCTTCAGCCATCTGCATCGTTCCCCGGCGGCCGCAGCCAATGGACCAGCCAGGAAACGCCGATCGCGCCGGCGACCAGTGCCAGGGCGACGCGGAGGTCGTTGAGCGCCGCCGGCGCCGCGACCAGCAGTCCGCCGAGGCCCAGCATCATCACCCCGGACAGCAGCTTGAGCAGCCGCCCCTCGACGGCGGAAAGCTTGCGCGAGCCGAGGGTGCAGGTGAAGACGACGGTGATCAGCAGCAGAGGCAGGACGTAGACGAGGTTGTAGAACGCCAGGTAGGCGTAGTGCTGCCACGGCGGCAGGTTCGAGAGCGTCAGCAGGCGCGTGTAGACCATCGGAAAGCCGGCGGTGCACAGGATCTCGTACGAGTTGGCGGCGATCGCCAGCGCAATCGTTCCGAGCGTCAGTGCAGGCAGGCTTTCCGCCCGCAGCAGCCCGCGCATCCGTCGGTAGAGTCCGGGTTTGGCGGTTTCGGGAATGCTCAGCGACAGCCCTTTCCTGAACCAGAAGTAATCCTTGATGTTGAGCAGCGCGATGACGATGGCGAGGATCCCGGCGGCGGTCGTCATCAAGGCGATCTCGCCGAGCCAGCGAAAGACGTGCAGCCAGGCAGCCATGAACAGGAAGTAGATGAGGCCGGAGAAGAGGAGGAAGACGCTGCCGATGAACAGCATGCGGGCACGGCTGCCGGCATGGATGAGCAGCGAGAGCAGGAACAGGAGGACGAAGAAGGCACAGGGGTTGAATGCATCCAGGCCGGCGACGAGGACGGTGAACACGGGCAGCGAGAGCTCGTCGGGCGCCATTGTGCCAAGCAGCGGCAGATCGATCCCGGTTGCCCGGGTGTCTGCCAGCGCCGCCGCCGCGGCTGCTTCGTGACCGGCCTGGTGGCATGATTGCAGGGCTTCCTCGAGTGCCCGCCCGCTCGTTTCCGGCCGGTCGAAACCGACCTCCATCCGTCCGCAGAAGAGGAAGGCGGGCACGCTGCTCGCTTCCTCTCCCAGGGACTCGGCCAGCGCGACGTAGTCCGTGGCCGCCTCGCTGTCAGTCGAGAGATTGCGGCTGTGCAGCAGCAACCAGCGATGGCGCGTCGGCAGCGCTTCAACGAAGGGGCGTGCGGCCTGGCAGTGCGGGCAGGTACTCGTCCAGAAGAAGTACAGGTGAACCCGTCGCTCGCCGGCAGCGTCGTTGTCGGTCCACGTCGGCGACGCGGCCGCGGCGACCAAGGTGGAGAGGGCGGAGATTGCCAGCAGGCAGATCAGCCGCCAGCACCCGCCGCGGGTGAGGAAGCGGAAGCGCCGGCAGGTCGGCACGGGTGTCAGAGCACCCAGTTGAAGACGTAGCCAACGAGCAGGATGCCCGTTGCCACGACGCCGGCAAAGGTGGCGATCAACGTCGGCCTGAGCGCCTTGCGCAGAATGATCATCTCCGGTGCCGACAGCGCGATCACCGCCATCATGAAGGCGAGGACCGTGCCGATCGCGGCTCCCTTGCCGATCAGCGCCTCGACAATCGGGATGATTCCTGCCGCGTTGCTGTACATGGGCACCCCGAGCAGGACCGCGGCGGGTACTGCCCACCAGACATCACGGCCCATGAACGAGGCCATGAAATCCTCCGGCACGTAACCGTGGATGGCGGCGCCAAGGCCAATCCCGGCGAGGACGTACGGCCAGACCCGGCCGACGATCTCGCGCACGCGCGCGCCGCCGGCCTGCAGCCGTTGCAGCCAGCAAAGCGGCTCGCCGTCCGCTCGCGCGGTCGGGCGGGCGAGGATTGCCTGTACCCAGTCCTCGAGGTGGGCTTCCATCCGCAGCCTGCCGATCACCAGCCCGGCGAGGGTCGCTACCAGCAGCCCGAGCCCGAGGTAGAGGGTGGCGACCTGCCAGCCGAACATGCCGAAGAGTAGCACGAGGGCGATCTCGTTGACCATCGGTGCCGAGACCAGGAAGGAGAAGGTCACCCCGAGTGGCACGCCGGCCGAGAGAAAACCGATGAACAGCGGCACTGCCGAGCACGAACAGAACGGCGTGACGATGCCCAGTGTGGCCGCCAACACGTTGCCGAGGCCTGCGCGCCTGCCGGCCAGCAGCGTCCGCGTCCGCTCCGGTGAGAAGAAGGTCTGGACGACACCCATCACGAAAACGATGCCGGTCAGGAGCAGCAGGACCTTCGGCGTATCGTAGCAGAAGAAATGCACCGCCTCGCCGAAGCGGGTCGCCCGCGAGAGCCCGGTGACCGCGAGCACCGCGTCGGCAAAGGCGGTGAGCTGGCTGTAGGCAGCCAGCCAGAGCACGCTGCCCGTGGTCAGCCCGATCAGCCAGCAGGCGAGCCTGGCGTTGGTACGCGTCTCGATGCCCACGGTGTTTCGCATGCGGTGTCTCCAGCTCACTTCGTTGTCGGCGTTGGTGATGTCCAGTGCTGTTGGCTTCCTCGAAGTAGACGCTGGCAGGGCGAAAAGGACGCAGGTCTCTGGCCAGTCGTGGTACCGACCGGGCAAGCTGTCGCGCAGTGGATCGTCTCCCTCGACGGCCATCGCGGGCGTAGCGGTCGTCGCCACCCCGGAAGAGCCTCGGTGGTGCCGGGCAGGCTGGCGTCCGGAGCCGGCCCGGGATGGGCACAAGTGGCGTAGACTGGCATCTTCTGAACGGTGAAGGAGAAGCAGGATGATCGGCTATGTGACACTCGGGACCAACGACCTGCCCAGGGCTGCGGCGTTCTATGACGAGTTGCTGAAGGAAGTCGGCGCCCGCCGCCTGTGGGAGTTCCCGCGCGGAATCGCCTGGGGCGTGGCCGAGGACAAACCGAGCCTGTGCATCATGACGCCCTTCGACGGACGCCCGGCGACCGTCGGGAACGGCGTCATGGTGGCGCTGGCGGCCAGCTCGCGCGAGCAGGTCGGGCGCGTTCATGCCAGGGCGCTCGAACTCGGTGGCACCGATGAAGGTGCGGTCGGTCCGCGCGGTGACGGTTTCTACGCCGGCTACTTCCGCGATCTCGACGGCAACAAGCTCGACGTCTTCTGCTTCGGCTAGCAGCGGCCGTCTTCGGGCCGGCGTGGTTCCCGGCGCCGGGGGCGTCGGCGCGACCGGGAGCGATCTTCAGCCGCGGCTGCGGCAGCGACGACAACGCGTACACCGGCAAGGTGGCGCCGTTCCCGATCGGTGGTTGCGGCGGGCGCAGCCTGCGCGCGCTGCTAGAGGGGCGCGCGCGGCGTGAAGCCACAAACCCTTCCGTCGTCGTCGAAGCGGACCCGGCAGCCTCGCGTCAGAGCTTCCCGCAGTCGCCGGCGGGCGCGCTGAATGCGCGATTTGGCGCCGCTGAGCGAGATGCCGAGCTGGTCGGCAAGTTGCTGTTGCGAGGCGCCGCCGATGTCGCAGAGGGTGATCGCCAGGCGATCCGCCGGCGACAGTTCGGCCAGCACTCGTGGCAGGCACTGGCTCAGTTCATCGACGGCTGGCGCCGTCTCGATCGCCGGTGCCGCCAGATCTTCGGGTACGGCGACCTGCTCGCGAGACGTGCGCAGGCGATCGGCGAGGGCGTTGCGCGTGACGCGAAACAGCCAGGCACGCCGGTTGTCGATCGCGCAGAAGCCTTCTTCCTGCTGCCACGCCCTGATGAACACTTCCTGCAGCAGCTCATCGGCATCGTCGGCCTGTGCCAGCCGGTGCCGCAGGTAGCGCCGCAGCTCGGCTTCGCAGCTCGACCAGGCGGCGAGCAGGCAGGGGGGGCCAGTCATCTCCGCGACCGCCTGCGCGTCAGCGCCCGCCTGCGGCAGCGGCGATGCCGACCGGCGGCGACGGAAACCAGTGCGCCGTGCGCCGGCAGATCTCGACCAGGGCGAGCATGACCGGCACCTCGATCAGTACCCCGACGACGGTCGCCAGCGCCGCGCCCGAGGAGAGCCCGAAGAGCATCACGGCGGTGGCGATCGCGACTTCGAAGTGGTTCGAGGCGCCGATCATCGCTGCCGGAGCGGCGTCCCGGTAGGGCAGGCGCAACCACAGCGCCAGGGCATAGCCGAGAGCGAAGATCAGCACCGTCTGCAGGAACAGCGGGATGGCGATCCAGACGATGGTCAGCGGGTTGGCGAGGATCACCTCGCCCTTGAACGAGAACAGCAGTACCAGCGTGATCAGCAGGGCGACGATGGTGATCGGCGTGAGGACGTGGAGGAAGCGTTCCTTGAACCACACCTCGCCCTTGTGGGCGATGATCCAGCGGCGCGACAGGTAGCCGGCTACCAGCGGCAGCGCAACGTAGATGCCGATCGACAGCAGCAGCGCCTGCCACGGCACCGGCAGGCGACCGACGCCAAGCAGAAAGCCGCCGAGAACGCCGTAGAGCAGCAGCATGGTCAGCGAATTGATCGCCACCATGACCAGCGTCAGGCCGTCGTTGCCACGTGCCAGATAACCCCAGACGAGGACCATCGCCGTGCACGGAGCGATGCCGAGCAGGATGCAGCCGGCGAGATAGCTGCGCCACAGCGGCACCTCGAGCATGCGGACGCCGTCGTGCAGAACGACGACGCCGGCGCCGTGCGCAGCACCGACAGGCAGGTCGAGCGCGAGGGGCATCTTCACCAGATCGACGGCATCCTCGCCGATCAGCGTCCGCAGCAGCACGCCGAGGAAGAGGAAGGCGATGGCATACATCGTGAACGGTTTCACCGCCCAGTTAACGAAGAGCGTCAGCAGCACCGGCCGGCCGCTGCGTCCGGCCTGGATCACCGAGGCGAAATCGATCTTGACCATGATCGGGTACATCATGAAGAACAGGCAGACGGCGATCGGGATGGAAACCACCGGCGCGCCCGCGACGTCGAGCGACATGCGATCGAGTTCCTGGGCGACGCCGGGCGCGAGCTTGCCGAGGGCGATGCCGCCGGCGATGCAGAGCAGCACCCAGAGGCTCAGGTAGCGTTCGAAGGCGCTGTTCATCCTGCGCGGCTCGGCGTCCTGGCCGCCGTTGCCGCAGGTTGCGGAGGCAATGCTCATGTCGGTCCTGGCACCTGCTGGCCATCAAGTCGTCAATGGGCGAACACTAGCAAAATTTTAAGTTTCTGGAAACATAGAATCCGATTTCGCGAGCACGGCAGGCCGGATCACTGGCGCTACGCTCCAGCCCGCGGCCGGCGGTCACCGGTCTGGCCACGGACTTGCGGCGGATCGGGGCAAACGTCCGCACCCGCGGGCGGCACGATTTCCTCCCGTGACAGACGGTCAGCCAGCCGGATCCACAGCCGGCCGCAACTGTGGTCGGCAGATTTCCGGGCGACCGTTGCAGCAGTTCTCGGTCAGGAAGCCGACCAGCCCGTCGATTCTCTCCATGCGCGCATGAGCACGAACGAAGCGGCCTTCCTGGACAGTGTGCACGAGACCGGCGTGGACCAGCGTCTTCAGGTGAAAGGACAGCGTTGGCGCTGGCAGCTCGAGTTGCTCGGCGATCAGGCCGACGGTCAGGCCGGTCGGCGCATGGTGTACCAGCAGGCGGAAGATGGCCAGGCGACTTTCCTGGGCCAGCGCAGCCAGCGTGGTGACGGCATCAGTATTGTTCATCATTCCAACGATACCGAAATACTCGCCACTCCGCAAAGGCAATGCGGCGCGACGGCCGGCTGCACCGATCGCCTCCGCGGCGCTGCCGCCGCCTTCGCCGCCAGCGCGATTGCAGATCGGGCTTTACATGTTTCCAAAATTCTAGCAATATAGAAACGTTACTGGAGCGAGCGCCACGCGCGGCGGTCGGTTCGGCAGCTCCCTGGGGTCCAGAGGAGCATCATCCACCCATCGGAGGAACGAGCAATGACGGTCAAGGTCGGCATCAATGGTTTCGGTCGCATCGGCAGGCTGGCCCTGCGCGCCGCGTGGGACAATCCGCAGCTCGAGTTCGTGCACATCAACGAAGCGAACGGGCCCGTCGAAGCCGCCGCGCACCTGCTTGAATTCGACTCGGTGCATCGCCGCTGGCAGCGCGAGGTGGGCGTCAGCAACGGCCGCCTGCTGATCGAGGGCAGGTCGATCGGTTACAGCACGGCGAAGGACGTCGCCGGCGCTCCCTGGCGCGCGGCCGACGTCGACATCGTCCTTGAGGCGAGCGGCAAGTGGCGCACGGTCGAGCAGCTCTCCCCCTATCTGGCGGCCGGTGTGAAGAAGGTGATCGTCGCTGCGCCGGTGAAGGATGGCGACGTCCTCAACATCGTCATGGGGATCAACGACCAGCTCTACGACCCGGCGAAGGACCACATCGTCACGGCCGCTTCCTGCACGACCAACTGCCTCGCGCCGGTGGTCAAGGTCGTGCACGAGGCGATCGGCATCTCGCACGGAATGATCACCACCATCCACAGTTCGACGAACACGCAGAGCGTGCATGACCAGATGCACAAGGATCTGCGCCGCGCGCGCGCTTCCAGCCTGTCGCTGGTACCGACGACGACCGGTTCGGCGACGGCGATCGCGCTGATCTTTCCGGAACTCAAGGGCAAGCTCGACGGCCATGCGGTCCGCGTGCCGCTGCTCAACGCCTCGCTCACCGACTGCGTCTTCGAGATGCAGCGGCCGACGACGGTCGACGAGGTCAATGGCTTGCTCAGGGCGGCGGCGAACGGCGCGCTGAAGGGGATTCTCGGCTACGAGGAGCGGCCGCTGGTATCGATGGACTACGCGACCGATCCGCGTTCGTCGATCATCGACGCGGCGCACACCCTGGTGATCAACGGCACCCTGGTGAAGATTTACGCCTGGTACGACAACGAGTGGGGCTATGCCAACCGCTATGTCGAACTGGCGGCGAAGGTGGCGGCGTCGCTGTAGACGC
>JAEUOM010000134.1 GCA_016788495.1 Accumulibacter sp. | reverse complement strand
CGCCTTGGTGTTCGGAAAGGCAAACCAGACCAAGGCGTTGAAGAAATCGTGCCAGTTGTCCGGCCGTGTCGCGACCTCGCCGGTCAGCCAGATGCGCGTCTCGTAATCCAGGCCGTCCGCCGGCGGCGCCACGAAGGCGATTCGCCGCCCGGCAGCGTTGCGCAGCTCGCGTGTCTCGGCAAGAGCGGCCAGCGCCGCCAAGTCAGGCGCCAGCGGTCGCCCATCGAAGAGCGGCAACAGCGGGGCAAACAGGCCACCCACTGACGGCAGCCTCATCGGATTCACCGCTCGGCAGGGACGCCACCAGCCGCCGCCGGCTCGCCGGCCGGCTCCGCCACCCAGGCGAGCGTCCCGCTGCGCATCTGGAAACTTCCCTGCAGAGGACCAATGCCAGCTTCCGGTTCCGCTTCAAGCCGGGCAAATCCTTCGCAGGTACGCGTCTCGACAACGTACATGCGCTTGCCCTGCTTGAGAATCCAGGCGCCGTTGCCGGGCGCGAACACCTCGACCCGGCTGTCGGCGCCACCGGCACCGATCTCGTGCCGCCGCTGGCAGTCCGGCATGCGCGCGGCGACGATCGAGTATCCGGCGGTCTTGTCCCAAGGCAGGGTCTGCACACGGATCAAGGTCAGCGCGTGCTGACGGGATCCATCGATTTCGAAAGCCGCGCGTTGATCCGAACACGCGACCAGCGCCGGCAGCAGCACGAGGAGCAATCTGCTCGGGAACACGGGCAACCTCCCCAAGAGGGCACGGCAAGCGGATGCAACCATCAGTCGAGCAACCGCCAGCGCAGCGACTCACCGGCACGCAGCGGCACCAGGTACTCGCCGTCCGCATAGGCAAACGCGGTTGGCAACAGCCACTCTTCCTGCCGCAGCGTGACGTGGCCGGCGTTGTGCGGCAGACGATAGAAATCGGGACCGTGGAAGCTGGCAAAGGCTTCAAGGCGATCAAGCGCCGCCATCGACTCGAAGGCCTCGGCATAGAGTTCGAGCGCTGCCGCTGCCGTATAGCAGCCCGCGCAGCCGCAGGCCGCTTCCTTGCTCGACTGCGAATGCGGCGCCGAATCGGTGCCGAGGAAGAACTTCGGGCTGCCGGCAGTGGCTGCGCCGAGCAGAGCCTGCCGGTGCTGCTCCCGCTTGAGCACCGGCAGGCAGTAATGATGCGGGCGAATGCCGCCGGCGAAGATCGCATTGCGGTTGTACAGCAGATGGTGGGCCGTGATCGTCGCTGCGACATTGTCGGCGCAACCGCGAACGAAATCGACCGCATCGCTCGTGGTGATGTGCTCGAACACCAGCCGGATTCGCGGATGGCGCAGCAACAGCGGCTGCAGCACGCGCTCGATGAACTGCTTCTCCCGATCGAAGACGTCCACGGCCGGATCGGTCACTTCGCCATGGACGAGCAACGGCAGTCCGCACTCTTCCATCGCCGCCAGGACGGCCGCACACCGGCCGATATCGGTCACTCCCGAGTCCGAGTTCGTCGTCGCGCCCGCCGGATACAGCTTCACCGCATGCACGAAGCCGCTCGCAGCCGCCTGCCGGATCTCCTCCGGCGGCGTGCTGTCGGTGAGGTACAGCGTCATCAGCGGTGAAAACGACACGCCCGCCGGCAACGCAGCGAGAATGCGCGCGCGATACGCGCCGGCAGCAGCGACTGTGGTGACCGGCGGGCGAAGGTTCGGCATGATGATCGCACGAGCGAAGCGGCGTGCCGAATGCGGCAGCACCGCCGCCATCGCCGCACCGTCGCGCAGGTGGAGATGCCAGTCGTCAGGACGGGTGATGGTGATCTGCATGATCGCCCCTGCGCAAGGATGAGCCTGAATTCTAGCAGCCTGCCTGGCCCTCTGAGGAAGACATCAACCGCGACCGCGTCCTTGCTGCAGCGGCGAGGACGCCGGCGGCCGGCCGAGTGGACGGTTGGCGCCCCGCTCAAGGGCCAGGAGGAACTCCTCCGGCGTTTCGCGGCGGTGCACGGGATCCCGGGCCACCGCCTTGAGCAGAACATTCTCGAGCCAGCCCGGGATGCCCGGGCGATAGCGGGTGGGCGGCAGCGGCACGGCGAACTTCGGATGCTGAAAAGGCTCAATTTCGCCGTAGGGGTACTTGCGGGTGAGCAGGTGGTAGAGCGTGATACCCGCCGCATCGAGGTCGTGTGCCGGAACGGCCAGTTCGCCGGTGAAGAGCTCGGGCGCCCGGTAGCTCGGAGCTCCCGGACTGCCCGCGGGCGCATCGCCTTGCGAATCGCTGACGGCGACGCCAAGGTCGAGGATGCGCAGGCGACCGTCACGACCGAGGTGGACGTTGGCCGGCTTGATGTCGCGATGCGCCACCTGCAGCCGGTGCAATTCCGCGAGACCCTTCAGCAGCCGGATGCCGTGCTGTACGGCTTCGGTGCAGGCCGGCATCGAGCATCCGTTGCAGCGTGGCGCCCTCATGCCAGGTCTGCAGGTAGTAGAGGCCGCTTCGCTGCTTCGCCGGCACCTCGTTCACCCGCAGCACGACGGCAGTGGCGTTGTCGCGGCCGTCGCAGGCGAGTGCCAGGCTGGTCAGCGACGCCGCCGCCAGCTGCGCATCCGGGTACGCCAGCAGGGTGGCCTGCAGACACGTCGTGGCTGGAAGACGGCAATGTCGCCGCCCGTCGAGCGGACGATGCGACTACCCAGCCTCGGGATGTCTTCCAGCATGCAGATCGGTTTCCATTCACCCGTGGCTCTTTCCTTCTCCAGTCAGGCAGGCGTTCAAGCGATGATACGCCTCGAGTTGTTGCGTTCGTCACCGGCGACGCGCTCGGCCCAGGGATCCCGGGCATCCTGCAGTTCGGCCAGCAGACGCGCGTGCAATGCCTTGCGGCTCTCCTCGCCTTCGACGACGCGGTTGTTCGCGTGCTCGAGGGCGACGCGCTCGAGCCAGTGGCAGGTCCGCTCGAGATGGAAGACCTCCTCGCGGTAGAGTTGCAGGAAGGCACCGGCATACTCGAGGACCTCCTCGTCACTCCTCGCCTTGACGAGAAACTGCGCGACCTCGGTCTTGATGCCACCGTTGCCGCCGACCTAGAGCTCGTAGCCGGAATCGACGCCGATGACGCCAACCTCCTTGACGCCGGCCACGGCGCGGTTGCGCGGACAACCCGAAACGGCCAGCTTGACCTTGTGCGGTGAGTACATGTCGAAGAGCATCCGTTCGAGCTTGACACCCATGTCCATCGCCAGTTGCGCGCGAAAAACGGCAGTGCTAGGCGCCGACGCAGGTCTTGACGGTACGGATCGGCTTGCCGTAGGCGTGCCCGGATGGCATACCGAGATCCTGCCAGACCCCGATCAGTTCTTCCTTGCGGCTGCCGAACAGGTCGATGCGCTGGCCGCCGGTCAGCTTGATCGTCGGCACCTGGTACTTCTCGGCAACATCGGCGATACGCCGCTGCTCGGCAGCGCTGGTCAGCCCGCCCCACATCCGCGGCACGACCGAGCAGGTCGCTTGCTTCTGGATGTTGGCATGGGCACGCTCGTTGATCAGCCGCGAGCGCGGATCGTCCCGGGCCTCGCCGGGCCACGTCGAGATCAGGTAGTAGTCGAGCGGCGGACGGCACTTCTCGCAACCGTCTTCGGTCCGCCACTCGAGGAAGCGCATGACGCCGTCGATGCTGACGAGGTGTTGCGCCCGGATCGTGTCGCGCACTTCCTGGTGCGAATGGTCGGTACAGCCGGACAGCGGCTTGCGGTTCGAGGCAGCGGGCGTGTACGCGCCGCCGATCGTTGCCGACAGGATCTGCTCGCAGAGGCCCGCGCAGGAGCCACACGACGATGCAGCCTTGGTGTGCCGCTTGATGTCGTCGAGGCTGAACAGGCCTTTCTCGTTGATCGCCTTGACGATTGCACCCTTGCTGACGCCGTTGCAGCCGCAGACCTCGGCACTGTCGGCGATCGCCGCCGCCTTGCTGTGGATGACCGACATCGCCGACATGCAACTGGCCAAACAACAGGTGGTCACGGATCTCGTGAATGTCCTGGCTGTCACGCAGCAGCTGGAAGTACCACGGGCCATCGGACGTATCACCATAGAGGACGCCGCCAACCAGACGGTGGTCGCGAATCACCAGCTTCTTGTACCCCCCGCCGGCAGCATCGTTGAGGGAGATCTCCTGGGTATCCTTGCCGCCAAAGAAAGCACCGGCCGAGCCATGACGAGTCATTTCCTGCCCATTTGTCTCTTGCTCCTGCCAAAAAACCTCGAGGCCAGTCTCCCAGCAAGCAGCGGCCCAGTACTGCCGCAGCCCACGAATGCAGCCACCTGCGCACTCGGGCCACCGCGCCGCGCCTGCTGCGACGCACCATCAAGCGGCGCCACCGGTACCTGGAGCAAGCGATTGGTGCGCGCAACGACCGGCAACGAGCGCAACGGCATCCGCGGCACGCATTGTTGCGGGCCCCTCTGGCCGCCGTCGCTGATGGCGCGGGTGCTGCTTGGGACGGCCCCAGGAGTGATACCGCCTGCTGCATCCGCAGCTGCGGCGGCAACGCGACGCCACGCGCCAGCGTGTCGGCTGGGACGAGGCGCTCGACCACGCCGCCGACCGCTCTGCCGGCATCTTCGCCCCGCATGGTCCGCACAGTGTCGCGTTCTACATCTCCGGTCAGTTGCTGACCGAGGACTATTAGGTCTTCAACAAGCTGGCGAAACGGCTGATCGGCACCAACAACGTCGCGAGGCTCTGGAGGAGACCGTCGCCGCCTATACGCCAGATGTAGTTGCGCGCATCTGTGGTCTGCCCATGGCCGACATCATCCGCGCCGGACGCGGGTTCGGCAGCGCCGGTGCCGCCCTCTCCCTCTACTGCCAGGGGCTCAACCAGTCAGCCCACGGCACCCACAACAACGCGGCGCTGATCCACCTGCATCTGGCAACCGGGCAGATCGGCCACCTCGGCGCCGGCCCCTTCTTGCTGACCGGTCAGCCAAACGCCATGGGTGGCCGCGAGGTCGTCGGCCTCGCCAACCTGCTCTCGGCGCAACGCGACCTGGCGAGCGCCGAGCACCGCGCCGAAGTCGCCCGTCTGTGGGGCGTACCGTCGGTACCCGAACGGCCGGGGAAGACCGCCATCGAGCTGGGTGCCGCTCTCGGGACCGGCGAGGTCAAGGCGGTCTGGATCGCCTGCACCAACCCGTCGCAATCGCTGCCGGCGCAGGCGGAGGTTCGTGCTGCCCTGCGCGGGACGGCCTTTGGCGTCCTCCAGGACGATGAACCGTTGCTGACGATGCACCCGGCCGATCTGCAGCAGCGCGACCTGCATGGCGGCGAACTGGCGACCGTGCGCAACCCGCGCGGCAGCCCTGCATCATCGTTCGCGTCGCCGCTGATGCAGGGCTGCCGCGCGGGCGTGCCGGGCTACCGATGCACCGGGGCAGCCGATACATCGCGTCTGCTCGGTGCGTTCGATTTCGCAACGGTCGGGCTGTACAGCCGCCGCCAGCCATTGGTCATCCTGCGTGCAGCCCACCGACAGCCATTCCCGGACAGCCGCCCGCGCGAAATCGCCCGACTGTTCGGACGTGACGGCGGCCGAGACCACCGCCGACCTCGCCAGCAGTGCGACTCTGCCGGCCTTGCAGGAAAAGCGCGGCTGCGGTACCTTCTGTGGCTTCCGTCTGCCGGAACTCAGCCAGATGATCGCCGGGCACGCGTCGGACACGCCCCGCGCCAGCAGCGACTGAAGGGTCGGGGCCGAGCGCCCGACAGCCATCATCGCCGGACCAAGGCAGTCGTATCCCTGTGCATCCGTCTTGCCTGCCGGTAGATCGCCAATGTCGTCGCAACGTCACTCCCTGCCCGTCGGTCTGGCCACCGCCCTCCTTCTCGCCGCCTGCGCGACCGCCGACAGACCAACCGTCGCGACCGATACGGCACAGGCCGGCACTGAACCGCAGAAGCCCGCCCGCGCGCCGCTGTCCACCGGCCGACCCGGCGCCGGAAAGCCGACGCCCTTCGCCGACAACGAGGCGGCAAGAACGGTCTATTTCGCTTCTGGCGAGGTGACGGTCGATAGCCAGGGCCTCGAGGTCCTGCGACAGAACGCCCAGAAACTCAAGGAGGATCCGCAGTTGATCGTCGTTCTCGTCGGCCACACCGACAACCTCGGCAGCCCCGCCTACAACCTGGCCGTCGCCGACCGGCGAACAGAAGCGGTGAGCGAGCGACTGCGCTCGCTCGGCGTGCCACGCAACCAGATACGCCGCCTGCCACTCGGCAGCGAGGAGAGCAGCAAGCAGAAGTGCGACAGCGAAGCCTGCCGGCGCAGCATGCGCCGTGTCGACCTGATGTACGAGAGGCGCTGAGTCCCGTCGCCGCGAGGACACCGAGCGACGACGCCGTCGTGTTGAATGCGGCAACCAGATCCTGGGCGATTCCCGCCGGTGCGAAACGCTGGAGAAACGACAGGACGCAGGCCGCAACGACGACAGCGAGTGCCCGCCAGCGCCGCCGCGTCAGCGGATCGCCCGGGCTACTCATCGGCTGCCCCGCGCGACGGCTGCCGGCAGCTTGGCGGGCGGCGCTCAGGCCAGCCCGCGGCTCGCCAGATCGCGAGCGAGCGCGCGGTCGACCTTGAGGAAATGGTTCACCAGCCAGTCGCGGATGAAGCCCATCAGCTCGACCGAGACCGTACCGCCGGCGTCGTACTCGCGCTTGAAGCGTGCAACATCGTCGATCAGCTTGCGGTGCGCCGCCAGGTGGGCCTCGCGATCACCATACTGATGTTGTTCCATGAGTTTCTGCTCGAAGGCGAAATGGTTCACCGTGTAGTTCACCAGTTCGTCGAGGATTGCGCCACAAGCGGAGCGACCGGCACCGGAGCGCATCGCAGCGTTCAGCCGGTTGGCGATCCCGATCAGCACCTGGTGCTGGCGGTCGATCTCGGCGTGGCCGACGGCCAGCGCGCTCGACCATTCCATCAGCGGCTTCACGGTCGCCTCGCCGCTGCGCGCCGCCGGCGAACTGCCGCCGGGCATGTCGCCGATGCGAAAGCGCTGGACCATCGAGAACATCTCGCTCGATGCCTGCTCGAGATCGGCCGCCGACTGCAACGACTGCCTGATCACGCTCTCGGTCTGGCCCGAAGCCTTCATCACCGCGTCGACGTTGCCGACGATGTCCTCGATTCGCTGCGTCTGCGCCCGCGTCGCCTGCGACAGCGCCTGCATCTTCTGCAACGTATCCTGCGCCTGCTGCTCAATGGCGAGCAGGGTTTCGGCGGCGGAATTGGCCTGCTCAACGCCACTGGCGATCACTGGCGCGGCTGCCTGCATGCCGGCGACCGCGCTTTCCGTGTCGGTGCGAATCCCCTGCAGCACACCGCCAATCTCGCTCGTCGCCCTGCTCGTACGCTCGGCAAGCTTGCGCACCTCGTCGGCAACGACGGCGAAACCGCGTCCCTGCTCACCGGCGCGAGCGGCCTCGATGGCCGCGTTCAACGCCAGCAGATTGGTCTGATCGGCGATTTCCTTGATCACGCGGGCCATCTGGCCGATCTCGCCGGTACTTGCCACGAGCCGCGAGACCTGGTCGGACGAGACGGCAACGGTATCGGCAATCGCCTGCATCTCGCGCGCCACCCGCGCCGCAACATCGGCACCGTCGTGCGCGCGCCGAGCAACTTCGTGCGCGCCGTCTTCGGTGGCGCGCACGAGTCCGTTGACCACATCGACGCTCGCCGAGACATCGCTGATCGCCGCCCGCGTGTCGGCGACGGCGCCGGCCTGCACCTGCGTCGCCAGGTTGATCTGGTTCGACTCCGCCGACAGCCGCTCGATGCTCGCCTGCAGCCGGCTGGCGTTGCCGAAGATGGCGCGCAGCATCGCCCTGAGGCTTGTCTGCATGTGTGACAGAACGAAGAGGACACTACTCCGGTCGTCCGGCCGCAGCGCGATGTCATGCGTCAGGTCGCCGTCGGCAATGCTGCTTGTCGCGGCGAGGGCAGCGCGCGGCTCACCGCCGAACTCACTGACGATGCTCTTTCTGACGAACCAGCCGCCGAGCAGCAGCACGAGCGTCGCGGCAACCGCAAACGACACGCTGTGCAGCGCCTCTTCGCGGAAGATCCGGTCGACGTCGTCGATGTAGATCCCCGAGCCGACCACCCAGCCCCAAGGCTCGAACTTCCTGACGTAGGAGAGCTTGGTGAACAGCTCGCCGCTGACGCCACCACCGGCGAGCGGCTTCGGCCACTGGTACTCGACGAAGCCATCCCCGGCCTGTTCGACGACCTCGTTGAAACTGACGAACAGGTTCTTCCCGTCGACCGGACGCCTGTCGCCACTGACACCGGCCTGCATCGAGATCGCCTTGTTGAAGCGGGCTTCATCGAGCACCTTGCCGTCGAGTGCCGGTACCGTCGGGTGCATCACCATGCGCGGCGTCGGCTTGCCAAGGTCGTTGATCCAGAAGTACTCGGTCTTGTCGTAGCGCAGCCGCTTGACGGCCTTGATCGCCTGCTGCCTGGCTTCTTCCTCGCTTAGCGTACCGGCTATCTGCTGGTCGTGATAATGCTCGAGAACGCCGACGACCGTCTCGACCAAGTGCCGGGTCTTCACCTGGCGATCGCTGTAGAGCAGGCCATGCAGGGACCAGAGGCTCTCCCAGACGATCAGCAGCATGGCCAGCAGGGCCAGGATCGCGGTCAGCGAAAGCCGGTTCATCAGACTGAGACGACGCAGCGCTGCAATCATGTCACTCCTCCCGTTTTCTGGCAGACGGCCATGCTGGACCAATCGCCAGGAACTTGCAACAGCGAGGCGTGCATGGCATGCAGCGGGCGTTGGGGCGGGCCCGCGAGAGCCGCACCCCAACGCCCGACTGATCGGCCCGGGCGTGGCCGCGCACGCCCGGGCCGCCGTTGCTACATGCTGCGCCGGTACTGGCCACCGACCTCGTACAGCGCGTTGGTGATCTGACCCAGCGAACAGACGCGCACTGCCTCCATCAGGACCGCGAAGACGTTGCCGTTGTCGATGACCACCCTCTGCAGGCGCTCGAGCATGGCTCCGGCGGCGGCGGCATTGCGGCCCTGGAAGGCCTGCAGGCGCTGCAGCTGCGACTGCTTCTCCTCCTCCGTCGAGCGCGCCAGCTCGATCTCGATCTGGGCATCTCCGTGCGGGTTGCGGAAGGTATTCACGCCGACGATCGGAAACGAGCCATCGTGCTTCTTGTGCTCGTAGTAGAGCGATTCCTCCTGGATCTTGCCGCGTTGATAACCGGTTTCCATGGCGCCGAGAACGCCACCGCGTGACGCGATCGCCTCGAACTCGCGCAGCACGGCCTCCTCGACGAGATCGGTCAGCTCGTCGATGATGAACGAGCCCTGATTCGGGTTCTCGTTCATCGCCAGACCCCACTCACGGTTGATGATCAACTGGATCGCCATCGCCCGGCGGACCGATTCCTCAGTCGGCGTCGTGATCGCCTCGTCGTAGGCGTTGGTGTGCAGCGAGTTGCAGTTGTCGTAGATGGCGATCAGCGCCTGCAGCGTCGTGCGGATATCGTTGAACGCCATTTCCTGCGCGTGCAGCGAGCGGCCGGAGGTCTGGATATGGTACTTCAGCTTCTGGCTGCGCTCGTTGCCACCGTACCGGTTCTTCATCGCCACCGCCCATATGCGACGGGCAACGCGCCCGATCACCGAGTATTCGGGATCCATGCCGTTGCTGAAGAAGAACGACAGGTTGGGCGCGAAGTCGTCGATGTGCATGCCGCGTGCGAGATAGGTTTCGACGTAGGTAAAGCCGTTGGCGAGCGTGAACGCCAGTTGCGATATGGGATTCGCGCCGGCCTCGGCGATGTGATAGCCGGAGATCGATACCGAGTAGAAGTTGCCGATCTGGTTGTGGACGAAGAACTCCTGGATGTCGCCCATCATCTTCAGTGCGAACTCGGTCGAGAAGATGCAGGTATTCTGTCCCTGATCCTCCTTCAGGATGTCGGCCTGCACCGTGCCACGGACGTTGGCCAGCACCCAGACGCGGATCTTGGCGATTTCGTCCTCGGTCGGGTCGCGGCCATTGTCGACGCGGAACTTGTCGACCTGCTGGTCGATCGCGGTGTTGAAGAACATCGACAGGATGATCGGCGCCGGGCCATTGATCGTCAGCGATACCGAGGTCGTCGGTGCGCAAAGTTCGAAACCATCAAAGAGGACCTTCATGTCGTCGAGGGTCGCGATCGACACGCCGGAGTTGCCGACCTTGCCGTAGATGTCCGGGCGTGCATCGGGATCGCAGCCATAGAGGGTGACCGAGTCGAAGGCAGTCGACAAACGCTTGGCGGGCATTCCCTCGGAGACCCTCTTGAAACGCCGATTGGTGCGGAAGGCGTCTCCTTCGCCGGCAAACATCCGCGTCGGATCCTCGTTCTCGCGTTTGAACGCGAAGACGCCGGCGGTGAAGGGAAACGAACCCGGAACGTTCTCGCGCAGCAGAAAACGCAGCACTTCGCCCTCATCCCGGTAGGTCGGCAGCGCGACCTTGCGGATGCGCGACCCGGAAAGCGAGGTGCCGGTGAGACGGGTGCGGATCTCGCGGTCGCGGATCTTCACCACGTACTCGTCCTGCGCGTAAAGCTCGAGCGTCTTCGGCCACATGTCGAGCAGCTTGCGCGAGCGCGCGTCGAGCTGTCCATCCTTCCAGGCGATCAGTTCGTCGAAATCCGCTGCCGGCTTGCCGCAGCTCTCGAACAGCGCCTTGGCGGTGCGCAGCGACTGCCGCTGGCGTGCGATCTCTGCCTGTTCGGCGGTGCGCGCGTGATAGGCACGGACCGTGTCGGCGATCTCGGCGAGGTAACGGACCCGTTGCGGCGGCACGATCGCGTGCTGGTTCGACGACTGTCGCACGCCCACCAGCGGTAGCCGGCCCTTCTTCAGTTTCAGACCACAGGCGTGCAGCCTGGGCGCGATCGCCTGGTACAGCGCGGTGACGCCATCGTCGTTGAAACGCGCGGCCATCGTGCCGAAAACCGGCATCTCGTCGGGGCTCTGGTTGAAGGCCTCGTGGTTGCGCTGATACTGCTTGCGGACGTCGCGCAGGGCATCGTCGGCACCCTTGCGGTCAAACTTGTTGATCGCCACGAAATCGGCGAAATCGAGCATGTCGATCTTCTCGAGCTGCGATGCGGCGCCGAACTCGGGGGTCATGACATACAGCGAGACGTCGACCAGTGGCACGATGGCGGCGTTGCCCTGGCCGATCCCCGATGTTTCGACGATCACCAGATCGAAGCCAGCCAGCTTGCAGGCAGCGACCACTTCCGGCAGCGCGGCGGAGAGTTCCGACCCGGTGTCGCGCGTCGCCAGCGAGCGCATGTAGATGTTCGGATGCTCGATGGCGTTCATCCGGATGCGGTCACCCAGCAGAGCACCGCCCGTACGCTTGCGCGACGGGTCGATCGAGATGATCGCCAACTTGATGCTGTCGCCCTGATCGAGCCGGAAGCGTCGCACCAGCTCGTCGGTCAGCGAAGACTTGCCGGCGCCACCGGTGCCGGTGATGCCCAACGTCGGCACCTTGAGCCCGGCAGCGGCATGCAGCAGCTTCTTGCGCAGCGCTTCCGGATAGGCACCGTTCTCGAGCGCAGTGATGATCTGTGCCAGTTGCCGCCGGCTGCCGGTCTTCAGGGCGGCGAGCACGGCATCGGTGTCCTGCGGTGCCAGCGACGACAGGTCACTGTCGGATTTCGCGACGACCTCGTTGATCATTCCCTGCAGACCCATCGCCTGGCCGTCCTCGGGAGAATAGACGCGCGTCACGCCATAGGCGTGCAGTTCCTCGATCTCGCTCGGTACGATGACGCCACCACCGCCGCCGAAGACCCTGATGTTCTCGCCGCCACCCGCCTGCAGCAGGTCGATCATGTACTTGAAGAACTCGACGTGGCCACCCTGGTAGGAGGTGATGGCAATTCCCTGCACATCTTCCTGCAACGCCGCGTTGACGATCTCCTGTACCGAACGGTTGTGGCCGAGGTGAATCACCTCGGCACCGGTCGACTGCAGAATGCGGCGCATGATGTTGATCGATGCGTCGTGCCCGTCGAACAGCGAAGCGGCGGTGACGAAGCGCACCTTGTGCTTGGGCTTGTAGGGCAAGAGCTTCTTGGCAATGGAAAGATCGGTCATGTCGTTCGCGCTCCAGGATGATCGAAAAAGCAGAGGTCAGCGGCTGCCGTATAGGGACCCACATGGTAGGAAGTTGACGCCGGGAAAGCCATTACCCAAGATGCCGCCGATAATGTAAATCTTGCCAACTTGAAATGTCCTGTCAATACACAGCCTTGCGGGAAGCGAATGCCATACCCTGAGAAGACCGCCAAAGCCGGCCGCGGCCGTCGCAGCGCCGCTGCCGCTGGGCCGGCGCGCGCGACGGTGGCGATCGCCTTCGTGCAGGGCATGCTCGCCGGTCTGGCGTACGCTGGCCGGGACACGGCTCGGCTGCTCGAGCGCGCCCTTATCCCCAGCCAGATGCTGGCCGATCCGGAAGCGCGCGTGCCCATCGAACGCTACGCCGAACTGTACAACCTGGTCAACCGCGAACTCGATGACGAGGGCTTCGCCCTTTTCTCGCAGCCGATCCGGATCGGCACGTTCGAGTTCCTCTGCCGCAGCGTCATCACCGCACCGACCCTGGCGGCGGCGATCGAGCGCAGTGCCCGTTTCCTGCGGCTGGTGCTCCCCGATCTGGCCGTTCACCTCGATTGCCGCGACGACCAGGCCCGCCTGCGAATCGGTGAAAACCGCCCGCTGGACATCGGCCGGGTGTTCGCCTTCGAGTGGCTGCTGCGCCTGCTGCACGGCCTGTTCTCCTGGCTCGTCGGCCGCAGCATCGTCTTCGATTCGGTCGCCTTCCCCTATCCGCGGCCGCAGCACGCAGCCGATTACGCACTGATCTATACCGCACAGTCGAGCTTCGACGCCACTGAACTCGCTGCCGTGTTTGCCGCCAACCTGCTCGACCTGCCGATCCGCCGCGACGAGGCCGCGCTGCTGGCCTTCCTCGACGGCGCCCCAGGCAAGCTGACGACGCTCTACCGCCGAGACCGGGAGATGGTCCAGCGCGTGCGCAATTCGCTGCGTGACGCGCTGCCGCAATCCGCTTCGCTGGCCGCAGTGGCGCATTCGCTGCACCTGTCGCCGCGCACCCTGCACCGCCGCCTGCAGGAAGAGGGATCGAGCTTTCAGGCGATCAAGGATGCCCTGCGGCGCGATCTGGCGATCGATCGGCTGGCGAAGAGTCGCCTGGGCCTGGCACAGCTCGCCGCCGAACTGGGCTTTGCCGACACGGCGGCTTTCTATCGCGCCTTCCTGCGCTGGACCGGCGTCGCGCCGGCACAGTACCGCCGCCGACTGCTGGCCGCTGGCGAAGCGGCTGACCGACGGCGCGCCGCTGCGGCAGCAGCGCAATGACGTCGGCTGGTGGCCACCGGGCGCTGCCGGCACGAGACCGACGCTAGCGGTCGTTGAGGAAAGCGGTCGCGTTCTGCAGGTCGGCGTGCGTGCTGCTGCCGTACAGCGCGGTGACGAACTTGCGCCAGACGAGGTCGGGCTCGCCGAGACGAAAGCCGTAGAATCCCGTCCCGGATGCCCGCGAGGCAGCGACCTGGATGCGTGATACTTCGGCCGGCCCGAGTTGGACCGTCACTTCGCCCCAGACATCGATCGGGACTGCGATCGGCGCATGCGCCTGAAATCCATAGCGCGAGAGCTGGACGATTTCGAGGTTGACCCGAATCGCGTCGCCAGCACCACGGCCCAGCGACAACTCGGCCGGGCAGCGGACGGAAAAACGCCGATGTCGCCTGCGCTCTCCACCATCGGCCGGTGGGCGCACGATCGCCGGCAGAACGGCACGGTAGGCGGGCAGATCGTAGATCCCATGCAGCAGCTCTTTCTTGCGCTCGCTCAACAGGCTGAAGACCGGTGTTCGCACATTGAAGAAGTAGTCGAGCAATTCCGGCGTCAGCACCGGGTCGTTGGTGGTATAGAAGCGCCGCGCAGGAAGCTGGATGTTGGGCAGGCGGATCTGGGTGAAAAAGGCATGCAGGTTCCGCTTCGCCGGCTTCGATCCGTAGTGCTGCCGGAAGGTCTCGGGCGCCGTGCCGAGGTCGAGCGTGGCGCCGACCGCGGGAGCACCATTGACGAAGTCGTAGTTCTCGACGACGTTCTGGCTCAGCCGCTGAAAGAAAAGCAGCGACTCATACATTTCGATGTGGTCGGGATTGACCGCGATCACCAGATGCCGGGTATCGAAGAAGGTCGTACAGTACTCGTACATGAACTTCATCAAGGGAAAGAGGATGCTGCCTCCCGTCCGCCGGAAGCGACGCGCGATCGCCAGCGCCGAGACCTCGGCGATGTTGCCGTTCTTCGCGCGCAGCGCGCTGAGGTCGAAGATCCGCTGCAGCGGGAAGCCGAGCACGCTTTCCCTGATCAGCGACAGAGTACCCACCACCTCGCCGTCGTACTTTGCGCACAGTGTCGTCGTCGTCGGCAAGGCATGGTAGATGGTCACACGCATGCCCGAAGGCTGCGGCTGCATCAGGCCGCTGCTGACATAAGCGTCGTGCAGCAGGCGGAAGCAGGCCTCGAGTTCTTCTCGCGTGTCGGCGATCTTGAGCACCAGCCGGTCGGTCGGCGCCGGGTCGCAATCGACGAAATTGCGGTAGACAGCCAGCCGCCCGTCGCGCGGCAAAGCGTTGAACGCACTCCGCATCGTCCGCCGCAGCAACGTGCTTGTCGCCAGGTCCATTCGATTGACCATTCCCCCACCCTCTGCCCGAGAAGCGAGGCGCCTGGCGTCTGCCATTGCCTGCCGACGTGGCCGCGGGCCTCGGCCACGACACTCCGGTGACGCCAGTCAACGCCGAGCGGCGCAAGACGAAGTCAGCAAGAACGCCATCGTAGTCCCTCCGTGGAGCAGCGCAACACAAAAGCAGTATTTTTTTGCATTCGGCGTCACGCCGGCGCTCGGTCGCGACGGATCACGGCCGCTGCGACCGACGCGAAGGTCCCGCGGCGGGGCTCCCCTGCGGACGACGCCGACCGCTCAGAGGTTGTGAATGAATCTACTGCGCGACCGATCTGCGGCGTTGCTCACTCGCTCACTCCTCGCCTATCCATTTGATATGTCTCTTCGTTCGCTCGCTCGCGCCTGGCATCTCGGCCTGCTCGCGACGATTTCTTCTCAACCTCTCAGTTGCCGGTGGCCATGCCAGCCCGCGAGTGCGTCGACGGCCGCGTGCAGCGACGACAGGCCGATGACCCCTGGCTGGCGCTGAACGCCGCTGCCTCCCAACCGGAGATCAATCGACGCCGGCAGCGACTGCCGCAACTGGCTGTCGGACAACTGCCGAAGTCCGAGCCGGCGTGGTGGTTGCGACGACCGGCGCCGGGGAGACCCGATCGCCCGCGTGTTGACCGCCACGTTGAGAGAACCCTATAATCCGGCGCCCGCTGGTGATGTAGCTCAGTCGGTTAGAGCGAAGGATTCATAACCCTTAGGTCGGTGGTTCGATTCCACCCATCACCACCAACGAAATCAACACGTTAGCCCAACTCACAAGGTTGG
>JAEUOM010000118.1 GCA_016788495.1 Accumulibacter sp. | reverse complement strand
GCCGCGCAGGTTGCGTTCGATGATGCCCTGGTTTTGCTCGACGCTGCCGCTGACCCCGGTGACCCGCACACGGCTGTAGTCGACGTCGAAATACGCGATATGGGTACGCAGGCGATTGATCGCCGAGGTCGCCGACGGCTTTGCCTGCTCGGCAAGATCGGCTCCGCGCTCGGCGGCGCGGCGCTCGCGGCGCACTTTTTCCTGCTCGGCGCGACGCTCCTCTTCCTGCTTCTGCTGATCCGTCATGCTGTCGTCGGACATGATTTCGTCGAGGCGCTCGGTGAACCAGTCCCAGATCTTCTGGATTTGCTCGCCAAGGAATGAAACCGCACGATCGAGTGCCGCCAGGGTGTCGCGGAATTCGTCCATGTATCCCTGGAAACGGACGTTGGCTGTGATCGACTGGGTGACGGTATTGACGCCTGGTTGCGCCGTGGTTGCGAAAACCGGCTCGGGGGCGAGCCCGATCACGCGCAGCGCACGCGTCTCGTCGCGAGAATGGTCCTCGGCCACGGCCGAGGCGCCATTCAGCCGGGTTTCCAGGCGTACGTCCCACTTGAAGTAGGCATCGTTCTTCCAGGCCCGCGCCATCAACGTGGGCTGGACGACGCAGCAGCGGCTGCCCTCGATCTTGAAGTCGAACGACCAGTCTTGGCTGATCGTCCAGGTGCCCTCCTCGAGCAGACCGATCAGCCGATCCTTGAAAGCGATGACCGCTGCCAGCGCCTCGCGCGCGCCACTCGCGGTCCGCGGGTTGAAGCTGGCGACCGTGTCGAGGACAGCGATCGCCACATCGGCCAGCAGGTCGCGTCTGGCGTCGATGCGCATCGCAGTCCACTCCTGCTTGACTTCGATGGCTGGATTGGGCCCAGGTTCGGGGGTCGAGAACGGGCCGGCGAAGTCGGGGCCGACGTGTGGTGATTGCGGATCTGTCACGACGGTCGGGGTCTGATATTGGGCCTTGCCGGCGGTCAGCCGGCAGGCGGCATCGATGGCGATGCCACTGAGGACGGTGGTCATGATTCTTCTCCTTGATCGATGAAACGCCGAGAGTGGACTCCAGGTTCGCGCTCGCGGTGACACCATATGGCCAATCCCGGCGCTGCACGGGGGCGGTTTCGCGGGTCCCTTGCACCTCTGGCCAACGGCCTCGACGCAGTCGTTGCCATGACCCGTTGGACGACCCTGTTGCGCTTGCCGTTCCGCGTCGGCCCGGCAGCGGGTTGGAACTGCCTTGGCCGCCGGCCCGGTTCCGCGGTCGGGGACCGGCAAGCGGGGTGCCGTGACGGCGCAAGCGACGACTGCCGACAGGCGGACCGGGCTCCGTCGGCTCATCGGCGCTTGCTGCACGTCGCATTGCCGGCTATCGCCAATCGGCAAAGCATGGGAAAATCGGTATCCGCGTCGACACGCGCGCTGGCGCACCCGCGACCAGCCCGAAGCCGACCGACGCCCTCGCCATGATCTCCGGCATGTCGCCGGGAATCACGGTTCATCCCACTGCCACCGACTGGTCATGCCAAAAACACTCTTCGAAAAGGTCTGGGAGTCGCACGTCGTTGCCGAACGACCCGATTCGCCGGCAATCCTCTACATCGACCTCCACCTCGTGCACGAGGTGACCTCGCCACAGGCTTTCAGCGGTCTTCGCCAGCGCGGGCTGCAGGTGCGTCGTCCCGAGCGGACCGTCGCCACGATGGATCACTCGATTCCGACGACCCCGCTGCACGTGCCGATCGCCGACCCGCTGGCGGCGGCGCAAATCCGGCAGATGGAGGCGAATGCCGCCGAGTTCGGCATCACCCTGCATGGCATGGCGAGCGCCCATCGCGGCATCGTCCATGTCATCGGGCCGGAACTCGGGCTGACGCAGCCCGGGATGACGATCGTCTGTGGCGACAGCCACACCGCGACGCACGGTGCCTTCGGCGCGCTGGCCTTCGGCATCGGCACGAGCGAGGTCGAGCACGTCCTCGCCAGCCAGTGCCTGCTGCAGACGCGGCCGCGAACCTGCGAGGTGCGCGTCGATGGCAGCCTGCCGGCCGGCGTCTCGGCGAAGGATCTGATCCTGGCGCTGATCGCGCGCATCGGCGTCGGCGGTGGCACCGGCCATGTCTTCGAGTACACCGGCGCCGCGATCCGCGGGCTGACGATGGAACAGCGCATGACGGTGTGCAACATGTCGATCGAAGCCGGCGCGCGCGCCGGCATGATCGCCCCCGACGACAGCACCTTCGAATATCTCGCCGGGCGCGAGCATGCCCCGAGCGGCGCCGCCTGGGACGCGGCGGTCGCGCGCTGGCGGACGCTGGCGAGCGACGCGGCGGCGGTCTACGACCACGGCATCAGTCTCGACGCGTCGGCGCTCGAACCGATGATCACCTTCGGCACCAACCCCGGCATGGGAATCGGCATCAGCGGCCGCGTACCCGATCCCGCCGGCGTCGCCGACACCAACCAGAAGTCGGCACTCGACAAGGCGCTGCGCTACATGGGACTGCAGCCCGGACAGGCGCTGCTCGGGCAGAAGGTCGATGTCGTCTTCATCGGCAGCTGCACCAACTCGCGCATCTCCGACCTGCGCGAGGCGGCGTCGCTGCTGCGCGGCCGCAAGGTCGCCGGCAACGTCCGCCTGCTGGTCGTCCCGGGTTCGCAGGTGATCAAGCAGCAGGCCGAGGCCGAGGGACTCGACGAGGTGTTCCGGTCCGCCGGCGCCGAATGGCGCGAACCCGGATGCAGCATGTGCATCGCCATGAACGGCGACCAGTTGCAGCCCGGCCAGTATGCCGTCAGCACCAGCAACCGCAATTTCGAAGGCCGTCAGGGGCAGGGCGGCCGCACCTTCCTCGCGTCGCCGCTCACCGCCGCCGCCAGCGCCGTCGCCGGTGCCGTCGCCGACCCCCGCACTTGCGCAGGAGGCCGCTAGGATGGCCCAGTTCACTTCGCTCACCTCGCGGGTCGTCGCGCTGCCGGTCAACGACATCGACACCGACCAGATCATTCCCGCCCGTTTCCTGAAGGCGACCGACAAGGCGGGAATGGGCGACAACCTCTTCGCCGACTGGCGCTATCAGGGCGACGGCTCGCCGAAGCCGGACTTCGTCCTCAACCAGCCGCAGGCGGCGGGCTGCCGCATCCTGCTCGTCGGCGACAACTTCGGCTGCGGCTCATCGCGCGAGCACGCGCCGTGGGCGCTGACCGGCTTCGGTTTCCGGGCCGTCATCAGCACCTCCTTCGCCGACATCTTCCGCAGCAACGCGCTGAAGAACGGGCTGCTGCCGATCGTCGTCGATGTGCGGACGCATCAGGCGCTGCTGGAGCTGCTGCGCGAGCAGCCGGAGGTCGAGCTCGCCCTCGACCTGGCGTCGCAGACGCTTTCCTTCCCGGGTGGATCGGTGACTTTTCCGATCGACCCGTTCAACAAGACCTGTCTCCTCAACGGCGTCGACGAGCTGGGTTACATCCTCGGCTTCGAGAAGGAAATCGCTGCCTTCGAGGCCCGGAGCTAGAGCGATGCCAGCCGTCCAGATTTACGACACCACCCTGCGCGACGGAACCCAGAGCGAGGGTTTCTCCCTTTCCGGCCACAGCAAGATCCGCCTCGCGCAGCGCCTCGACGATCTCGGCGTCGCCTTCATCGAAGGCGGCTGGCCGGGCTCCAACCCCGAAGATGCCGAGTTCTTCGAGCGCGCCCGCGACATCGAGTGGAAGACGGCGTTGATCAGTGCCTTCGGCTCGACCTGCCGGGTCAAGAGCGGCCCCGACGAGGATGCCAACATCCGCGCGCTGCTCGACGCGCGCACCGAGGTGTGCACGATCTTCGGCAAGACCTGGACGCTGCACGTCACCGACGTCCTGCTGACGACGCTTGACGACAACCTGCGGATCATCGAGCAGTCGGTCGCCTACCTGCGCGCAGCCGGCCGGCGCGTCATCTACGACGCCGAGCACTTCTTCGACGGCTACCGGGCCGATCCGCTCTATGCCGTGGCGACGCTGCAGGCCGCCATTCGCGGTGGCGCCGAAACGGTGGTCCTCTGCGATACCAACGGCGGCAGCATGCCGTGGGAGGTCGACAACACCATCCGCGAGCTGAAAGACTCGATCCACCACCCGTTCGGCATCCACACCCACAACGACGGCGACTGCGCGGTGATCAACGCGCTGGTCGCCGTGCGGCAGGGTGCGGTGCAGGTGCAGGGGACGATCAATGGTGTCGGCGAGCGCTGCGGCAACGCCAACCTGTGCTCGGTAATCGCCAACCTGGAGCTCAAGATGGGTCGCCGCTGCCTGCCCGAAGGCCACCTGCAGAAGCTGTACGAGCTGTCGCACGTCGTCGACGAGGTCGCCAACGTCACGCCCAATGACCACCTGCCCTACGTTGGCCGGAGCGCCTTCGCGCACAAGGGCGGCGTGCATGTGGCGGCGATGCGGCGCTCCGAGCAGTCGTACCAGCACGTCGCCCCGGAGCGCGTCGGCAACCGCATGCGGGTGGTCGTCTCGGCGCTGTCGGGGCGTGCCAACATCCTCAGCAAGGCCGAGGAGCACGGTGTCGACGTCGGCAGTGTCGACGATGTGGTCGGGGTGCTCAAGGAGGTCAAGGAACTCGAAGCGCGCGGTTTCTCCTTCGAGGCCGCCGAGGCGTCGGTCGCCATGATGCTCAAGCGGCAGCAGCCGGATTACGCGCCGCCGTTCGAGCTGGTCGATTTCCTGGTGAACGTCGAGCACCGTCAGGGGCGCGGCATCTTCGCCGAGGCGATGGTCAAGGTGAAGGTCACGGGTGAGGTGCTGCACACCGCCGCCGAGGGCAACGGTCCGGTGAACGCCCTCGACATCGCCCTGCGCAAGGCGCTGCTGGGGCACTATCCGGAGATCGCCGCCTTTCACCTCGCCGATTACAAGGTGCGCATCCTCGATGGCCGTGACGGCACGCAGGCGATCACCCGCGTGCTGATCGACACGCGCAGCGCCGACAAGGTATGGAGTACCGTCGGCGCCAGCGCCAACATCATCGAGGCATCGTGGCAGGCGCTGGTCGATGCCGTCGAGTACGGGCTGTCGCTGGCGCAATGAGCGCGCCGCCGGCAGAACGGTCGTGTCCCGGCACAGCGCTGCTGTGCCTCCGTGAAATGGAAGAATCATGAAAGCAAAAATCGTCTTGCTCCCCGGTGACGGAATCGGTCCGGAAGTCGTCCGCGAAGCCGTTCGCGTTCTCGATGCGGTTGCCAACAGCCACCGGCACCAGTGGGAATACCAGGAATGCCTGATGGGCGGTTGTTCGATCGACCGCTTCGGCTCGTCGCTGACCGACGAGACGCTGGCCGATTGCCAGGCCGCCGATGCCGTCCTTCTCGGTGCCGTCGGCGGGCCGAAATGGGATGATCCGAATGCCAAGGATCGGCCCGAGCGCGGCCTCCTCGCCCTGCGCAAGGGGCTCGGCGTCTTCGCCAACCTGCGGCCGGTCAAGGTACACCCGGCGCTGATCGATTCATCGCCGCTCAAGCCGGAAAAGCTGCGCGGCGTCGACATCCTCGTCATCCGCGAGCTGACCGGCGGTCTCTACTTCGGCTGGCCGAAGGGCCGTGACGTCAAGGATGGCCGTGAGCGCGCCGTCGACACCCTCGAGTATTACGATTACGAGATTCGCCGGGTGGTGGAGCTGGCTTTCGAACTCGCCAAGGGCCGGCAGCGCAAGGTCACCTCGGTGGACAAGGCCAACGTGCTCGAGTCCTCGCGCCTGTGGCGCCAGATCGCGAGCGCGACCGGCGCGGCGAACCCCGAGATCGCGCTCGAGCACGTCCTCGTCGATACCGCCGCGATGCGCCTGATCACCGGTCCCGCCTCGATGGACGTCGTGGTGACGGAAAACATGTTCGGCGACATCCTGACCGATGAGGCGTCGGTGCTCGCCGGCTCGATGGGCATGCTGCCATCCGCCAGCCTCGGCCAAGGCCGCGTCGGCCTCTACGAGCCGATCCACGGCTCGGCCCCGGACATCGCCGGCAAGGGCATCGCCAACCCGATCGGCATGATTCTGTCCACGGCGATGCTGCTGCGCCACTCGCTGGGACTCGAGGCCGAAGCCGCCGCCATCGAGCAGGCCGTAGACGCCACCATCACCGCCGGTGCCCGCACCGCCGACCTCGGCGGCAGCCTGAGCACGAGCGCGATGGCCGACGAGATCATCAGCCGGTTGTAGGAACCGTCGCGGGAGGGACCGGCGATCGGGCTGGCGCCGCTGGCCCGAGGCGTTTCCGGCGCGTCTCCGGTGACCGAGGGCGCGGCGTGCACACCCGCCCGGCGCTGCAGCACCTTGGCAGCGCCGTCACCAAGACACTTCTGCGGCAGGCATCACAGGTGGCGCGCCGTCGCAGGGTGCAGGACAGCCGTCACCCCAAGATCAGCGCGCGGGGCAGACTTTCCTGATGACTGCTTCCGTCTCGTTTACGACGGCGGCACGCGCCTGAGCGTCAAGCGGAATGGCTTCGCCCTGGTTGTTCAATCGGTACAACGGTACTCCGCTCTTCAGTCGAGCCAGCTGGATGCGAGCTGCCTGGCATTCCTTCCGCCGGACGTATGCCTCGTACTGGGCCAGCGCTTCCTGCTCCTTGGCGGCACGGTCACGGTCAATCTGCCGCCGGCGGAAATCGGTGTCCTTCTGCTGCCAGTCATCCGGCGGGCGACTGTCGTTCTCGCTTTCCCCCCTGAGCGCTTCCGTCTTCTGGCCGGCCGGTGGGATCTCGGAGAAATGCGTGACCCCTTTCTCATCCACCCACTTGTAGATCGAACCGCCCCAGGCCAGCGTGACGACCGCCAGCAGGAGAAGGGATAGACGTTCCGCGTGCATTCATTGCTCCCATGGACGGTCAAGAAAAGGCTGGCCCTGCCACCCGGATGACTCGCACTGTCGCAAACTTGCCGTTGCAGCATTTTCGGAGACAGCGGAATCTTGGGAGACAGCGAATTTTGGGAGACAGTATACTTAATCTCGAATCTCACCGCCGCTCGTCGTGATGCTCATCACTGCGGGTGATCCGGGGGAGCGGGTGGTGCGGCGACAGAACGGTATCTTGGAGCGCGAACGGTGCCAGAGATGCAGGCACCGTCGCCGAGGCTGGCGTGGCCCAAGCCGCGCACCGTCTCGCACCAGGAGCACCATCAGGAAAGTGAGGCATTCGGCGTACTTTCGCAATTCCTGCGATCTGGGGTGCTCAGAGTGGAACAGGTTGCGGAAACAGTCGTGCTTCATTGGGATTTCGAGAATCTTCAGGTCAGCGTGGTCGCTACTACCGACCTGCGCCATGATCACGCCGTCACTTCGCGCGCGCTGATGCGGTAGCGGAAGCTTTCCGGGTCGAGGCTGTCGAAGCGGCCGCCGGCGTTCTCCCCCTGCGGATACATCAGGAAGGGAATCTTCGGCCCGCTCGAACCGGGCAGGCTGATGTCGTGCGCAACGTTGTACGCCAGCCAGTTCATCTCCCAACTGCCGAAGAGCCGGTTGCGGACGACGACGACCGCCTCATCGTGCAGCTTCAGCCCGGGCTTCTCCTCGAGCACCACCTTGCGCACGTCGGCGGGATCGACCGGCACCCAGCCGAAGCCGGCCAGCCAGACTTCCGCCCGGCAATGCTGCGCCTTGCTGATCTCGCCCGACTTGCCGAGGCTCTTGTAGCCAAAGCGCGAGTCAGCGATGCGGATGCCGTACACATCCCGCGCCGGCAGGCCGGCGGCGCGCGCGAGGCCGACGTAGAGCGCGTTGAGGTCGGCGCATTTGCCGGAGAGGTCGCCGCTCTCGAGCATCGTGCGGATGTCGCCGAGGCCGCAGCCGCGGGTCTTCGGGTTGCGGGCGGTGTGGTCGACGACCCACTCGTAGATGGCGCGTGCCTTGTCGAGGTCGCTGCGCGCGCCACGGGTGATCTCACTCGCTGTCCGGCGGACGATGCCGTCGGTCGGCAGCAGCTCGGTCGGCCCGGTGTAAAGCCTGAGCGCCGCCCCGTCGAGAGCCTTCACCGGGCCGGGCTGGCTGAAGTCGATCGCGCGGTCGCGGGTGGCGATGCGGCTGGTGACCTCGACGACCGGTGCGCCGGCTTCGGCGCCCCACGTGGCGACGAGCATCTGCGCGCCGTAAACCGGGTCGCGCGCGATCTGCATGGTCGCCGCGTTGCCCTGCCAGAGGTTGCCCATCGGTCTGATCCAGGCGGCTTCATCGAGCGAGGGCAGCGGCAGCCA
>JAEUOM010000102.1 GCA_016788495.1 Accumulibacter sp. | reverse complement strand
GTTGCTCCCGTCGATCAGATACTCGATCGTCGTCCGGTCGGGCAGCGTCACCTGGCGCAGATTTCCGAGCACGTCGTAGTCGTAGCGCGTCGTCTCGGCGCCGACGTTCCGGCTCGATAGTTCGCCATTGGCGGTGTAGCTGTAGGTCGCCCCGCCGAAGCGGGTTAGGCGGTCCTGTGCATCGTAGCTGGCGTCGACACTGGGGATCGCTCCGAAGCCAACAACCCGGGTCCGGTTGCCGTTGTCGTCGTACTCGTAGCGCGCGCTGGGCTCTCCATTCACGCTTACATCCTGCAGACGCCCGGCCAGGTCGTACCCATAAGTGCGGACCGTCGTGGCGCCCTGAATCGTTTCGCTCCTGGCAGTGATGCGGCCGAGCTTGTCGCGCGAATACGTTGCCGAGTACACCGGGGTGCCGCCCGCGTCGGCCTGCACACTCGCCAGTTCGCCGAACCCATTGTATGTCTGCGTCGTGGACGTCGAGCCCAGCTCGCTGCCACTGATCAGGCCGTTGTCTGCGCGCCGGGCGATCGTGAGTCCCCCTGCCTGGGTGAGCAAGCCATCCTGGTCGTAGGCGAAGCTCACCGCCTGCCCGTTGACCGCGAGGCTGGTGACCTTGAAGTCGTCGTCGTAGGTCCGGCTGATCGTTCCTGCCACCGGGCCGGAGAGGACTTCCTTGACCGGCAGCGCGCCGTCGTAGGAAAACGCGTGCGCCACGCCCCCGGGTGCGCTGACTCGCGCCAAGTGGCCCGTCGCGGGATCATAGCTGTAGCCGGTGACCCCGGTGGGCGTTGTGCTGGTCGCGATCCTTCCGGCCGAGTCATAGCCGAAGTCGATCGTCTTCGCATCGGGCCGTGTGATACGCGTGAGCTGCCGGTCGAGATCGTACGTGTAGGCGGTCGAGACGCTCCCGGCATCCGGCACCTTCGGCGGCGCATACATCTGCTGCAGGTCCACGGGCGTGTACGCGAAGGCATGCGCCGGCCGGCCAGGCGGCGTGATCGAAGCGAGGTTGCCGTTGGCGTCGTACGTGTACAGCACTTGCCGACTGTCCGGCAGCGTCTGCGCCGTCAGTCGCCCGGCGGCGTCGTAAGCATAGGCTTCGCTGCGCCCGATCGCGTCGGTGACGCTGGCGAGCTGGCCGACGGCGTTGTAGGCGAAGCTCGTCGAGCGCGCATTGGCGGGGTCGCTCACGCTATCACCGTTGACGATTTGAGCGGGTCGGCCATGGCGGTCGTAAGCAATGCTCATCGGCAGCAGGCCCGCGGCTTCGATCCGCAGCGGCCGGCCCTGCGCGTCGATCTGCGTGGTCGTCCTCCGCAGTGCCGGCGAGGTATTGGTGAAGGTCCGCGTCGCGGCATCGTAGGCGCGCCCGTAACGCGTGCCGTTGAGTGTGACCTGGTCGGTCTGGCGGATCAGGCTGAACAGATTGCTCTTGTCGGCCAGCTCGGCGCTGCGAGTCGTGGTGAGAACGGACTCGAGGGCACCGGTCTTCACGGAGACGCGCGCCGTGATCGGGGCCTGCATGGCAAAGCGTGGATCTGCGGACTGCACCTGCGTCTCGACGGTGCCGTCGGGCCTCGTCGTCTGCTCGCTGCCGTCCTGCCCAAGGAGCGTCGTGGTCTGCGTTCCGTCTGGCGCGACAACTTTCTGGATCCGGTTGCCAGTAGGCTGATCGTCCTGCCCGGTCTGGTTACGAGTGGTCTGCGCTTGCACTGCGTAGCGGGTGGTGCGTCCCATCCCGCTCTTCAGCGTGACTTCGTAGTCGCGCCCGGCACGCGTCCGGGCCAGCTTCTGGGTCGCTCCGGCAGCGTCCGTATCGGCGATCAGCAGACCGTCTGCGTCGTAGGCCATGACCGCGGGCTGGTTTCTGGCATCGCGGAACTCGGTCAGCAGCCCCGAATCCGTGTAGGCCATCCGGTAGCTCTCGCCGACCGGATTGGTGACCTGCTCGAGATAGCCGTTGGCATTGACGCGCAGACTCGTGCGCTGGCCGAAGGGAGCGACGATGGCGGTCGGCAGGCCGAGCACGTCACGCTCGATCGTGGTGACGTTGCCGTCACCGTCGGTGATCGTCGCCAGGCGCCCGCGGCTGTCGTAGGCCAAGTCATGGCGGACGGCGCCGGTCAGCGCGTTCAAGGTCTGCAGGTGGCGGCCGTTGGCGTCGAAGCGGTAGACCTCGGAACCGTCCTCGGCGGCGATGAACAGGTCGGAGAGTCCTCCGTGTCCGGGGAACGGCGAACCGACCCTGCGTATCCGGGTGTAGCTCGGCGACCCCACATTAGTACCGTGCTGCGCTGACTCCAGAAGGTAGAGATTCCCATCGGGGCTCATGGCCATCGACAGGTCACCCAGGGGCACCTGCGTCGCGGGTCCGCTGTCCGGACCGATGGTGGAAAAAAGGTAGCAGTCGCTCGTTCCCGCGACGGTGTTGATGATCCCGTCCGAGCCGATGCGGCGAAGCAGTGCGCATCCCTCGCGGGCGCGGTCCGCCACGTACATGCTGCCGTCGGCAGCCACGATGAAGTTGTCCTGGCCGTGTATGCATGCCGAGGTTGCCCGCCCGCCATCGCCAGATCCGTGTGCGCAGTCATCAGCGCGAACGCGGTCGGCGAAAAGTCGGACGATGCCGTCGGGCGTGATGCGCAGGATGGGTCCGCCATTGGGATAGGTATACAGGCTTCCGTCCGGCCCCAATTCTATGGTCCACGGCCCGGGGATATTCGCCTGGGTCGCCGGTCCGCCTATCCCGAGCGGGTCACTGCTATGGCCCTTGCCAACCACCGTGCTGATGATGCCGTCCGTCCCGACACGACGGATGCGGCTACTTCCCGCATCCGCGATGTAGAGCGTTCCGTCCGGAGCCACCGCGACGTCCGACGGACAGCCCAGTTGCGCCGAGGTCGCGGGTCCACCGTCGCCGCTGAAGTGCTCATCGCAGCGGGTAAGGTAGTTGTCGGTGGGGTCTGGGTACCTTCCGGCGACGGTGCTGATGATGCCTTTCGGATCGACGCGACGTATCAAATTCCCGTGGGGGAAATAGAGACTGCCGTCCGGCCCGAAGGCGATGCGGCGCTTGGCAATCGGGCCAGCCGGAGCCCCGGGTCCGCCGCCATCGGCAATTTTCTGCAGCCCCTTGCCTTCCGGGCCGAGCCGCCAGATCGCGTTGTTGCCCCAGAAGTACATTCGCCCTTGGGCGTCGATCGAGAGTCCGCTGGCGTCATAGAGGTTCGTCTCGGAGAATGTGTAGTCATAGGGGGTCAGCTTGCCGCCGCCGACCGTCGCAATGGCCAGCCCTTGCTCGCGCGCGCTGCGTTGCCCGCCGTCGCCCAGATAGAGGACCTTGCCGATCGGATCATAGCGATGCTGGATGTCGAGCGACCAGCCGCCAAACCCCAGACCACGCTGCTCGGCGCCCAGGCTACGCGGGTCCGTACCCCGGATGGTCTTGCTGTGCTGTTGCTCCAGGGTGATCTCTCGGGTTGTCATGTCGCGAAGGATCGGCACGCCGGAGAGCGCGGCAAAACTGCGCTTCCACGATGCGGTCCCTCCCTCCCGGTCATAAGACCCCGCCGGCTCGTGATACATGGCCTGATAAACATAGCCGATGCTGATTTTCGCTCGCTGTTGACCGGCGAGCGATCGCCCATAGGCGTCGCCTCCGTCCCATCGGAAGAGGCTGCGGAGGCTGGGCGTCGGCGGGAACGACTGGGTCGTGACCGTGCCCGCGACGCTTACCGAGAGCATGATGCGCTGGACCCCCGGGGGGCAGCCTGCTGCCGCTCAGGGGGATCTCCAGCGTGTCGCGCGCATACGTGTGGCCGGGCACCCGGTTACTCCTGTAATGCAGAGCGAAGGGGCTGCCGACGAGGGCAATGCGCTCGCCGAGAACCTGGTTCTGGCACTCGATGATCGAGCCGGGTACGCATTGCGGATTTTCGTCTGGCTCGTCCCACGCAAAAGGCTCGGGCATCTCCGGTGGTCCCGCCCCATCCGGTGGGCCATAGGGCCAGTTGAAGTCCCAGGGCGTGAAGTGCGTGATCGGCACCCGCCACAGGGTCTGGCCGGGTTCATAGCGGGCGGCCAGCTGGATGCGCTCCGCCTCGGTGACTCCCAGCGCGGCCAGCTCGTCCGCGGTGGCCGGCGTACCGGCGCGATTGACGGTCAGTTCCGCAATGCCATTGCTCTTGGAGAGGATGCCGATGACCCGCCCGTCATCGGCGGGAATCCACTGGCCCCTGCTGCGGTCGTAATGGCCCGCCGGAACGGCCATGCCGACCGGAAAACCGAGGTAGTTCTCGAGGTAGAAGGGGAGCGGCCTGTCGAAGCTTACGCTCTGCGCGCCGGCGGCGACGGCTTCGTCGATGCTGAGTTCGACCGCGTAGGTGTAACCGACCGATGGCGGCAGCGGCATCGGCATGCGCTTCGGCCCATCGGTGCCGACGGTGTACTCGGTGGCGCGTACGGTAACGCTCGCGAGCGGCTGCGTGCTGCCGTCGGCCTTGACCATTGTTGCCGCGGTGCCGGCAGGGAAAAAGACCGTCGCGGTGCGTTTGCCGTCGGCGTCGATCACCGGGTTGCCCGCGGCAACCTGGATCGGGTCGGGGCTGCCGAGATTGATCAGCGTGCTCCGGCTGTCGTAAACCAGCAGCAGCACATCCGCGGCAATCGCATAGTCCTGCCAGACGGTGTTGACCTGGCGCTGCGCCGGGATGTGGCCGTCCTTCTCATAGCGGACGACCAGCGTACCGCCGCCATTGACCGCAAGGTCGAAGACGCCGTCGGCGCGTGAGAGCGTCTGCCCGAATTCCGGGTAGCCGAGGATCGTGATCTTGACACCGGGCAGCGGCGAACCGTCGGTGGCTGCAACCTTGCCGCGGATCACTGCGGCGCGGCGGCTATCGATGGTGCCGGGGACGACACCGGTCTGGATGGGGTTGTCTCCCGTGTACAGGAAAGCGGTCGCCGCGCCGAGGCTGGCAACGCTGCCCGGGTCGAGCGCCGGAGCGACCGTCGCGGGATCCGGCGGCAAGCTGCCGATCGGCGGTTGCGTGGCCTTGACGAGGGTGAACGCCAGCAAGGTCTGGGCCGTATTGCCGGCCTTGTCCTGGAGGCTGGCGGTCAGTTGCACCGCCCCGAGCGGCAGAGGTGCCGTCGGCGCGCATAGCGCAGCGCCGGCAAGCGGTGTGCAGCTCACGGCCAGCGGGGCATCGCCGAGAGTGAAGGCCAGCGTCGCGGCATCCACTCCACTCCCGGCATCGCTGAAGCTGAGCTTGATGACTGGTGGATTCTGGCTGATGGTGGCGCCGCCCGTTGGCGCGACGATCGAGAGCAGCGGCGGCAGCGTATCGGGCGGCGGTACGATGACGCCCTGTACCGAGTGGGTGAAGCTGAAGCGCTGGTTCGTCGGGTTCTTGAACTTGAGCAGCACCTTTGGCGCTGCCGCCGGAGCAAGCCCCGCCGGCGGGACGGCCACATTCAGCACGGGCTTGCCGTTATCGCTGATGCCGGTCGCGTTGCTCAGAGTGACTCCGGGCGCGGAGATGCTCTGGAGAAGCAGCGACATCGGCGCACCGATGAGATCGGCAGACACGTTGGTGATCGTCGCGACGGTGTCGTAAGTCTTCGTTTGCCGGTTGTGGGTCAATCCCGAGTACTGGACCGAGACTTTGCCGCTGAGGTCGACGGCGCTCTGCGCATGACCAGCCAGCGGATAGAGCACTTGGCCGGCGATGAGCAGCCAAGTGAGCGCCAGGCGCGCGAAGGAGTGGGCTGTTGCTTGCATGCTGCACCTCATGATGGCTGGCGCGTGTGCTGAAAGGGGCAGCGCGCGCATTGCTGCTGCGACGAAGGAGGGCAAACTGGGGTTGGGCTTCGTGAAGTGGTCAGACGGAGATTGGGCGCACACTACGGCCAGCGTACCGCGTACAAGCTGCAGCGGTCGCCTCCCCCGCGCTGAGCAAGGGCCTGGGTCAGCCCCTTTCGCGGACTTGCTTCTTGCCGAAGGCGACGGCGAACGCCAGGCCGAGCAATAGCAGCACATCGGAACCGGGCTCCGGAGCGCGGCCGTCCGGCACCTTCACCGAAAGTCCGAGCGGCGGGTTGGTCCCTGCAGTGACATCGAGCAAGCCATCGGCACTGCCGTCGAGATCGAGGGTGAAGAGAGCGTCGCCCAACAAAGTGGTGGTCACCAACGGCAGTCCGGCCGAATCCAGCAGGAAGACGGAGATACGATCGGGCACGGCGGCGCCTGCGGCAAGGTTGCTGCTACTGTCCAGTCGAAAGCGAATCGAGTTCCCCAGGGTAAGACCCTGGAGGAACTCGTTGAAGAAGTCGGTGTCCGCGATGCCCGCACCGGCCGACAGCGAGCCGCTCGCCCCCCCCGTCAGCGTCACACCTCCGAGCGAACCGTCGGTTGTGAAGCCGGAGATACTCAGCGTGTTGTTGACCGTCCCGTCGCCATCGACCAGGTCGACAGCGAGCTGCGCCGCCGACCCGGACAGCCCCGTCGTGTCCATGACTACATCGTAGAAGGCGGACTGCGCGTTGCCCGACAGGGAAACGCTGATCGCCAGGGCGAGAATGCTTTGCCGAAGACGCGTACGGAACGCCATGATGCTCTCCTATATTTACCGCTCTGATTTAGGGTCAATATAGTTCACGGGCGTGGCGAATACAATGTCCGTAACACGGTTTTTTTCCTGTCGTGACCGGCTTGCGCCGTCGTCACAGGAGGATCCGTCAACGCCAGTGCGCAGTTCTGGGGACAGGGCGGCGTCTGGTCCAACGATCAGTTCGAGCGCCGCAGCCGAGCCTGATGCCGCCTGATTTGCGCTAGAATCTCAGCCGTTCCGTTTCGCTCCCCCTGCCCCCTGTTTCCCGGCCTCATCGGAAGAATCCACGTGACCGCAAGAATCCTCGACGGCAACGCGCTGGCGCAAAGGCTGCGCGCCGATTTCAAGACCCGCGCCGAAGCGTTGGCGGCGCGCGGCACCCGCCCCGGACTGGCGGTGATCCTCGTTGGCGAAGACCCGGCGTCGCAGGTCTACGTGCGCAACAAGGTCAACGCCTGTGCCCAGGCCGGCTTCCACTCGGAGAGGATCAGCTACCCGCGGGACGTCGAGCCGCAGGTGGTCTTCGACAAGCTGGCCGAACTCAACGCCGACCCGGCGATCCATGGCATCCTGGTGCAGTTGCCGCTGCCGAAGCACTTCGACAGCGACGCCGTGCTGAAGGCGATCGCCCCCGCGAAGGACGTCGATGGCTTCCACGCCGAGAACGTCGGCGCGCTGATGCAGGGTCATCCACGCTTCATCCCGTGCACCCCCTACGGCGTCATGAAGTTCTTCGCCGATGCCGGCATCGACCTCCGCGGCAAGGAAGCGGTGGTCCTCGGCCGCTCGAACATCGTCGGCAAGCCGATGGCGATGCTGCTGCTGCAGGCCAGCGCCACCGTCACCGTCTGCCACTCGCAGACGCGCGACCTCGCCTTCCACACGCGCCGCGCCGACGTCCTCGTCGCCGCGCTCGGCAAGGCCCGTTTCGTCACCGCCGACATGGTCAAGCCGGGCGCAGTGGTCATCGATGTCGGTATCAACCGCCTGCCGGATGGCAAGCTCTGCGGCGACGTCGATTTCGCCGGCGTCAGCGCGATCGCCGCGGCGATCACCCCGGTACCCGGCGGCGTCGGCCCGATGACGATCACCATGCTGCTCGCCAACACCCTCGAGGCGGCCGAGCGGGAGGTCGGCTGATGCCCGCCCGCGAGCCCATCGTCGGCGTCGTCATGGGCTCCGATTCCGACTGGCCGACGATGCAGGCGGCCGCCGTGCTGCTCAAGGAATTCGCCGTGCCCTTCGAGGCGCGCGTCGTCTCGGCGCACCGCACGCCGGATCTGCTCTTCGAGTACGCCGCTGCGGCGGCAGCACGCGGCCTGCGGGCGATCATCGCCGGCGCCGGCGGGGCGGCCCACCTGCCCGGCATGCTGGCAGCGAAAACAACCGTTCCCGTGCTCGGTGTGCCGGTGCAGTCGAAGGCGCTGTCGGGACAGGATTCGCTGCTGTCGATCGTGCAGATGCCGAAAGGCATTCCGGTCGCCACCTTCGCCATCGGCGAGGCCGGCGCCGCCAACGCCGCACTGTTCGCCGTCGCCATGCTGGCCACCAGCGACCCTGCGCTGGCGCAGCGTCTCGCCGACTTCCGCCGCGCCCAGGCCGACAAGGCCATGGCGATGAAACTGCCGGAGGTATGAGCCGCTGCCGCGGCCCGCTTCCCCGACGATGATCCTTCCGCCTGCAACACTTGGCATGCTCGGTGGCGGCCAGCTCGGCCGCTTCTTCGTCGCTGCCGCGCACGAGATGGGTTACCGCGTCTGGGTCCTCGACCCCGACCCGCACAGCCCGGCGGCGCTGCTCGCCGATCGCCACCTGTGCGCCGCGTACGACGACTATGCCGCGCTCGACGAGCTGGCGCAGGCCTGTGCCGCCGTCAGCACCGAGTTCGAGAACGTCCCCGCGGGAACGCTCGACTACCTCGACAAGTTCGTCGTCGTCCGCCCGTCGGCGGCAGCGGTCGGCGTCTGCCAGAACCGCAGCGCGGAGAAGGACTTCCTGCGCGACAATGGCCTGCCGCACGCGCGCTGCGCGACGGTGCACAACGAGCAGCAACTGCGGCAGGCGGGCGACGAGCTGTTCCCGGGAATCCTCAAGGTCGCCCGCTTCGGCTACGACGGCAAGGGGCAGGCGGTGGTCGCCGACCGCCAGCAGGCGATCGCCGCTTTCCAGGCTTTTCGCGGCGAGACCTGTGTGCTGGAGGAGAAGCTGTCGCTCGACTGCGAGGTGTCGGTGGTGCTGGCGCGCGACGAAGCCGGTCTGGTGCGCAGCTTCCCGATCGCCGAGAACAGCCACCGCCACGGCATCCTCGACGTCTCGCTGGTCCCGGCACGCGCCGCCGCTGCCCTGCACGCGCGCGCGGCCGGGCTGGCGGCGAAGATCGCCGATCGTCTGGGCTATGTCGGCACGCTGGCGGTCGAGTTCTTCGTCGTCGACGGCGAAATGCTGATCAACGAAATGGCGCCACGGCCACACAACAGCGGTCACTACACGCTCGACGCCTGCATCACCAGCCAGTTTGAGCAGCAAGTGCGCGCGCTCTGCGGCCTGCCGCTCGGCGACGCGCGGGCGCACTCGGCGGCGGCGATGGTCAACCTGCTCGGCGACCTCTGGTACGAGAGTGGCGTTGCCGGCCAGCACTACCGCGAGCCCGACTGGTCGCCACTGTACGCCTGCCCGGGCCTCAAGCTGCATCTCTACGGTAAGCATCACGCCCGCCCGGGGCGCAAGATGGGCCACTTCACCGTTCTCGCCAGGGACGTCGAAAGTGCCCGCGACATCGCCATGGCGGCGCGGGCAGCGATCGGCATCAGCGATGCGGCCTGAAGCCGCAGTCATCGACCACGCCGTCGCCCTGCTGCAGGCCGGCGAACTCGTCGCCTTCCCGACCGAGACGGTCTACGGCCTCGGTGCCGATGCCGCCAACCCGGCCGCCGTCGGCCGCATCTTCGCTGCCAAGGGGCGCCCCGCCGATCACCCGCTGATCGTCCATCTGCCGGCCGACGGTTACCTCGACAACTGGGCGACCGATATCCCGCGGCAGGCCTGGGAGCTGACCGAAGCCTTCTGGCCCGGCCCACTGACACTGATCCTCAGGCGCGCCCGCGGCGTACCGACCGCCGTCACCGGCGGCCAGGAAACGATCGGTCTGCGGGTGCCGGCGCACCCGCTCGCGCTCGCGCTGCTGCGGGCCTTTGCCGAAGCCGGTGGCGGGCTCGGCGGCCTCTGTGGTGTCGCCGCGCCGTCGGCCAACCGCTTCGGCCGCATCAGCCCGACCGAGGCGGCGCACGTGCGCGCCGAACTCGGCGACTCGGTCCGGCTGATCCTCGACGGCGGCCGCTGCCCGGTCGGCATCGAGTCGACGATCGTCGACCTCAGCCGCGGCGCCGGCGAAGTGCCGCGCGTGCTGCGTCCGGGAGCGATCACGCCGGAGCAGATCGCCACCGTCATCGGCCGCCTGCCCGAGGTCGGTTGCCAGCCGCGGAGCGCGACCGCCGAAGTCGTGCCGCGCGTGCCCGGAGCGCTGGCGGCGCACTACGCGCCGGTGACGCCGATGCGGCTGCTGCCGGCGACCGAGATCGCCCGCCTCGCCGACACGCCGGCGGCTGGCCGGAGCTGCGCCGTCCTCTGCCACAGCCAGATGCTGGCCGGAGCGGCAGCGCTGCTCGTTCGCCGCCTGCCGGCCGACCCCTCGCACTACGCGCACGAACTGTACGCTGCCCTGCGCCAGCTCGACCACTCGGGTGCCGACCTGATCCTCGTCGAGGACGTGCCATCGACCGCCGCCTGGTCGGCGATCGCCGACCGCCTGCAGCGCGCCGCCAGCGGTGCCGGCGGAATCGGGAAATGCCTACCGGAGGCCTGAACGACTCCAGCCGCGAAGAGCCACACGCTGGCCGGCAACGGAACCGCCGCGGCGTCCACCTCCGAGGCGTTCACCTGATAGCGCACGTCACTGCCCGAAGTGATCGAGTAGCGTTTGCTGACCGTATCAACGCCGGAGTTGATGACCGGCACTGCGCTGGCGGCCGAGGACCACAGAAGTGTCGCTGCCGCCGCCCCGCGCGGCCACGGCGGCCAATGAGCTCTCTTTCACGGAAACCCTTCCTTTTCTTGTTGATGACAGGTTCGCTCCCCCAAGGTCGAGCACGCCAATCGTACCGACCGTCCGAGCGAACCGGCCGGGCGCACGGAGCAAGTTTTGTATCATCAACGGGGCAGCAGGATTGCTGGTCGACTTGTCAGTCCACTCGGCCGGATTGCCAGCTGACAGAGCGCGGTCTCATTCGCTGGCCCGTCAACCCCATGTCGCCATGGGGTTGACTGCCACACGAGTTCGCCGCAGCGGTGCTTACTTGGTCTTCTTGATGATCTCGTCTTTCATTCCGGCATCGAAGAAGGCCTTGTTCGCCTTTTCGAATTCGACGCAGGATGGGCCGCCTTTGCTCAGATTCTCCCGCGTGCACCGGCGAGTTCCCTTGGCCAGATCGGCGCAAGCGCCTCCCGCAGCGAACAGCGGCGCACATGCCTCGTGCATCCGCTTCTTCAGAGCCGCTTCGTCGTCTGCGGCAAACGCCGCCGAGCCAGCCAACAGCAACGTACAGAACAGCAAACCTTTCATTTGATTCCCCCAGTCTGGTATCCGCGTCAAATCGCTCCCAACGAGCACAGTAGGTCGCATCCAACATCACGCCTACGGGTTGATGATAACCGAGACGAAGTCGTGCCGGCATGGTCCACGCCGGGCACGAGCGAGGTCATGGGCAAAAAATGCCCCGTTCAGGGGTGCGGCGAAGTCCGCGCGCGACGCTGGCCGGCTGCAAAGTGCCCGGCGCACGGTCACGCTTGAGTTGCGGCCAAGTCGCCAAGCGGCCGCAGTGCGATGGCGCAAGCTGCGTTCGGGCGGGTGGCGGGAACGGCCGCCGCGCCCGAACGCCGCCCGCCTGCCAGTCGCCGCCGAAGACTACGCGCGCGCGCACCGCGCTGCGCCAGCTCGACCACTCGGGTGCCGACCTGATCCTCGTCGAGGACGTGCCATCGACCGCCGCCTGGTCGGCGATCGCCGACCGCCTGCAGCGCGCCGCCAGCGGTGCCGGCGACTAATGCCCGAAGCGATAGTTCCAGAGCAGGTCGATCCCGGTATCCGAACCGGCGCGACCGATCAGCGAGAAGTTCCTGCCGAGGTTGACGGTCAGCTTGACGACGCTGCCGGCGTTGCTGAGCGACTGGTCGTAGCTGATCACCATCGTCGACGACAGTCGCTTGCCGATGCTGATGATCTGGTCGGTGGTCGTGTCGCTGCTGCCGAAGCCGCTGCTGCTGGCAACCCGGCTGCTCAACGGGCGCCCGGAGCCACTCAGCGTCCCCGAACTGATGCCGAACTCGTCGATTCCCAGTTGCCGCTGTACGGCCTTCAGTGGCCCGCCGTCCTGGCCGCCGAGGATGGTCTGCGCCGCCGCCAGCAGCACCGACGAATCCTTGCCGCCCTGCTGATCCGGACCGTGCCCGAGTACCAGCCAGGACAGCTTTTCGGCGTCCGGAACCTCCGGGTCGGAAACCAGGCGGACGAGCGGCCGCTTGGCCGTGCCGGTCACCTCGACGCCGGCCTCGACCGGAAGGTTCGCCCGAACCGCGCGAATGTTGAGCCCCGGGTTGTCGATCAGGCCGTGAAAATTCAGGATGCCACGCTCGATCTCGAGCTTCTGCCCGTAGGCGTCGAAGAGGCCATCGCGGGTGCGGATCGACCCGGTTGCCCGCGGCATCCCCGTTCCGTCCGACTGAATCCGCACCGTACCGACGAGCCGGCTCTCGACACCGGCACCACGGAAATGGAAGTTGCGCCCGAGGTCCGCCTCGACGTCGATCGACAGCAGCCGGATCGCCGCCGCATCCTTCTTCGCCGCGCCACCGGCGCGCCTGACGACGACGTCGTCCGACAACTGCGGCGCGCCCGCCTTCGCCAGTTGCCAGTAACCGGCGTCGAAACGGATCTTGCCGGCGATGTCGAGCATGCCGGCCGCCAGTTTCAGCTCGGCGGCACCGGAAAGCAGGGTCCACTGGTCGGCGCGCTGCGTCACGCCGAGGCGCTCGGCACGGACGTTGAGAACGCCGTCGTTGCTGCCGAAACGCAGCTCGCCGCTGGCCTCGACCCGTCCCGGTCGGCCGCTGAGGGCAGCAACATCGGTTCCCGGAGCGAGGGCCAGCACGCGCGGCATCGGCTGCTGCTCGCTCTCGAAACTCAGTTCCCTGACGTGCAACCGCTGCTGGCCGTCGGCTCCGACCGCCAGTTCGAGCAACAGTCTGCCACGTTCGAGACGCATGCCCTGGTCGAGCGCCCGTACTGCCAGCCCTTCGCCACGCCAATCGCCGCTGATGCGCGGCTGCGCCGGGCTGCCATCGAGCCGCGCCTCGCCCGCCAACTGGCCGCCCACCTGCCAGCCGGCACCGAGCAGCGGCCCCAGCCACGCGATGTCCGGCATGTTCAGTCGCAGACGCCCGCGCCAGGGTGCCAGCCGGTTGATCAGGGTGTCGGCGGAACTCGTCGCACCGAGTTCGCCGCTCACCTCGCCCAGCCGCTTGCCGCGCAGTTGCAGGCGCCCGTCAAGCTTGCCGTCAGCCGCCTGCAGACTGAGACTGCCCTCCTCGAGGCCGAGCGCCAATGCGCCGACAGAGAGGTCGCCGCGGTCGCGCCACAGCCGCAGGCTGCCGCTCGGCAAGCGCCTGCCCGCCGCCGGCGCACTCAGCGCACGGCCGGCGTTGCCGAGATCCCACTCGCCGTTGATGCGCAGGGGCTCGCCGTTGCCCTTCACCACCGCCGCCACGGCGGCGAACACCTCCGGGAATTCGGCCAGCGTCGCGGCCACCGGCAAGGCCCGCAGGCTGCCGGCGGTCTGCCAGACGCCAGCGTCGTAGCTCGCACGTTGCAGCCGCGCCGACCAGTCGGCGCCGACGACCTCGGCCGGCCCGGCAGCGACACGGCCCGCCGCAAGCTGCAGCGGCATCGCCGCAGCGAGACGGACGAAGGGCGGCTGCCGGCCGCCCGCCTGCGACAGGCTGGCCTCCTGCAGCGCGCCGACCCAGACCGGTGCCGGGCTCTTCGGCTTGAAGCCGCCGGCGAGCAGCAACTCGACGGCGCGCCGACCGGCAAGCTCGAAACCTCCGCGCAGCTGATGCCGGCTGCGCACACCGTCGACTTCGAGCTGCAACGCCGTGACGACTGTGTCGCCACCGGCGAGATCGAGGCCGGCCAGTCGCAGCTTCGCGTTGACGGCGCCCTGATCGCCGCCGGCGAGGCCGCCGGCGAGATCGAGTCCGCGCAACTGGCCGAAGCCGCGCAGCGCCAGGCGGGTCGACTGCAGCGTGGCGGAGATTTCCGGTGCGCTGAAGCTGCCGCCGACGACGATCTCGCCCGCAAGGTCGCCGGTCGGACCAAGCGGATCGAGCCGCGGGGCCGCGATGCTCAGCCGCAGCCGCTCGCCCGGCGCCCCAAAAGCGCCCTTCGCCAGCAGCCGGTTGCCGCCGGCGCTCAGTTCGACATCGGCCCGGCGCAGGTGGTCCGGCGCCAGATCGATCTCGCCGCCGCCGGCCAGCGCCTCACCGGCCAGGCGACTGTTGCGCAACTGGAAGGCAAGCCCGAGGCTGAGCTGCGGCCTGCTGCTGCCGCGGGCAGAAACTTCGGCATTGAGACGGGCAGTCGGCAGGCTGGCAAGAAAGCGGTGGGGATCGAAGTCCCTGAGCTGTCCCTTGAGCTCGAAGCGGCCATTGCCGGTGAGCGCCACCTTGCCGCTGGCCACAAGCTCTGCGTCGCCGCTCGCGAGGCGCAGCCGATCGACGGCCACCTGCTCGGGGTCGATCGCCAGGCTGCTCTCGAGCACGAAGCGCGGATCGCGCAGCTCGCCCTCGAGCACCTGCCGGTGTAGCCCGAGCGTGGCACGCAACGGTCCGGCGAGGCGAGTTGGTTGCAGGCCGGCGTAGAGCGCGCCGGCATCGACCGCGCTGGCGGCGAGCCGCAGCGAGAGCTCGGACGCACGCAGCGCGCCGCTGCCGCGCAGCCGGCCGCCGCCTGCGAGGCGCAGATCGATGTCGCCGAGCTCCAGTGTGTCGGCAGCCAGTGCCAAGCCGGCGGTCAGCGACTCGACCGGCAGCAGCTGGCGATCGATCGTCCCCGGGCGATGGTTCACCGCCTGCAGTCGGCCGCTCAGCGCGGTCGGCGAGTCGCCAAGCGGCCGCAGTTCGAAGCGCAGTTCGAGGTCGGCACGCGGCGCGCCGGCTACCCATGCCGCCGGATCGACGCCAGACAGCCGCGCCACCGCCTCGCCGAGCACCTGCGGCGCGAAGGGCAGGATGCGGGCGTCGACTTCGCCAACGAAGCCGTCGGCCGGCGCCGCGGCCAGCGGTCGCGCCCTACCGTGCACGGCAAACTCCTCCAGCCGGCCCTCGGCGGCGAGGTCGAAGGCCAGGGCGCGGCCGCCCGCTTCACCCTCGATGGCGGCCCGGGCGATGAGTGCGAACGGTTTCGCCGCCGCCAGCGAAGCGTCGCCGCTCAGCGCCAGACCGGCGACCCGGGCACGCAGGTCGAGCAGACGATGCAACGCACCATCGCTCGTCAGCTCGGCCGCCAGCGACTCGGCGATCGTTGCCGCCGCGCCATCGGGATGGGCGTGGTCGCCGACCTCGACGACAGCGATCTCGAGTCGCTCGATGGCCACCGCCAGTGGCAGTTCGAGGCTCTCGGGCAGGACGACCGGGTCATCGTTCGCCATCTGCGAGACGCGCAGCCGGTCGGCCGCAATGCGGCCGACGGCCAGACGACCGCGCAGCAACTCGGCCGGGCGCCAGTCGACCTGAAGCTCCTGCACCTGGACGTCGAGCGTCTCACTGCGCCAGTGCAGCGACCGCAGCAAGAACGACGAAGCCAGGGTGCCGCTGGGCGTGGCGATGACGAGCTGCCCGGCAGCGAGCCGCTCGAGCAGCAGGCAGCTCAAGCGCAGCCCGCTCTCGCTGCCCAGCAGCGCGGCGCCGCCCGCGATCAGCACGCTCAGCGATACCGCCAGCACCGCCAGCCACCACCGCCGCCGGCGCGGCGGCGGTGCATCGGTCGCTGACGCCGCGGCAGGCGGCGGCACGCTGCTCTCCCGGCTCATCGTCGCATCTCCCTGCACTCCGTTCAAAACGGGATCGCCAGCGAAAAATCGAGTCGCAGCGAGCCATCACGCTGGCCGTAGGCGACATCGATGCCGAGCGGGCCGGCCGGACTGCGCCAGCGCGCGCCGACGCCGTAACCGACCGCCAGACTCATCTCCTGCAGATCGTCGACAGCGTTGCCGGCATCGACGAAGACGGCCGCCCCCCAGGTGGGAGTGAGCCAGTGCGTATACTCGCCACTCAGCGTCACCAGGTAGCGCCCGCCGACGATCGCCGAGCCCTGCGGCACGCCGAGGCTGAGGTAGGGGTAGCCGCGCACCGAGTTGCTGCCACCGGTGCGGAAGAGGAAATCCTGCGGAATTCCCTGCGACGACTCGGCGAAGGTCACTCCGAGTTCGCCCCGAAAGAGCAGCGCGTCGCTGGCGCCGAGCGGCACACCGTGACTGTAGCGCAGATAGGTGCGCACGAAGCTCTGGTCGGAAAGCAGATGCTTGCTGCCGCCACCGATCTGGAACTGCAGCGACAGCCCCTCGGCCGGATCGAGCGGGTCGACCGCATGCCGCCAGGTCCAGCCGCCCTGCAAGGTCAAAGCTTGGTTGGTCGTCGCCGGCGCTCCCTGCGGCGCCTGCCGCTCGCTCTGCCAGTTGATGCCCAGCTGCTGTTCGATACTGCCAAGCTTCTGCACCCGCATCGCGCCGACGGCGAAGCGCTTGAGGTCCAGATTCTCGATATCCGAGTGCTCGACGACCGTGCCGACGCCATCACGCCGCTGCTGCTCGTCCGGCGGGAAGAAGACGTCGGCAAAACCCGACTGGCGCAACTGCTCGATGCGGACGCCAGTCTGCAGCTGCCAGGCGCGGTCGAGGAAATCGCTATTGCGGTAGGCAGCCTCGACACGCGCACCAGTGTTGGTGCTGTAGCCGACGCCGAGAGTCACCTGGTACGGCGCGCGCTCGCGCAGCTGCAAGAGTACCGCTGCCGTCACCCAGCCGTCGTTGGCGGCGGCGGCTTCGCCATCGGCAGCGCTGCGCTGCAAGGAGACGCTCACCGACGAAAAGTAGGGCGTACTCTGCAGCGCCACCTGCAGGGCCAGCAACTGATCCTCGCGATACGCGTCGCCCGGCCTGACGCTGCGGTTGAAGCGCGCCACCAGACTGGGATCGTAACGCTGCAGGCCGCTGATCTGCAGCTCGCCGAAACGATAGCGCGGTCCCGCTTCGGCAACCACCAGCAGCTCGACCCGCAGCGCCTCCGGATCGACTTCGGCACTGCTCTCCTGCAGCCGCGCACCGGCATGGTCGACCGCCAGCAGGCCGGCGAGCAGCGAGTCCTTGGCCTCGTCCCAGTCGGCTTGGCGGAAGGGCCGTCCGACCTTCAGCTTCCAGCCGTCGACCAGTTCCTGCCGGCGTGCCGCGTCGACCTCACCATGGATGTCGACGCGCACGCTGCCGATCAGCGCACGCCCCCCGGGATCGACCTCGAGGAGAAGTTCCTCGCCGTCGCGGCGCAGGCTGACGCGCGGTGAGAAATAACCCTCAGTGGCCAGCAGTTTCTCCACCTCACGCTGGATGCGGCGCGCCAGAGCGACCTCGGCCGGCTGATCGGCGACGTCGCCGATCTCGAGGTGGCTTTCGAGCAACGCACGCACGTCCTGCGGTGCGCGCAAGGTGGGCACGACAGCCAGGGCAGGCAGGGAGAGCAGCAGCGCTGCGAGGAAGAGGAAACTGTGCATGAGGGCCGAGTTGCCGACCGCCGAACGCGTCACGTCAATACGAACGGGAAAGGATGAGAGCAGAAGGAAACAAGCAGCGATCGCGCATCGTGCAGCCACCTCGAGGATGAACGTTCCCGGAAACCCCGGCGCGCGCGCAGCCGGCAGGTGCCGCCAGCCGACCGCGGTCGGCCAGGGTGCAGCGGCGGATGGTACCAGCGATCCAGCGCAACAGCCACTCGACCGCCGCGGTGGATGCCGCGCGCCAGCGATGGCGGACCAGACGACCCGGCAAGACCGCGAGCGGCGATTTGTTCAAGCACGAGGCCTTGGCCAGGATCTTCCGGGCGAAGATCATGGCGGCGATCGCAGCCGCCGGGCTGACCACTCCAGCTTGCCATCCGAATCCTGTTGTGGCTGCTTCCGCAGCCATTGGTGGGGGCAAGGCCACCACTCATCCGGCTGTCCGAAATCCCGGGGCCCGCTCCCGTGCCGTCAGCGTCGTGCACGTGGCAGCGGGCCGGAGCGCTGCCGCGCTACCGGAAATCGGCAAAATGGTTTATATTGCGCCGCAACAGACGCGCCCGTCGCAGCGCCTGCGGCTTGCCATCAGGCCTGCTGCCGCCCGCCGGTCGGCGTTGCGTCTCACCCCGGCCATCGCTACCATGCGCACGCCTGCGGCCTCCTGACCCCTCCCCGTCGTCAGCCGGGCGGCGCCGGACCCGCCCGGCAGCCACGGCAAGGCCGTGACCGGACCCGAGAACACCCGCCCGCGCCGCGAGCGCGGCAGACACCAGGAATCATCGATGAAAGCAGCCAACCCATCCTTGTTGAGCAGAATCTCGATTGCCTTCGGCACCTTCTTCGCCATCCTTGCCGACGGCGACCTCGCTGCCCGCATCCAGGCCTTGCGCCGCGGCGAGCAGCGCCGCGAGCCAGCGGCGCCGGCGGCCCCGCCTGCCCCCGCGGCCAGACCGGCGCCACCGCCGCTGCTCGCCGCGACGCCCGACGGCGCGCTGCAGCTCCTCGGGCTGCTGCAGCGCGAAGCGCGCTTCATCGACTTCATCCAGGAGGATGTCGCCGCCTACGGCGACGCCGACATCGGTGCCGCGGCGCGCGTCGTGCATGAAGGCTGCCGCAAGGTCCTGCGCGAGAACTTCAGCATCGAGCCGGTGCGCGACGAGCCCGAAGGCAGCCGACTGACGCTGCCGGCGGGATTCGACGCAGCGGCGATCCGGGTCACCGGCAACGTCGTCGGCGAGCCGCCGTTCACCGGCAGCCTGACGCATCGTGGCTGGCGGGTGCGCGAAACGCGGCTGCCGCAACTGGCGAGCGGCCACGACCTGCGCATCGTTGCCGCGGCGGAGGTGGAACTGTGAGCCAACCTGCCTTCTCCATCGGCATCGACCTCGGCACCACCCACTGCGCCCTGTCCTATGTGGACCTCGCAGCCTGTGACGGCGAGCAGGTCAGCCAGCAGGTGCTGCCGATCCCGCAGCTCACCGCGCCCGGCTCGGTCGAGTCGCTCGGACTGCTGCCCTCGTTCATCTACCTGCCGCACGCCAGCGAACTCGCCAGCGGCGATCTCAGCCTGCCGTGGACTGCCGAGCAGGATTATGCCGTCGGCGAAATGGCGCGCAGCCGGGGCGCAGCGACGCCGATCCGTCTGGTGTCGAGCGCCAAGAGCTGGCTTTGCCACGCCGGCGTCGACCGCCGCGCCGCCATCCTGCCGAACGACGCGCCGCCGGAAGTTGAGCGGCTGTCGCCGCTCACGGCCTCGCTGCGCTACCTCGCCCATCTGCGCGCCGCCTGGGACCAGGCGCAGCCCGAGGCGCCCTTCGTCGAGCAGGAAGTCGTCGTCACCATCCCCGCCTCCTTCGATCCCGCCGCCCGTGAGCTGACTGCCGAGGCGGCGCGCGCCGCCGGCTGCGAGCGGATGATCCTGCTCGAGGAACCGCAGGCGGCACTCTACAGCTGGATCGAGAAGAGCAGCGGCGGCTGGCGCAAGCAGGTGCAGCCCGGGGACATCATCCTCGTCGTCGACGTCGGCGGCGGCACCAGCGACTTCTCGCTGATCGCCGTCATCGAGCGCGACGGCAACCTCGAGCTGCACCGCGTCGCCGTCGGCGAGCACATTCTGCTCGGCGGCGACAACATGGATCTGGCGCTTGCTTACGCGGTTGCCGGCAAGCTGGCGGCACACGGCAGCAAGCTCGACGCCTGGCAATTGCGCGCGCTGACGCACGCCTGCCGTACGGCGAAGGAAGCGCTGCTCGGCGATCCCGGGCTGGCGTCGGTGCCGCTGGTCATCGCCAGCCGTGGCGCGCGGCTGATCGGCGGTTCGCTGCGCAGCGAGCTGACGCGGGACGAGCTGAGCGCGACCCTGATCGACGGCTTCTTCCCGCCGGCGGCGATCGGCGACCGGCCGCAGGGCCGCGGCCGTGGCGGCCTGACGCAGCTCGGCCTGCCGTACGCGCAGGATGCTGCCGTCACCCGCCACCTCGCCGCCTTCCTCGCCCGCCAGGTGGCGGCAACCGCCGACCTCGAGGGCTTCAGCAGCCGCTTGCCGGCCGACGCCAGCTTCCTGCATCCGACCGCCGTCCTCTTCAACGGTGGCGTCTTCAAGTCGGCGCTGCTCTCTGAACGCACCCTGGCGACCATCAACTCCTGGCTCGCCGCCGAGGGCGCAGCAGCGGCACGCCTGCTCGCGGGCGCCGACCTCGACCTCGCCGTCGCCCGCGGCGCCGCCTACTATGGCTACGTCCGGCGCGGCCAGGGAGTCCGCATCCGCGGCGGCACGGCGCGCGCCTACTATGTCGCCGTCGAATCGGTGATGCCCGCCGTTCCCGGCATGGAACCACCGGTGCAGGCACTCTGCCTGGCGCCCTTCGGCATGGAGGAAGGGAGCGAGGCCGCGCTGCCGGCAATGGAGTTCGGGCTGGTCGTCGGCGAGCAGGTGCGCTTCCGCTTCTTCGGCTCGTCGGTGCGCCGCCAGGACCACGTCGGCACGCTGCTCGACGAATGGGAGCCCGACGAACTGCAGGAACTCGACGAGATCCAGACGACGCTGCCGGCCGACGGCCGCGCCGCCGGTGAGGTGGTGCGCGTCCGCCTGCACGCGCGCGTCACCGAAGCCGGCACGCTCGAGCTCGAGGCTCTGCCGCACGACGGGGCGCAGCGCTGGAAGGTCGAGTTCGACGTGCGCGCCGGCGCCGGCGACTGAGCAACGCCGCAGGTCGGTCGCGCAGTGGATTCATTCACAAACTCTGATGACTGAACGAAGGATCTCGCTTTCGTTACCAGGGAACTGAACATGTCGATGACTCTGAAAGAAACCCTGGGATGCCTGACCGTACCGGAGTTGAAGGATCTGGTGGGCTACCTGCAGGGCGGCGCAAGCAGCGCACGCAAGGATGACCTGATCGAGCGAATCGTCGTCGCCATGCTCGGTCCTGAGCTGAAGGCAGTCTGGGCGCGGCTTGACGAGACGCAGCAGGCTGCCGTCGCCGAAGCGGCGCATCACCCGCTCGGCGAGTATTCCGACCGGCGGTTTCGCGCCAAGTACCAGCGCGCACCGGACTTTCACGTCGCCACGGCGAAATCGTACGGCTATTCGGCAGGCAAGCGGACGGCCTTGTGCCTGTTCATCCAGTACGCACCGGATGAGGCGCGCTACGTGGTGCCGACCGACCTGCGGCCCCGCCTGCAGGCGTTCGTGCCGCCGCCCGCACCGCCAGCCATCGAGAGCTCGGAAGCCCTGCCGGAAAACCCGCGCCAGATTGTCCGCCTGACCGAACGCGAAGCCTTGCAGGAAGTCGTCATCATGTTGCGCACCGTCGAGCAGGCGCGCGTGCAGGTCAGCGACAAGACGGCGCTGCCGGGCGCTGCCACGCAGCGCCTGCTCGGCGAAAAGCTGGCGGCTGGCGACTACTACCCCGAGGAAGTGAAGCAGCACGAGTGGGACCAGGAAATCGGCCCGATCAAGGCCTTTGCCTGGCCCATGCTGCTGCAGGGCGGCGGTCTGGCGGTTGGCGTGGCCGGCCGCCTGCAACTCAGCCCGGCCGGCGTCAAGGCTCTCGGCACGCCGCCGGCACAAGTGCTGCGCGGGCTATGGCAGAAGTGGCTGAAATCCACCCTGCTCGACGAATTCAGCCGCGTCGACGAGATCAAGGGACAGAACTCCAAGGGGCGGGTGATGACCGCCGTCGCTCCCCGGCGGGCGGCCATTGAAGCGACCTTGCAGGCGTGCCCGATCGGCCGCTGGATCAGCGTCGATGAATTCTCGCGCTTCATGCGGGCGACCGATCGCGTCTTTGCGGTGGCCCACGATGCCTGGAAGCTCTACGTCTGTGACCGCCAGTATGGCAGCCTCGGTCATGCCGGATCGGGCGGCTGGAACATCCTGCAGGATCGCTACATCCTTGCCTTCCTGTTCGAGTACGCGGCAACGCTCGGCGTGCTGGACGTCGCCTACGTGCATCCCGCCGCGGCGCGCTCGGACCATGGTGCCCTGTGGGGTACCGACGATCTGTCGTTCCTGAGCCGTTACGACGGCCTCAACGCCTTTCGTCTGACGCCGCTCGGAGCGTACCTGCTGGGTCGCGAGCCGGCCTACCAGCCGCCCGCCGTCGTCAGCAGCGTCGCCCTGTCGTTCTCCCCCGGGCTTTACATCGACGTCGTGGATGGTGCCCTGGCGGCCGAGGAAGCGCTGCTGCTCGACAACTGGGCAGTCCCGGTGCAGCCTGGGACCTGGCGGCTCGACCGCGAGAATTCGCTGTCCGCGATCGAAAAAGGCCACGACATTGCCGAACTGAAGGGCTTTCTCGAGAGCACCGGTGGCTCGCCGCTGCCCGAGCCGATCGAATCGTTCATCGCGCTCTGCGAGCACAATGGCAAGGCGCTGAAGACGCTGTGCAGCGCCCTGTTGATCGAGTGCCGCGACGCGGAAACCGCGGCGCAGATTGCCGGCCGGCCGGAAACGTCCTCGCTGTGTCTGCGCGCCGGACCGAGGACGCTGGT
>JAEUOM010000078.1 GCA_016788495.1 Accumulibacter sp. | reverse complement strand
CCGCTTGCCGACGACGGCGCCGAACAAGTGCTGCGGCAGTGGGTGATTTCTCGGCACATCAGCCGCGGCACACGCTCTGAATGGGGGTTCCCGTGCCGTCCTTTTTCCTCTCCAGACTCACCGAAACCCGCACCCGTCGCGGCGCATCCGCCAGGCAGTACCTCGGCACCGTCATCGGCGCCGGTCGCAGAGGCTTCCAGCTCCCCACGATCCCCGCCATCCCGGCAACCGTGAAGGGGCGTGAATGATTACGTTTTCTTGTCTAAGTTGGTCATTTGAGAGAAATGGAAATAAGCAATCCCATGGTATCGGTTATCATCCCGTCCTACAACTGCGATGTTTATATCTTGGAGACGGTCACAAGCGTCCTGAACCAGTCATACAAGGACATCGAGCTCATCGTTGTTGACGATGGCTCGACCGATCGCACGCGGGAGATAGTTGCTTCATTCGGCGCGCCCGTGCGGCTTGTGACCCAGGATAACGCCCGTGTGTGCGCCGCACGCAACCGCGGCATCAGCGAAGCGGTCGGGCAATACATCTGTCTGATGGATCATGACGACTACTGGTTTCCGCATAAGCTGGAACAACAGGTGGCTTTGCTTCAGGCGCATCCGGAAGCTGGTGTTGTGTACAGCGCATTCATCCTTTGGGACGCCGATGCAAATGGACGATACCCTGAACCGGCCAGTTTCGATTTGGCCGAGTTTTCGGACGGGATCGATCCGGATCTGTCTGGCTGGATTTACCACCAGTTCTTGCTCGATTGCTGGCTGCTCACCAGCACGGGCATGTTTCGCCGCGAAGTGTTTGAGCGCTGCGGCAACTTCGACATAAATCTGCCCTACAGTGAAGACTGGGATTTATGGCTGAGGATTTCACGCAAATACCAATTCCTAAAACAGCAAAAGCCGAGTACCCTCTACCGGCAGCATCCGCATCAGGGTAACCGAGTAGTACGTATGTTCGACTACAGGACAGAGCTCTTGATCAAGGCAAGTCAAGTGTGGGGATTATGCAGTGTAGACGGTCGTTGCGTTAAAAGGGGTGAATTTAACAAAAAGATTGCCAGTTATCATGCAGATTTTGCTTATCATCAACTGAAGGCAGGGAATTGTTCGGTCGCTGCAAGATCGCTGGCCAAGGCGTGGTCGAAGAATCCTGCTGCAATGAAATACATGGTGCAACTTGTCGCTGCCCTCGCTGGGTGGCGGCCAAAGTGGTAAGCGTAGAAATGAGGTTCCCCCGGAATTTCGTCTTCCAAGGGTGACATACGATGACGTCACTTTGGAAGGCAAGAGAATGAAGATACCGAAGCAGGCATACACGCTGAAATTCAAGGAACTGGCGATCAAAGCGGGTGCAGGACGGGCAGCCCCTGGCGGGAGTGGCGAAGGAACTGGGGCTGGTTGAGCAGACCTTGCGCAACTGGGTCAAGGCGCCGGCGGGCAAGCTCAGTCGCGCCGGCGGCCAAGCGGTGACGCCGGAATAGATGGAACTCTACAACCGGAGGCGGCAGCATTCGACCCTCGGTTACCGGTCGCCGATCCAGTTCCCGGAATACTGGGTCAGCCAGCAGCATCAGGAAAAACTGGTAGCATGAAACCCGCTCTTTGGAAGACGTAACACAGAGGGAAGCTCAATTGAGAAGTGACCTTTTCTCAAGCGGGTGTGAAGGATTACGACTAGGAGGACTGGGCGAATAGGATCCGCAGCTTCTCGTTGATTGCCCCAGACAAGCCAACGATCCTAGCCCTGAGACCCGCCGGCACCTTGCGCGCCATCTTCCTGACGCCCCGCTTCCACGGCGCCATACCGTCCTCGGCAGAAAGCCACTTCGTGCCACCCAGTTCGCCACGAATCTCGCTCAGGATGGTGCTTTCCAGTGATCGATTCCGCGCTTGGCGCTGCTCGTCATAGCCGGGATAAAGGCTGCGCACCATGGCGATCACGAAGCTGTCGGCGTCGGGAACGTTGTGGCAGAGCCAGCGCCCGTTGCGGCCGAGAACATCGTAGGAAAGCGATCGATAGAGCAGGTAGTCGACTGGCAAGGGGCGATCCATCTTCCATTCGTTATCAATGCCCTCGAGTCCTGCCGCGGTTCTGATGATGTTTCCCATGATGAAGTCGAAGCATTCACCGCGCAGCAGCGGATAGCCTTGGTCGTCGTTGGCGCCTGTGGCAAAGCTCTTCAGCAACTCCTCGTGGTACTCGGCGACCACCAGCAACAGGGCACTGCGAAAGTGCTTGGACATTACCGCTTCGGCCACCTCCCAGCTGAGCAGGTTTCCGGAGATCCACTTGGCCGTCTCGACGGCATGGCCCAGGGCTTTGGTGTCCCTGCGATCGCTACTGTTGTAATCGATCAGGGTCTTTTCGATCGTCTTCGTCTTCGGGAAGAATTTCGTAACGCAGTGCACAGTCCGATCTCTGTTGGCGACCGATATCTTCGATGCCAGCCATTCCGGCTTGATCGTGCTATCGAAGCCGGCAGGCTCGTGTTCGGAGGCGACGACCAGAAACGAGTTGGCGAATTCGTGAATCAGTCCGGCGTCAGCGAGCGAGCGTGCGGCAAGGCCTTCGTGGACCAGATAGCTGCGATCCAGTCCGGGATTCTCGGCAGGGTACTCGATCCAGTTGTGGATGAAGACGCCGCGATGTGCGCCATGGTCGTCGACCAGAACACTGGTCGGGAACTTGTAGTCAGGGAAGCACGAGTAGAACTTGCGAAAACCAAAACCCGAGCCATCCAGCACTTGGCTCAACTCGCGCTTGGAGTAGGTTCGGGCCGTACCAGGTGTCGGGTAGCCATGAATTCCGTCGAACAGCCGGCCGGTGTGGTCTTCGCTTGCCCCGCACCAGTACTTCAGCCCAATCTTGTTCTCGATGGCGATCAACAGGATGCCGTTCTTGCGCAGCGCTGACTTCGCCAAGGCGAGCAGCACGGCCGTTGCGTCGCCTGGGCTGCGGCCCTCGGCAGCGAAGAAGACGGGCGCGTACTCCAGGACGCCGTTCAACAACACCATGTCGTACTCCGCCTCGAGTAACAGTTTCCTGAAGTCGGCACAGTAGACCTTGACGTTGTCCAGTCCGCGACAGCGTGCGCGTGTGATCGCCGCCCGTCTGGGGCTGCCTTCGACGCAGTGAACCTCCCGGTGATGCTCGCCGAGATAGCGCGACACGGCGCCGCACCCAGAGCCGAGTTCGAGGACCGAAAGCTCGCGTGGCAGGTCGAGAACCCTGATGTGGTTGGCGCGTCCGGCAGCGAGATGGTAGTAGGAGCTCCAGTCGCGGGCCCAGCGGACGAGTTCCGGCGAGTTGTCCGAGACGTCACCGGCGTCGCGTATGCAGCTGAAGACGTACTCCTCGGCGACGTCGCCATCGCTGTAGGCGAACTCCTCGCCACCCGAACCGTCTTTTGCGGCGGTATATACTCCGCTCGCCTTCTGGTATGTGAACTCTTTCAGAAAATGCAGTTCGCTATTCATGGTTGCCTCTCGTGGTGCAAGAAAACGGTTGTCAGTCGATGGCCACTCGGCGATCGGGTATTTTGACCACTGCACGGCGCGCGCTCCCGCAACGGCTCTTGCAAAATCTCCCGGCGATGCACGCGATGCCGCCTAGCGATTCAGCATCTCGTTGCGTTGCCTGCCGGTCAGCAAGGCCAGCGCCGCGTGGAACTGCTCGACGAAAACGAGTCTCAGCACCAGCAGATAGACGGCCGCTCCAACGCCGACTTTGCCGGCCAGCTTCAGCCAGCCAGGCGACTGCTCGAACGCCGTCGCCGACCACAGAACACAGGCGGCCATTACCGCTGTCGAACCGATGGCCGGGCGCAGACTGCGATACATGCCGGCAAAGGAAACGCCGAACGCGCGCTTGCACAGCTGGATGGTGGCCAGTGCCACCGTCGGTTCTGTGACCAGACACGCGACGACCATCCCGAACAGGCCGTAAGGCACGCCAAGCAGAAGCAGCGGAACCAGTAGCAGCAGCGTCAGCTGCGCCGACTTCAGGCTCAGATCGATGCGGCCCATGCCCATCAGGGCCGGTCGGCAGAGTGAGGTGATCGTCCTGAAGGGCATGCTCAGCGACAACAGGGCGAGCGGCATCACGGCGGCGACCCACACTTCACCGAGCACCACCTCGACGAATTCATCGGCGAGGCACGCCATCCCGATCATTACCGGAAAAAGCACGATGGACATCACCCCGATCGATCTTTCTAGATAATAGCCCGCCAACTGCGGCTCATCCTGGAGCCGCGAGAATGACGGGAACATGATCTGGTTGATGATCGCCATGGTCTTGCTCAGCGGTAGCAGTGCGAGGCCCATGCTCACCGAGTAGGTGCCGAGGATGCCAGCACCAAGGACGGGACCGGCGATAATGCTAACCATCTTGTCGGCCAGTTGGGCGAGAGCTCTGAACAAAGCGACCTTGCCGCCGAAATTCATCATTCGGCGAGCGGTGTTGGAGCCAAGTCTGGGCCTGACGATCCACGGTTGACGAACCATCAGGATTGCCGCTTGAAGCACCAGATTCGTCAGCACACCAAGCACCAGCGCTCGCACGCCGAAGCCCATGATCGCCAACGCCAGGGTGACGGTTGCGCTGGCCACGCTGGCGATCAATTCGACGGTGGCAATAAGCTTGAACTTGAGATCCCGGTTGAGCAGCGCGTTGGGGATGACTCTGAACGGTCCCAGGACAAAGATGAACGCCAAGAGTTGCGCCAATGGCGCTAGCGATGGCTCCCGGAAATAAGCTGCCAGCAAGCCGCCGCCAAGGAAGTAGGCGAGGAACAGCAAGCCATTGACCAGCAGCAGCCAGCCGAAAGCACTTTGCAATTCGTCCCGTTCTATGTTCCTCAAACGAACCAGTGCGGCGTCGAGCCCCAAGGTACTGAACAGCATCAGCAACTCCAGCGGTGCTTCCAGCATCGCGTTCAGCCCGTAATCGACAGGACTGATGAAGCGCACGACGATGATGCCGACGATCCAACTGAAGGACTGTGCGCAGATCCGGATCACCACCACCCAGCGCGCGCTGGCGAGAATGCTGCCGATCAGTTCGGTATTGCTCGTCCGCTTATCTTCCATTCTGTGCCATCCCCAGCGACGGCACTGATCTGCTTTCGCTCGTTTGCGACAACCTGTTCTCTCCCGCCGCGCCTGCCACAAAGCTGGTTGTTGCTGCGTCAAGAGGTGCCATCGTCATCTCGCCACACGCCACCGCGTCACCGAACGCAACGCCGTCGCAACGACCCACGCGGCAACGAATGACGATGCAGCTTCCTCGCTGCCACCCGCCTTGACGGTCGCGAAACGCCAAGGCCGTCAAGAGGCATAGCGCTCCTCGCTGGCGAGCACGTCGAATTCTAAGCGATTCATGAAGGTTAAGAAATCCAAGCTGTCCTCTGAGCGTCGCAAGCCTGCGGATCGCGCGCAAGGTGTTCTATAAGAAACAGATACTTGTGATCTTGTCTCTTGAGAGAGTATGGTTGAGGCCGCATGCAGCCCTGGGTCGCCACTCGCTCTCCAGGGGCTGCTCATACCGTTCTTGGCCTTCGTCGCTACTCGTGGCGCCGCAGCCACTGCTCCAGCATCGTCAGGATCCACACCATTTCCCCGTAATAGCCCGGGTGTTCGGGCAGGTAACTGGCGAACAGGCGATCGACGAAGTCGCGCCGGACGATTCCCCGTGTGGCCAGCGTTTCGAGAGAATCCCGGGCCAGTTCGAGCAGCGGCGGATTGCGCGTCGTCCACACGCCGAACGGCAGTCCGAAGCCCTTCTTCTTCTTGTTGATGATTTCGTCGGGCAGGAAGCCGCGCAAGGCTTCCTTGAAGAACCAGCGCAGCTTGAAGCGCCGAAGTTTCCAGTTGGGTGGCAGAGTCATCGAGAAGTCGGTCAGGCGATCGCTGAGCAGCGGGTAGGCAACCGGCATCCCGGCCATCTGCGCCGCCCCGCGGACCTTCGGCAGGTCGCTGTCGGCGAGCGTATAGCGCCAGTCGTAGGCCAGCATGCGGTTGATCAGGCTGCGCGCCTGGCATTCGTTCCAGATTGCCCGCATGTGTCGGGCCGGTTCGTGCACATCGATCCCGGACAGGAAATCGGCGCTGAGCACCTGCGTCGGATCGAGTTGCATGAGCAGGTTGAAACTCTGCAGCCGGGCCGGCAGCTCCACCCGTGAGTGACGCACGTAGCCGGTCGCCTGCTTCAGGCCGGGGATTCGGCGCAAGGGGCTGCCGTCTGCGCACATCGGTTCGATCGCCTGCCTGATCGCCTGCGGTACGCTGTGGTAGAACTCGAACAGCCGCTGCATGGCGTAA